>CAZUJE010000023.1:0-29113 GCA_964620215.1 uncultured Hyphomicrobiales bacterium
CCGTGATGCGCGAAATGGGCAAGGCGATGATGGGCACCGGCGAAGCCTCCGGCGACAAGCGCGCGCTCAACGCCGCCGAAGCCGCGATCGCCAATCCGCTGATCGACGAAGTCTCGATGCGCGGCGCCAAGGGTCTGCTCATCTCGATCACCGGCGGCAAGGATCTCGGGCTTTACGAGGTCGATGAAGCCGCGCCCCGCATCCGCGAGGAAGTCGATCCGGAAGCGAACATCATTCTCGGCGCCACGTTCGATCCGGCGCTCGAAGGCATCGTGCGCGTGTCGGTGGTTGCCACCGGCATCGAGAGCGTATCGAAGCCGGAAACCATCCAGACCGCCAACCGCTTCAGCGCGGCGTCGGTCGCCGGCCGCATGGCGGTTGCCCGCGCATTCGAGCCGTCGCTGACGAAGCAGACTCACCAATCACACGCCTATCGCGACTCCACCCACACAGCTCCGTTTCAGCACGACGAAGCGCCGCTCGCTCCGGAAACAGATGAAGTGACCATCCGTCCGCTGCCGCCGCGTCCGTCGTTCTTCGAGCCGGCACACGAAACCGGGCATGAGGAACATCAGGAAGAACTGATCGCGCCGTTCCTTCCGCCGCGTCCGGAACGCGCCGAAAGGCGCGCTCCCCGGATGCCGCGTGTGGACGAGTTTCCCGCTCAGGCCCAGCGCCAGATCCAGGCCAGCCGCGGCGAGATCGAACACACCGATGACTCGATGGAGCAGAAGCGCATGACCCTGCTTGAACGTCTCGCCAAGGTCGGCCTCGGTCGCCGGCAACCGCAACCGGAACCCGATCATTTCGAGCCCCACTCGATCGAAACGAGCGAGGAACCGCAGGAACGCCGCCGGATGCCGGAACAGCGTCCGCAGGATCAGGTATCCGAATATGCCCGCCGTCCGGCTGGCCGTGGTCCGGGTCTCGATTCGCAAAACCGCGCTCCGAAGCCCGAAATGAACGAGGACGAGCTGGAAATCCCGGCTTTCCTCCGCCGCCAGGCCTAGAACACGGCCAGGATATCCACAGAAACCAAAAGTGAGGCGCCCGGCGGTTCCGCCGGGCGCTTTTCGTTTGTTACAGCGGGAGCAGATAATGGCGAGAAACCGGCATAAACAGGTCGGATTCCGGTAACAAACGGTAAGAAACCGTGACTTGCGGCTATCCCCCCTGCCGGTATCGTTTCGCTAACCAAAAGCCACGGGTCGATCCCAGTGGTTGGGGCGTAGCGGGACAGGGGTCCAGAGGACGTAACGGTAACTCTGGTGGTGGGGATGAAGGCAGTTTTTCAGACAACTCTGGCGCAGCGTGTCGACCTCATGGGCCGTGGTGTCCATGGCGGCGCACCGGCCCGGGTTTCGCTGCTCCCCGCTGACATCAATACCGGCATCGTTTTCGCGCAGGCAGGCAACAATGGCGGCCCGCGCCGCATGATCGCCGCTTCGTCGCGCGCTGTCCGCAACACCGATTTTGCGACCGTCATCGGCGATGGCCAGGGTGCCATGTGCTCGACGGTCGAACACCTGCTCGCGGCCATCGTCGGTCTCGGCGTCGATAACATCATCATCGAAGTGGATGGCGGTGAAGTGCCGATCTTCGACGGCAGCTCGATTGCCTTCGTGGAAGCGATCAACAAGGCCGGCATCGACCACCAGTCCGCGCCGCGCCGCTACCTGAAAATTCTGAAGCCCATCCGCGTCGAAGCCGGCCGCGCGATGGGCGAACTGCTCCCCTACGACGCCGGCTTCCGCATCGAGATCGAAATCGACTTCCCCCATGCCCTGATCGGCCGCCAGCGTTACGCGGCGACGCTCACCCGCACCGTGTTCGAGCGCGAACTCTCCCGCGCCCGCACCTTCGGATTCATGAGCGATGTGGCGAAGCTCTGGAGCGCCGGTTATGCGCTCGGCGCCTCGCTCGACAACACCATCTGCATCGCCGAAGACCGCATCCTGAACCCGGCCGGCCTGCGTTACGCCGACGAGTTCGTCCGCCACAAGGCGCTGGATGCCGTCGGCGACCTCGCCCTCGCGGGCCTGCCGATCCTCGGCCGCTATCACTCGGTCTGCGGCGGCCACAAGCTGAATGCCCAGGTTGTCGCCGCCCTTGAGGCCGACCGTTCCGCCTGGACCATTGTTGAACCGAAGCGCCGCAAGGTTCGCGGCCATGCCGACCTGCCGTCCCCGGTCGCGGTTCCGGCCTATGGCGCGGACCGCTCTTAACCACCTGTCACAATCAAGACCTATTCAAAAGCTACCCGACTGGCGCGGGTAACTCGTTGTTGGTACGAGTCCCGTAGCCTGACAGGCGTGCCGCGCCGTCAGGCCAAATCGGGGTAAGAGGGTTCATGCGTCGGCTGCTCGACCGTTTTCGCGGCGCTGGTTTTGCATTCTATCTGGCGCTTGCTTCGGTGGCCGTGGTGCTGCCGCTGTCCGGCTGCGCGGACCACGACAAGAATGCGATCCTTCCCGACGAGCCGGCGGACAAGCTCTACAATGAGGGGCTGACGCTCCTGAACCGGCGCGAATACTCCGACGCCGCCAAGAAATTCGAGGAAGTTGACCGGCAGCATCCCTATTCGGAATGGGCGCGCAAATCGCTGTTGATGTCCGCCTTCGCCTACTACCAGGAACAGAAACACGACGAGACGATCGCCGCCGCGCGCCGCTATGTGGCGCTGCATCCCGGCAGCCAGGATGCCGCCTACGCGCAGTATCTGATGGCCTCGTCCTATTTCGACCGTATCCCCGACATCACCCGCGACCAGCAGGCGACCGAGCGCGCCATGCGCTCGCTGGAAGAAGTGATCCGCAAATATCCCGACACCGAATATGCCGAAGGCTCGCGCCGCAAGCTCGAGGTTGCCCGCGACCAGCTCGCGGGCAAGGAAATGCTGATCGGCCGTTATTACATGGACAAGCGCAATTTCACCGGCGCCATCAACCGCTTCAAGTCAGTGGTCACGCAGTATCAGACTACGCGCCATGTGGAAGAAGCCCTGATGCGCCTGACCGAAGCCTACATGGCGCTCGGCATTGTGAACGAGGCGGAGACAGCGGCCGCGGTGCTCGGTCACAATTTCCCGTCGAGCCAGTGGTATCGCGACGCCTACAAGCTGGTGGAGAGCGGCGGGAACATGCCGCAGGAAAACAAGAATAGCTGGATCAGCCAGGCATTCGGCCAGAAGCCGGGCACCACGGTCAGAACCGCCTCTCCGGCAAAGCAGGCGGCCCCCGTTCCGGCACGGCCAGCACCTGCTCCGGCTGCTGCGCCAACACCCGCGCCCGAGCCGGAAGGCCCGACCGTGATCGAAGCGCCGCGCGGACCACTGCCCGGCCATCCGCAGCCGGTGGACGAAGGTTTCCCGCGCTCGTAACACTTGATTTCGTGCTGGCCGCTCGCTGCGCTCGCCAGCGCGAAGGCGGGCTTGCGTTCCTGTTTTGTTCCAAGCTAGATTCTGGCCGGTCCCAACGGGAATCAGGCCGCCATGCTTGCCCATCTTTCCATCCGCGACATCGTCCTCATCGATCGCCTCGACATCGACCTCGCCTCGCGCCTGACGGCACTGACCGGGGAGACGGGGGCGGGCAAATCCATCGTGCTCGATGCGTTCGGGCTGGCGCTTGGCTCGCGCGGCGATGCTTCGCTGGTTCGTAACGGCGCGCAGCAGGGGCAGGTGGTCGCGAGCTTCGACGTCAAATGCGACCATCCGGTGCGCGGCATTCTCAAACAGAACGGGCTCGACAGCGGCGGCGATCTCATCCTGCGCCGCGTGCAGCTTTCCGACGGCAAGACCAAAGCCTTCGTCAACGACCAGCCGGTTACCGTGCAGGTGCTGAAAGACATCGGGCGCAAGCTCGTGGAGATTCACGGCCAGCATGACGAGCGCGCACTCATCGAGACGGCGACGCACCGCATCCTGCTGGATGCATTCGGTGGACTCACGGACGCCGCGGTCAATGTAACCCGTCTCTGGAATTTGTGGCGCGTGGCCGAGCAGACGACCGCCGCCGAACGCGAGCGGCTGAATCGCGCGATGGCGGAAGCGGATTTTATCCGCCATGCGGTGGAGGAACTGACGGCGCTGGCACCTGTGGCCGGCGAAGAACAGGCGCTGGCGGAACGGCGCGCGCAACTGATGCGCGCGGAAAAAGCCGCTGACGATTTGCGCGACGCGCATGAGACGGTGGCGGGGGCGGCATCGCCGATTCCCTCTTTGTCGGCGGCCCTGCGAAAACTGGAACGCCGCGTGGCCGATGCGGGCGATCTGGTCGGCGCGCCGGTAAAGGCGCTGGATCAGGCGCTGCAATCGCTCGAGGAAGCGCGCACGGGACTGGAGAGCGCGCTCCTGATTGCCGACTTCGACCCGAAGGAACTGGAACGAAACGAGGAGCGTTTGTTCGGCCTGCGCGCGGCGGCGCGGAAATATGGCTCAACCGTCGGGGAATTGCCGGTGGTGGCGGATCGCTTCAGGGCGGATCTTGAGGCCCTCGACCGGGGCGCGGAGAAACTCGAAGCCTTGCAGAAAGCCGCCGCCGAAGCGGAGAAAAATTATCGCAGGGCGGCCGAAGCCATGTCCTTCGAGCGCCAGAAGGCGGGCGCACTGCTCGATCAATCGGTGAACGCGGAACTGGCACCCCTGAAACTGGAGCGGGCGGAATTCATCACGCAGATTGAAAGCGATCCCGCTTCGCCGGGACCGGATGGCTTCGACCGGATCGAATTCTGGGTGCGCACCAATCCGGGCGCGCGGCCGGGGCCGCTGATGAAGGTGGCGTCGGGGGGCGAACTGGCGCGGTTTCTGCTGGCGCTGAAGGTGGTGCTGGCGGATCGCGGCTCGGCGCCGACGCTGGTGTTCGACGAAATCGATACGGCGGTGGGCGGTGCCGTTTCCGACGCTATCGGCGCGCGGCTGGCTCGTTTAGGGGAAAAAGTTCAGGTGTTCTCGGTCACCCACGCGCCGCAGGTGGCGGCGAGGGCCGCCAACCATCTCGTCGTGCATAAGGAATTGGTCGATGGCGACAAGCGCGTTGCCACGCGCGTTATGACGTTAGATGATAAGAAGAAGCGCGAGGAAATAGCGCGCATGCTGGCGGGCGCCGAAGTGACCGACGAAGCGCGCAAGGCGGCGGAAAGTTTGATTGCGGGGGCGAGGTAGTTTTCCACGCCCGCTTGCTTCGCAAGCGCTCCGGAATGTCGCACAATATCGGCATGTCAAAGCGTTCCGATCTAAAACCCGTCGATAAACTTTCCGCCAAGGAAGCCAAGGCTGAACATGCCCGGCTTGAGGCGGAGATTTCCGCGCACGACAAGCGTTACTACCAGCAGGATGCCCCGAGCGTTTCGGATGCTGAATATGACGAACTGCGCCGTCGTTACGAGGCGCTTGAAAAGCAGTTTCCCGAACTGCAATCGCTGACCAGCCTTACGCGCAAGGTTGGCGCGGCCCCCTCCGGCAGATTCAAGAAGGTGCGGCACGCGGTGCCAATGCTGTCGCTCGGGAATGCTTTCAACGAGGAAGATGTCAGCGATTTTGTCGATCGTATCCGGCGTTTTCTGAACCTGAAGGAAGGCGCGGAAATCGCCTTCACCGCCGAGCCGAAGATCGATGGGCTTTCCTGCACGCTGCGCTACGAGAAGGGAAAGCTCGTGCAGGCGGCGACACGCGGCGATGGCGCCGAGGGCGAGGATGTCACCGCCAATGTCCGCACGATCAAGGAAGTGCCGGAAACGCTGAAGGGCAAGGATGTGCCGGACGTGTTCGAGGTGCGCGGCGAGGTTTATATGGGCCGCGCGGATTTTCTGAAGCTGAACGAGCGTCAGAAAAAAGAGGGCGGCCAGCTTTATGTGAACCCGCGCAACACCGCGTCCGGGACGCTGCGCCAGCTCGATCCCAAGATGACGGCGAGCAGGCCGTTGCGCTTTTTTGGATACGCCTGGGGGCAGGTGAGCGAATTGCCTGCCGATACCCAGTTTGAAGTGGTGGCTGCGCTGAAGCGATGGGGTATTCCGACCAACCCCTTGGTCAAGCGATGCGAGAGCGTCGCCGAACTCATGAGGCATTACCGCAGCATCGAGGAGAAACGCGCCAAGCTCGATTACGACATCGACGGCGTTGTCTACAAACTCGACCGGATCGACTGGCAGGAGCGGCTCGGCTTCGTCTCGCGCACGCCGCGCTGGGCCATCGCGCACAAATTCCCGGCCGAGCAGGCGACGACTGTCGTTAAGGACATCCAGATCACCGTTGGCCGCACCGGCGCGCTGACGCCGACGGCGGTGCTGGAGCCGGTCATGGTCGGCGGCGTTGTCGTGTCGATGGCGACGCTGCACAACGAGGATTACATCAAGGGTATCGGCGGCGATGGCGCGCCCATTCGCGGCGGCGTGGATATTCGCATCGGCGAAACGGTGAAGATCGAGCGCGCGGGCGACGTGATCCCGAAAGTACTGGATGTCATCGCCGCGAAGCGCCCGAAAAGTGCGAAGCCTTACAAGTTTCCAACCATTTGCCCCGCCTGCGGCAGCCACGCGGTGCGCGAAACCGATCCCGAAACCGGCAAGCAGGACGCGGTGCGCCGCTGCACCGGCGGTCTGGTCTGTCCCGCGCAGGCAGTGGAGCGGCTGCGGCACTTTGTTTCCAGAAATGCCTTCGACATCGAAGGGCTGGGCGAAAAGCAGGTGGAGTTTTTCTTCGAGAAGGGCTGGGTGATGCAGCCCGTCGATATTTTCACGCTGGAGAAGCGGAATAAAAAACTGAAGATCGAGGAGCAGGAAGGCTTCGGCGAGACCTCGGTCGGCAAGCTGTTCGATGCAATCAACGAGCGCCGCAAGATCGCGCTGAATCGATTCATCTTTGCGCTCGGCATCCGTCACATCGGCGAAACGAATGCGATCCGGCTGGCGCGGCATTATCTCACCGCGACTGCGATGATGAAGTCGGTCGCCGCCGCGGCGAAGCAGGACAGCGAGGACTATCAGGAGCTTCTGAACATCGGCGGCATCGGTGAGATTGTCGCCGACGCGGTCGTCGAATTTTTCAAGGAGAAAAAAAACCGCCAGGCCATCGACGCGCTGCTTGAAGAAATCGAAGTCGAGCCGATGGAAGCGATGAAGAGCGACAGCCCGGTGTCTGGGAAAACAGTCGTATTCACCGGCGCCCTGGAAAAAATGACCCGCGACGAGGCGAAGGCGATGGCCGAGCGCCTCGGCGCGAAGGTCGCCGGATCGGTGTCGAAAAAAACCGATTACGTCGTGGCCGGACCGGGGGCCGGCTCAAAGCTCGCCGACGCCAAGAACCATGGCGTCAGCGTGCTCAGTGAAGACGACTGGTTCAAGTTGATCGGCGAGAAGCGTTAGAGATTCCCGGTCAGCGCCAACACGATCACGATGATCAGCAGAAGGCCGACAATGCCGCCGGGGGCATTGCCCCAGTTGCGGCTGTAGCCCCAGCGCGGCAGGGCGCCGATCAGAAGCAGCACAAGCAGAACGATCAGAAGTGTAGACATGATGCAGCCCTCACAGGTGAAAGCGGAGATATAATCCGCCCGGGGCTGCGGAGTTCCATCCAGGGAACCGGTTTCGCTAAGTAGTTAGTGCTGCCGTTGCGGCCTCCAGCCAGCCGGCCGTTTTCTTGTCCACGCCAGAGGCAAGGCTTTCGCGCACCCGGCGGTGGTAATCGTTCAGCCACTCACGCTCTTCCCCGGTCAGCATGCCGGCCACGATCAGGCGGCGGTCGATGGGGGCAAGGGTGAGGGTCTCGAAACCAAGCAGTTTTTTCTCGGCGCCCTTCGGGGCAGCGTGTTTTGTGACGAGAACAAGGTTCTCGATCCTGATTCCGAATGCGCCGGTTTTGTAATAGCCCGGCTCAACGGACAGGATCATGCCCGGCTCCAGCGCGGCCACGCCAAATTTGGAAATGCGCGCCGGGCCTTCATGCACCGACAGATAGCTGCCGACGCCGTGGCCGGTGCCGTGGTCGTAGTCGAGGCCCGCGGCCCAGAGCGGGGCGCGGGCGAATGAGTCAAGCTGCGCGCCGGTAGTACCTTCCGGGAAGACGGCGTGGGCAATGGCGATATGGCCTTTCAACACGAGCGTGAAACGCTGCCGCATTTCCTCGGTTGGATTTCCGATGGCGATGGTGCGCGTCACATCGGTGGTGCCGTCCTCATACTGCGCGCCGGAATCGACGAGAAACAATTCACCGCTGCCGAGCTTGCGGTTGGATTTTTCCGTAACGCGATAATGCACGATCGCGCCGTTCGGGCCGCTGCCTGAGATTGTCGGGAAGGAAACATCCTTTAATTTTCCTGTCTCGCGGCGGAAGGTTTCCAGCGCCGAAACCGCTTGGATCTCGCTCTTCCCCGCGCCCTCGCGGTCGAGCCAGCAGAGGAATTTCGAAAGTGCCGCGCCGTCGCGCAGGTGCGCGGCCTTGCTGCCCGTGATTTCGGCGGCGTTCTTCACCGCCTTCATGCGCAGCACAGGGTCAGCGCTTTTGGAAACGGTACCGCCGGCCTTCTCGATGATGTCAGCAAGTTTGCGCGGCGCCGTCGCCTGATCGAGGTGGATCAGATGGCCGCCGCTCGCGGCTTCATGCAGTTCAACTTCGAAGTCGCGTGGCTCACGCACATCGGCAAGCTTCGACAGTGCGGCACGCACTTCGTTGGAAAGCTTCCGTGCATCGATGAACAAAAATGGCGTCCCTTCGCGGGGAATAATGGACCAGGAAATCGGCAGCGGCGTATGCGCGACGTCCCCGCCGCGAATGTTGAAGGTCCATGCCACCGAAGAGGGATCCGACAAGACAAGCGCGTCGAGCTTCGCCTTCGCAAGTTCTTCCTTGATGCGCGCGAGTTTTGCTTCCGCGCTTTCGCCCGCGAATTTCAGATCGTGCAGCACGACTTTCGCCAGCGGTGGCGGCGGCCGGTCCGTCCAGATCAGGTCGATGATATTTTCATCGACCGGAACGGCCTTCGCGCCAGCCCGCGCGCAGGCTTTCTGTAAACGCTGCACGCCGTCGAGTGTCGTGCGCCATGGGTCGTAGCCGAGCGAAGCGCCGGTCGGCAGATTGTCGGCGATCCATTCCGGGGGCGGACGATTGACCAGATGTTCGATGCCGAACACCTTGCCGTCCACCTGCTCGCGTGCCTGAAGCGTGTAGCGCCCGTCGGTGAACAGCACCGCCTTGTCGGCGAGCACAATCAGCGCGCCCGCCGAGCCGGTGAAGCCCGAAAGCCAGGCGACCCGCTCCTCGCAGGCCGGCACGTATTCGTTCTGGTGCTGGTCGGCGCGAGACACCACATATCCGTCGAGGCCGCGCTTCCCGAGTTCCGCGCGCAGCTTCGCCACACGCTCCGCGCCAAAGGCCGGGTTCGCGCTCTCCTCGAACGACTGGAATTTCGCCTCGAACATAGATGCGTTGTAAGACTGCCGCCGCATTGCGTCCATTCGCCCGAATTATCGGGTTCAACCCTCGCCAAACGGGTATTGCGATGCCATTTTGTTCTCAAAGAGATTCGCGAAAGTAGGCCGTGTCCGATCCGCTGAAAAAAGTCCTCGACGACCTGCCGGCGCCCATTCCGGGCGGCATTGCCGCGCGCGCCCGCGCGGCGGCGGCACCCGACTATCTGAATGGTTTAAATCCGGATCAGCTCGAGGCGGTGGAAACGCTGGACGGTCCGGTGCTGGTGCTGGCCGGTGCGGGCACCGGCAAGACGCGGGTGCTCACGACCCGCATCGCGCATATTCTGGCGACCGGCCGCGCGCGCCCCTCGGAAATTCTCGCGGTGACGTTCACGAATAAAGCGGCGCGCGAAATGAAGGATCGCGTCGGGCGCATGGTGGGCGAGGCGGTGGAGGGGATGCCGTGGCTCGGCACGTTTCACTCCATCGGTGTGAAAATCCTGCGCCGCCATGCCGAGCTTGTGGACCTCAAAAGCGATTTCACAATTCTGGATACGGACGACCAGATCCGTCTGATGAAGCAGGTGATCCAGGCCGCGGATATCGACGAGAAACGCTGGCCCGCGCGGCTGTTCGCGGCCATCGTCGATAACTGGAAGAACCGCGGGCTGACACCTTCCGATGTGCCGCCCGGTGATGGCGCATTCGCGGACGGGCGCGGGCGCGAATTATATGCCGCCTATCAGCAGCGGCTGAAGACTTTGAACGCCGCCGATTTCGTGGACCTGCTTTTGGAGAATTTCGGGCGGTTCGGTCGGACGGCGGAGGTGCTCGCGCGGTATCAGGAACGCTTCCGCTACGTTCTGGTGGAAGAGTACCAGGACACGAACGTCGCGCAGTATCTGTGGCTGCGTCTTTTGGCGGCGCGCCCTGTGGCTGCGCCGCTCGCGAACATTTCCTGCGTCGGCGACGATGATCAATCCATTTATGGCTGGCGCGGCGCGGAAGTGGATAATATTCTGCGCTTCGAGAAAGATTTTCCGGGCGCGAAAGTGGTGCGGCTGGAGCGCAATTATCGCTCGACCGGACATATTCTCGCCGCTGCCTCGCACCTGATCTCGTTCAATCAGGGCCGCCTCGGCAAGACATTGCGAACGGAAGATGTGGCGGGCGAGAAGGTCGCCGTTACCGGTGCGTGGGATTCCGAAGAAGAGGCACGCTCCATCGGCGGTGAGATCGAGACGCTCGGGCGCGCGGGACATAAACTGTCCGAGATCGCGATCCTCGTGCGTGCTTCCTTCCAGATGCGCGAGTTTGAAGATCGTTTCGTCACGCTCGGATTGCCTTATCGCGTCATCGGCGGCCCGCGTTTCTACGAGCGTGCGGAAATCCGCGACGCGCTCGCCTATTTCCGTTCGGTCTGCTCGCAGACCGACGATCTGGCGTTTGAGAGAATTGTGAACGTGCCGAAGCGCGGTATCGGCGATGCGACGGTTCAGTTGCTGCACGACTATGGCCGGGCGCATCGCGTCTCGCTGATGGATTCCGCGCGCGCGCTCACGGCCACCGAGGAACTGAAACCGAAGGTGCGGCAGACGCTTAAGGAAGTCGTGGAGAGTTTCGACCGCTGGCGCGCGAAGCTCGACCAGATCCCGCACACGGAGCTGGCCGAGATCATCCTCGATGAATCCGGCTATACCGGTATGTGGCAGGCGGAACGTTCCGCCGATGCGTCGGGCCGCCTTGAGAACCTGAAAGAACTCGTGCGCTCGATGGAGCAGTTCGAGAACATGCGCGGCTTCCTCGAGCACATTGCGCTGGTGATGGACGTTGAAAGCGGCGAGCAGCAGGACGCCGTCAACCTGATGACGCTGCACGCGGCGAAGGGTCTGGAATTCGATACGGTGTTTCTACCCGGCTGGGAAGAAGGCTTGTTCCCGCACCAGCGTTCGCTCGATGACCAAGGGAACGCAGGGCTGGAAGAAGAACGCCGTCTCGCCCATGTCGGCCTCACGCGCGCGAAGAAGCGGCTGCGGATTTATTTCGCGATCAACCGGCGCATTCACGGACAATGGACTGCCGCCAAGACGAGCCGGTTTCTAGATGAACTGCCGGAAGCGCATGTGGATGTGCGCGAAGCCGCGAGCGGCTTTGCCGAGCCGCGCTCACGTTTTGATCGCGTCGAGCCGTTTTCATCCGGCTATGGCACGCCCGGCTGGCAGCGTGCTCAGGCCTTTAAGGAAAACAACAACGAGCGCGGACGGTTTGTGAAATCGCCGGTGACGATCGACGGCGTTGCCGTCAAGAAGTCCGGCGAGACGGCCCGGGATTTTTCGCTCGGCGAGCGGGTGTTTCACCAGAAATTCGGCTACGGCAAAATCACCGATGTGGATGGCACCAAACTGACGGTGAATTTCGACAAGGCCGGCGAGAAGCGCGTGGTCGGCAGTTTCGTGGAGCGGGTATAGCGGCCCGAATGAGCAACCCGTCCGATCCGGTTTATTCGATGCGCCTGCGCGCGGAGGAAGCCCGCGCCCGCCACATCGCCGATCTGCTGCACGAGCAACTCGATCCCGACGACAGCACGGTCAGCGCATTCGAGGAGGGAGCGGCGTGGACCGTCGAGGTTCTGTTCAGAAGCGCGCCGGATGAAAATTTTCTGCGCGAATTGGTGCGGCTCGCCGCCGACAGCGAGGTGCTTGAAACCTCGTTCGGACGGGTCGCGCAGAAGGATTGGCTCGCCAGCAGTCTTGCAGGATTGAAACCGGTCAAAGCCGGACGGTTTATCGTTCACGGTGCCCACGACCGCTCGAAAGTTGCGACAAACGAAATCGGAATTGAGATTGAAGCGGCTTTGGCATTCGGCACGGGCCACCACGGCACGACATTAGGCTGTCTTCGCGCGATTGATCGGCTGGCGCGGGCAGGAAAACGACCCGCGCGCATTCTCGATGTTGGCACCGGCACCGGCGTTCTGGCCATCGCCGCTGCCCGCGCGTTTCGCCGCCCGGTGATCGCCGGCGAAATCGACAAGGTCGGTGTTGTGACCGCGAGAAATAACGCAGCGATGAATCGCGCGGGAAATTTCGTTCAGGTGATTCACGCCAACGGGCTTGTGCATTCCTCCGTCCGTTTGCACGCACCCTACGACCTGATCGTCGCGAATATCCTGCTCTCGCCGCTGAAACGGCTTTCCGTATCCATCGGCGCTGCGGCCGCCCGCGGCGGCACGGTTATCCTGTCCGGCCTTTTGCGCGAGCACGCGGCCTCGGCGCTCGCGAGTTACGCGGCGCAGGGACTGGCTCTTCAAAAGCGGGAAATTATTGAAGACTGGGCGACGCTGACGCTTATTCGTCCTTAGAAACGAAAACGCCCCGGAGGGCGAAACCCGTCCGGGGCGATAATTTCGTAGCGCGAGGCGAGCGCGATTATTTTACGAAGGGATAATCCTTCGAGCCTTCCAGCGTGCGGCGGAAGCCTGCCGCTTTCAGTGCGTCCGGCGAGATGAAGCTGAGATGCATGTTGATCTCGCGTTCCGCCTTACGGAGCTGTGCTTCCATCATCGCCGTCCAAAGGCGCGACAGCAGGCTCGGCTTCTTCGTTTTCGCCGGCGTGGCCTTAGCGGCACCAAACGCGGCGGTCTTCAGAGTTGCAGTTGCCATGGGTGTATCCCCTTATGTTTTTGAAAACCAACCCGGGACACCCTCCCGGTCCAATCGGCTTTCGTGATGCAACATACTTACTTTGCACCGCGGGAGTGAGAGGCTGGGCCGCATGACTCACCTGCAATACGCGCATGTGGCGGCAATAATTTCGTAACACTCGTGAATGCCGCGCGTCAGAATCAAGACAGCAATGCGGCGAACGCAGGTCAGCTACGCAAACGCATCGCAATTTTGCGGCCGAGTGCCTCCGGAGCGGGCAACATCGCGTGCGCAGCCTTCATGGCGGCGAGCTTTGTGAGAATGTCATCCGGGAACGGCGCAACCTTCCTGCTCGTCATGTCCATGTGAAGCGCCAGTTGCTCGGACGTCGCAGATACCCATGCTTCGGTGGCGTGGTGTAGTTCGGCGAATAAATGAATCCGCTTTTCGTCGTAATCGATCAAACGGATGGCCGTGCGCACCGGCGTCCGGACCGGAAGTTCACGCAGGTAGCGCACATGGATTTCGGCGGTGAAGAAGGAGCCGTTTCGGTTCTTTACATATTCCGGGCCGAGGCCCACGAGCGCGAAGGCTTCATCGACCGCGCGGTCGATCAGAAGATTGTAATAGGCCATGTTGAGATGGCCGTTGTAGTCGATCCAGCCGGGCTCGACCGTCATTACCGAGGATATGAACGGCGAGAAGAAAATGGGTTCCGGCTGAACAGGCCCGCTCATACCGCTAATAATGCCTTTGGCGCGGAAGTCCGGCAATCGCCGGTAGCCTGACGGGTTACAAACCGTCTGTTATGTTCGGTTGAGGAAACGGAGCCGAAAATGGCAACAGCCGCGGCGAAAAGGGCCGAACCAAAAGCGATTGAGCAAGTCGTTGGCGCGCTGCAAGCGCGGCTAGGCAACAAGGTCGTGACCTCGGACGCGGTGCGCGCCCAGCACGGCCATACCACCACCTGGATTCCCAACCAGCCGCCGGATGCGGTGGTCTATGCGGCCAATACCGAAGATGTGCGGACCGTGGTCGGCATCTGCGCCGAGGCCGGGGTGCCGGTAATCCCCTTCGGCACCGGCACCTCGCTGGAGGGGCATGTGAACGCGCCGTTTGGTGGCGTCTGCATCGACCTCAAGGACATGAACCGGATTCTGGCGGTTCATCCGGAAGACCTCGATTGCGTGATCGAGCCGGGCGTTACACGAAAATTCCTGAACGAGCATTTGCGCGATCAGGGAATGTTTTTTCCGCTCGATCCCGGCGCCGATGCATCGCTCGGCGGCATGGCATCGACGCGCGCATCCGGCACCAATGCGGTGCGTTACGGCACGATGAAAGACAATGTGCTGGCGCTGAAGGCGGTGTTGCCGAACGGAGAGATCGTCACGACCGGGCGGCGGGCGAAAAAATCCGCCGCCGGGTACGATCTCACAAGGCTGTTCGTCGGAGCGGAAGGCACGCTCGGGGTCATTACGGAAATCACGTTGAAGCTCTACGGAATTCCGGAAGCGATCTCCGCCGCCATTTGTCCGTTTCCATCGGTCGAGGCCGCGTGCAAGGCAGCCATCATGACGATTCAAATCGGCATTCCGGTCGCGCGGATTGAGTTGCTGGATGAATTGCAGGTGAAGGCCTGTAACGCTTACTCAAAGCTGACGCTGAAAGAGACGCCGACCTTGTTCCTCGAATTTCATGGCTCCGGAGCTTCCGTGAAGGAGCAGGCCGAGCGCTTCGGAGAAATTGCGGAGGAATTCGGCGGCGGCCCATCGGAATGGACCACGAAAGCGGAGGAGCGCACGAAACTCTGGCAGGCGCGGCACGATGCTTACTGGGCGTGCTCTCGCCTGCGCGAAGGCGCGCGGCCGCTGGCGACGGATGTATGCGTGCCGATTTCCCGGCTCGCCGAATGCGTGACCGAGACGCAGAAGGACATCGCTGAGATGAAGCTGATTGCGCCCATCGTTGGCCATGTGGGCGACGGAAATTTCCACGTCTCGGTGATCGTGGATGCGAACGACAAGGCGGAAGTCGCCACGGTCGAGAAGTTTTTGGATCGCCTGGCCCAGCGCGCGCTTTCGATGGAGGGCACCTGCACGGGCGAGCACGGCATCGGGCAGGGCAAGATGAAATATCTGAGATCCGAACTGGGCGATCCGGCGCTGGCGGTCATGCGGTCACTCAAACAGGCAATCGATCCCAAAAACATCATGAATCCGGGGAAGATCGTGGCACTATAAGGCGGCCTCATTCCGGCCCGTTTCGCGCCTGAAGGACTGACCCGTGCAACACGGCCTGCTCGCCCTAGCTATTGCGCTGATCGCCGCGATTGTCGCTGCACTGTTCGCTCCCGCCTATGTGGACTGGAACGAATGGCGCGCAACCTTCGAGCGGCAGGCGAGCGAGCTTGCGGGCGCGCCCGTTCAGATTCGCGGGCCGATCGAAGCGGCGATCCTGCCGGTGCCGGAATTCATCCTGCGCGATGTGCGGATCGGCGATCCGGAAAAATCCACTGGCATTCAGGCGGGCGAGGTGAAAGGCACGCTTTCTCTGGGCGCGCTTCTGCGCGGCGCGTTTGAAGCAGAGGAGTTTGTACTGGTGCGGCCCGCGATCCGTATTGCGGTGGAAGAGGGCGGACGCATCGTGCTGCCGGACGGCGGCACGAAAGCGCCGGACGAGCTTGCGATCTCGCGTTTCTCGGTCGATGGCGGGTCGCTCACGATCGAAGACCTCGCCAACCGTTCGCTGACTTTTATTGATGGAATTTCCGCGAGCGGAGAAATGCGTTCGCGCTCCGGTCCGCTGCGCCTGGAAGCGAATATGCGCATGGACAAGCGGCGCTGGAATTTGCGCGCCTCGACCGGCGTATTCGGAGCGGATGGGGCGCGCACCCGGTTGATACTGGAACGGCCGGATGACGGCGTCTCGCTTGATGCCGATGGCCTGCTCGCTTTCACCGGCGGCCTTCCGCGATTCAACGGAAAAATAAATCTCGCGCACGCGAAAGGCGCTGGCCTGCCCTGGAAAATTTCGGCCAATGCGAACGCGAACGGCGATCTGGTCACGTTTGAATCGTTCGATCTGAGCGCGGGCGGCGGCGAGACGCCGCTCGAACTCGCGGGCAATTTGCAGTTCGTTCCGCGCCGCGGAGGGCATATCGAAGGCGCGCTCACGGCCAAGCGGCTCGATCTCGACCGGGCGCTCGGCGTCAAAGCTGGCGAGGGACTGGCGGCGGCGCTTGCCCCGCTGCGCGATACAATTATGCGGGCCGGTGAATTACCCCTGAAAGGGCGTATCTCGTTCTCGTCCGATCTGGTGATCGCAAACGGCGCGCAGGTGCGCGATCTGCGCGGTGAGATTGGATTGGGCGATGGCTTTATCGGCGTTGAGAATGTTGAAGCGAAGTTGCCGGGACGTTCGACGGTCAGCGCAAAAAGCAGCGGAGCGAACAAGGGATATTTCCTCGGCGAGTTTGTACTCGAAGCTGAAGACCCCGCGACGCTTGCGCGCTGGGCCTTGGGACCGGAGAAGGCTGTATTTTTCGATCAGGGAGGTCCGTTGCGGCTGGCGGGCAAGTCGGACTGGTCGGCTGGAAAGATTTCAATCGAGAATCTGGATTTTACCTACGGCGATGCGAACCTCACCGGAAATTTTTCCGTTACGCAGAAAGACGGAGCGCAGCCATTGTTGAGTGCCGCGTTTGTCGCCAGCGATGTGGATCTTGATCTGCTCGCACCATTCGGGGAGGCATTCTGGTCTAATTCCAAGGACAGCGATGTTTCCCTGCAATTTCAGGGTCAGTCATTGCGGCTGTTTCAAAAGGAAATTGAGTTCATCTACGCCTCGATCAAGCGGCAGGCGGACGGGCTTGTTGTCGATCGGATTACGTTGACTAATTTTGATGGCCTGTCGCTGAAGGCGAAGGGGAAGATTTTAAACTCTGATCCCTCAAGCCGTCTGGAGTTTGGCCTTGAAGTGGTGAAACCCGAGGGCTTCCTTGCCGTAGCGGAGCATTTCGGCGGGCCCGATTTCAGCTCCGTTGCGCGCCATGCGCTGAAATCAGGTTTGCCAATCAGTTTCGCCGGTACAGCCGGGATGCAAAGCGTAGGCAAGCATTTCGTTGCCGCAGGCACCGGCAAACTCGCCGATCTGCCCATGAATGCAACGATCCGCCTCGATGAAAAAAACAATCTCACTCAGGCGAAATTGGCTTTGGAAGCGCGGGATTCCGGCAAACTGATTTCTCTGTTTGGAATTTCTCCCGGACTGCCAGCACCCGGAGACGGAAAATTTGAGATTGAAATCCTGGCATCGAAGGCAGGCGCGTTCCCGCTGCAAGCCAGTCTCAGCGTTCCCGGCGCGGATGTTTCCGCGAGCGGTGACATTATTTTAAAGGATAATCGGATCGAGCCGCGTCTTGAACTGAAACTCGATGCCAGCGATTTAAGGCTGGTTCTTGCGGCGGCCTCGCGCGCAAATGATGTGGTCGCCACGAAAGGCAGCGCGAAACTCAACCGCTCCGGCGAGGCGCTGTCATTCGATAATCTCTTGCTTGATGTGGGCAAAACACGGGTGAGCGGACAGATTTCGCTGGCCAATATCGAGAAGCCCTCGCTTGCGGGAAAGCTCGCGTTGGATCGCCTGGAACTGACCGATTTGCTGGCACTCACCGCGGGAAGTTCGGGCAATGCAAAATCTTTCTGGCCATCCTCGAAACTCTCGGCAGCGCCGTTTGCGGGCGCATCCGGAGCGGTGGACATGGAAGTCGCGGCGCTGGGATTGACCGGCGCGCAAATAGCGACCGCCGCGAAGTTCAAGGTTAAGCTCGGCAATGAAATCGAGATTGGGGATTTCACCGCCGATTTCGCCGGCGGAAAACTCGTGGGCGAAGGAAAGATCGCGCGCGGCGAGGCATTGTCATTCGACGGACGCGCCTCGCTGAACGGGTTTGACGTGGCGCGCGTACTGGTTCCCGGCACATGGAAGGCGAATGCGCGCGGGAAGGGGAATCTCACGCTGGCGCTTTCCGGTAGCGGCGCGACGCCGGCGGCGCTGGCGGCGAAGTTTTCCGGGCAGGGCACGCTGTCGCTGGAAAATCTGGAGATCGATGCGCTCGATCCCCTGGCCATCGCCACGGTCATTTCGGCCGCTGAAAAGCACTTGCCGAAGGACGAAGGCCATTTGATTTCGGGCGTGAATTCGATGCTGGCGCGGGCGCCACTAAAGCTGGCAAAACTTGAGGCGCCACTCATCGTCGCAAACGGTTCCTTGCGTACCGGAAAAGCGATTGCAAAAACCGGGGACGTTGAGGTTACGGCGGAAGCAAGTTTTGATCTGGCGAAGTTGTTGGCCGATGGCGCGGTCGAGATGGAAACGGCCGGGACAACCGCCGCGCGTCCGGGTGTTACCGTTCGCTGGCGGGGGCCGATCGGCTCGCCGGAGCGTTTGCTGGATGTCTCAGCGCTTTCGACGGCGATCAACCTGCGCGCGATGGAGCGTGAAACGAAACGGCTGGAACGGCGCGACCGTACTGAACTGCCGCCGTCCAGGCCGCAATAATTCAGCGGCGTTCCAGAGTCACAATCGAATAGGAATGGTCGTCGTTCGGTCCCTGATGCGGACCCTCGCGGCGCGTTTCTCGCCACTTGTTCTGGTCGAAACGCGGAAAGACCACGTCGCCCTCGACTTTGGCGTGAACTTCCGTGAGTTCAATTTTGGCGGCGATTGGAAGCGTCTCTTCGAACAAAGCCGATCCGCCGATCACCGCGATCTCATTGGCACCGGACTTTTTCGCTTCGCCGGCAGCGATGGCTTTGGCTTGCTCAAGGCTGTGAACGACGATCACGCCATCGGCTCGATAATTTTTATCGCGCGTGACGACGATGTTCGCGCGGCCCGGGAGCGGCCTGCCGATCGATTCATAGGTCTTGCGTCCCATGACAATGGGCTTGCCCATCGTCACCGCCTTGAAATGTTTGAGATCGCCGGGAATGCGCCACGGCAATTCGCCCTTGCGGCCGATCACGCCGTTCTCGGCGACGGCGACAACAAGAACGATGCCCGGCGTGCTCACTTTTTACGGAATTTGTCGAGGCTCACGACCTCGGCGCCGGCGCTATCCGCAGCGCTGTCTTCGGCGGGGACGGCGGCGATTTTCGAACGCGAGGATGGAACGGAGCCGCGCGCTGGTTTCGTCACTTCCGGCTCGGACGCGGCGCCACGCGGTTGTGAACGCGAGGGCTTTGCGCCGGCGGGTATCGCGTCGGTGTCCTGTGCGGCGTCCTTCTCCAGCACCTTCGGCTCCGTGGCCATTTCAAACTGCAATCCGAACTGCACGGAAGGGTCGAAGAAGCCCTTGATCGCGGCATAAGGCACGCTCAACCGTTCGGGCGTGCCGTTGAATGAAAGCCCCACGTCGAAACGTTCGTCATGCACCGTCAGATCCCAGAACTGGTGCTGAAGCACGACGGTCATCGCTTCGGGATATTTTTCGCGCATGCGGGCGGACATCTTCACGCCGTCCGCGTTGGTGTCGAACTCGATGAAGAAATGATGCTCACCCGGCAAGCCTTTCGCCGCCACGTCGGCGAGGACTTTCTTCACGACGCCGCGCAGTGCGTCCTGGGCGAGCAGGTCATAGCGGATGAGATCGACGGCCATTTCTCCAGTGAACCCGATTCCGCTTCGCTTCGCCATAGCTCTGAAAAATGAAAGTGGGGGCTTCTGTTGCCAGGTGCCCCCGGACCCCGCCTGAAGAGGCTAATCCTCAGGACTTAAGTTCGGTATTTCAAACCGCTTACGCGGCCTGAGCAACCGGAGCGTAGTTGTCGTTTGCAACTATGCATGGCCCGATAACGACGGAACCATCCCGAGCGAAAGCCGCGCCTTTTACACCCTCGTCGATCCTATTTCGCCCCCGCCAAAACCCGGAAACTTTTTCCGGGGAAAATCCGGCGAACATGCCGGGCTTTGGTGGAGGCGCCGGGTACTGCCCCCGGGTCCGAATGGTTTATTGTGACGTGCGTTTATCGCCATAGCCGGATTGCTCCGGCACCATGAATATAAGGGAAGGGATGCGGCGATTAAAGGGCGTTCAAAAAGGCGCTTACTTCCGCTGCTTCTGCTCTTTCATGTACTGGCCGATGGCGGCAAGCGCGAACAGCACGGCACCTGCGATATACAGCCAGAGCACGGCCGTTGGAGCGCTTTGCGCGCTGAAGAATGCGACCACTGCCGAGAGCGCCGAGGCCAGCGCGTAACCTTTTACAAGATTCATGATCCGCTTTCCGCTTGCGATTCCAGACCGGGAACCAGTCTAGCGGACTTTGCGCCTGAAGGTGAAATCCTCAGGCCGCGCCTTGCAGCAGCTGTGACGGCTGGAGCGGGGGCGCATCGGAAACCGTTTCGGCGCTTTCTCCGGTTTCAACCACGCTGCCCATGCGCCGCTCGGCGTAGTAGCGCAGCACGCGCTGGGCGGACTCTACACTGAGTTTCTCGTAGGTATCGAGCGTGTTCTCAAGATCGTGGGCGGACATGCCGCGCTCGGCGACCTGCATCAGGAGCAGCGATTTCACGGTGAAGCGCGAACAGCCGGCGGATTTTGCCAGCACGAGCAGGGTTTCCGGATTTTTGTCCACCAGTGCTCGCTCCACGAGATCGACCGGGACTTTGCCGAGCAGCGCAAGGCTGGCGACCGTCTTGTCGAAAAGCTGGAGATTCGCGGCGGAGTGAATATCGGTTTCCGAAAGTTGCTGCGTCGCATAGCGGCGCTTGGTGGCGGATTTCACGCGCGTGAAGGCCTTCGAGGCCTCGCGCAAATCGGTGCTGACTTTTTCCGCGACGTCGGTAACCGCATTCTGCACGACCGCGGCCGATTGCGGATTGGTGGCCGAAAGTTTCTCGCGCACGGCGGCGGAAGCCGTCTGCAACAGTTTCAGGAAATGGTGGCGCGGGATGTCATTGCGCATGCCGACGATCTCCGCCAGCGTCTGATCGCTGCCGGAGCGGTTCACGAGCTTGCGGAATCCCTTGTCGGAGAAAGCTGCGCCCGTATTGCGCGCGACCGAATGCACCACGCGGCGGTCGCCGCGCTCCACCAGAATATCGGTGACGTTTTCGCTGAGTTTTTTGCGTTGGGAGATCGCGAACAGATGAAGCTGGCTCTGGGTGCTGGCGGTCTTGATGAGGTCCGGCTCGGTCACTCGCTCGGAATGCGCGAGCAGCGGGGCGGCTACCTCGATCGCATTGTCGAGGGCGAGCGAGCTGACGGTGCGGAGCGGGGCGTCGGCCACGGAAGAAAGACGCCGGGACAGTTCGGCGCGCACGGCACTCTCAAGCTTGGAGGAAAGCCGCACCAGCACGTCGTCGAATACGCCCACCTGTTCGTCGGAGTAACGGCCGGAGCCGGCAAGAAAGAGGTCGGTGACACGCCGCAATGCGTTCAACCGCTGCCTGACACTGCCCGAGACTATGGAATGCTCGACTTCAAGGATAAGGGAAGAAGACTGGGACATCACGCAATCCTTACCGGCAATGACTTTTTCGCTATGGCAATGACGACTATAAAAAGGATGTGTGAAGAATTGCTGGAGAGTCGTATAGGACGCTGAATCAAAATTGTAGAAAATTTGAATGATTCAGAATGCTGACGCATTGTGCTGATGAATTCCCGCTCCCTCGTCTTTTAACCCTCGGATCCCCTGGATGAGCCGTTTCAGCCGTCATTGCACCATGCTCGCGATAGCAGCGGCATGGCTCGCCACGGCCGTCATTCAAGCCGGGAGCCAATCGGTTTCGCAGCCGCGCTACGGGATGGTGGCTGCGGAAGAGGCGAAGGCGGCGCAGATCGGCCTCGATATTCTACGGCAGGGCGGCAATGCGGTGGACGCGGCGGTGGCCGTGGGCTTTGCGCTCGCGGTGACATGGCCGGAGGCGGGCAATCTCGGCGGCGGCGGGTTCATGCTCGTGCATCTTGCCCGGCTCAAGAAAACCATCGCCATCGACTACCGCGAAATCGCACCCGCGGCGACCACGCGCGAGATTTTCCTGAACGAAAAAGGCGATGCCGATCCGGATAAATCGCGTTCAAGCGGGCTGGGTGTTGGCGTGCCCGGCACGGTGGCGGGGCTGGCGCTCGCGCACCGTAAATATGGCTCGGGCAAATTCACGCTGTCGCAATTGATTCAACCCGCCATCAAGCTCGCGCGCGGTGGTTTTGAAGTGGACGAGCAGCTTGCCGCCTCACTGGCTCGTGGCCAGCCACGGCTTGCGAAATATCCTTCGTCCGCGAGAATATTTTTCAAAGCTGACGGTAGCGCTCTGAGCAAAGGCGACCGGCTTGTGCAAAGCGATCTGGCAAATACTTTGCAGGAGATCGCGCTCACGGGGCCATTCGCTTTCTACGAAGGCCCGATCGCGGACCGCATTGCTGCAAGCGCGCGGGCGGCGGGCGGGCAGATGACGCGGCAGGATTTGCTGCGTTATCAGCCGCGCGAGCGTGAGCCGGTGCGTGGCAGCTATCGCGGGCATGAGATTGTCTCGATGCCGCCGCCCTCGTCCGGCGGGGTGCATCTGTTGCAGATCCTCAACATTCTCGAGGGCTACGATCTGGGCCGGCTCGGCGCCGGCTCGGCGGAAGCGGCGCATCTGATGATCGAAGCGATGAAGCCGGCCTATGCGGACAGGTCGGAATTTCTCGGCGATCCCGACAGCGTGAAAGTACCGGTGCGCGGGCTGACCTCGAAGAAATATGCGGCGTCGTTGCGGAAGGAGATTTCACCGGACCGCTCCCGCTCGGCGGCCGAGATCAAGCCGGGCACCGCGCCGCGTTACGAGAGCGATCACACCACGCATTTTTCCGTATTGGACCGGGAAGGAAATGCGGTCGCCAACACCTACACTTTGAATTTCGACTGGGGCTTGGGTCTTGTCGCGGATGAAACCGGCGTTTTGCTGAACAACGAACTCGACGATTTCGCCGCCAAGCCCGGCGTGCCGAATGCGTTCGGGCTTCTGGGCGGTGATGCGAATGCGCCTGCCCCCGGCAAGCGCCCGCTCTCATCCATGACTCCGGTGATTGCGTTCAAGGACGGCAAGGTCTTTTTGATTACGGGTGCCGCGGGCGGCAGCCGCATCATCACCGCGGTGTTGCAGACAATCGTGAACGTGATCGATCACGGGATGACGATCGGCGCCGCCGTCAACGCGCCGCGTGTCCATCATCAATGGCTTCCGGATGAAGTGAATGTCGAACGGGGCGCGCCGGAATCGTTCCGCAATGCGCTGGAAGCGCGACGGCACCTGCTCACCGAACGCCGCGTGGGCGCCTCGGCCAACTCCATTCTGACGGACGGAAAACAGGTTTCAGGCGCCGTGGATGCGCGAAGCGGCGGTGCGGCACTCGGCCAATAGAGTGCAGGAGAAACGGCTCAGGCCGCCCGCACAATCTCGATGTCCGGAGTGCGCGTCGCAGCGGCTGCGCTATCGGCCAGAAGGCCATCAAGCCAGTCCTCCGCTTCCGCCAGCGCGGAATAGGATTTTGCAAGGCGGGCCTGCATTTCGCGGAACAGGGGCTCTCCGGCGGCCAATTCGGCCTGCCGTTCGCATTCGACTGCCAGGCGGCGGAATTGCTCTGCTTTGATCTGGCACATGACGCTTTTCCTCCTCGTCTGTACGAGCGACGCTTTACCCCTGCTCATAATGTTTCGCGATGAAGCGCGTGTGACGCGCGGACGAAAGCTCTTCAAATTTCCGGGCGGCTTCGTGGCGAGGAAAGGGCATTGTCCGGGTAATTCAGCGCGTGCGTTTATGGAATGAATACAGGCTGGATGAACGGGTTCGCGTTGTAGAAAGAGTTCCGTGGATTCCCGAAATGGAACGCGCAGTTACTGAAGCGGCTCGAACGCCCGGTGAGGCGGCGTTATTCGCGCCAAGCAACAACGGGGATGCGTCGGCGAAGCGGAGGCGGCTTTACTCGACGCGCTCCTTCTCGTGGCGCATAGTGATTCAATAAAATTGTTCACAGGAACATCCCATGTCCATTTCCATGTACCAGGCATCCGTGCCTTCGCTCATCCGGGCATTCGAAGCCTTGTCCGCCATCCTGAAAAAAGGCGAGGAGCATCCGGAAGGCGATGCGCTCGTCGAAGCGCGGCTGGCCCCCGACATGCTGGCGCTGGCCGGGCAAATTCAACGGGCGAGCGATACCGCCAAGGGCGCCGTCGCCCGGCTAGCGGGTATCGACAATCCCGGTTTTCCCGATGAGGAAAAAACTTTCTCCGATCTGCATGAGCGGATCCAGAAGACGGTGGCGTTTCTTCAGAGCGTCAAGCCTTCGCAGATCGACGGCAGCGAAAACAAACCGATCAGTTTCAAGGGCGGCACAACCGAACTGAAATTCACCGGAGAAAGCTATTTGCTTTCGTTTGTGCTCCCCAATTTCTATTTTCACATCGCCACGGCCTATGACATTCTTCGGCACAAGGGAGTGGCGTTGAACAAACGGCATTATCTGGGCCGCATTCAATAACGGAGCCTCCACGCTGGTGAACTGCTAGCCGCCGCGTTGTTTTTTGAGTTTCTTCCGGTATTCCCACCAGGTGGTTGCCAGCCCGGTCAACAGGCCGATCGCCAAACCGGGAATGATCGCGGCGATCACAGCCGATGCGATTCCCATCTCGCAGCCGCCGGAATCGCCGGGCGTACCGCAGCGGGAGTCGAGCACGTGATAAATAATCCCAAGCAACAGCACCGCGAGCGGCAGCGCGAACGCGCAGCCGCAGCCCTGCGCCAGCGCGTTGTTGGCGTATTGCTTCACCCCCGGTTTTTCGGGCGGGGACGCTGTTTCCGGCATAGAATTCACTCCCGGCCGACGTGCACGATACGGGCTTCGCGAAAGCGCGCGACGGGTTTAGGCTAACATGGCGCGAGCGGAGTAGAACATGACCGATTATGGCGTTCAAAGCGGGCGGCGCGAGCCGCGCTTCATCTGGCTGTTTCTGGGCAAACTTATTCTGCTGGCGCTGACGATCGTCATCGTCTGGATGCTGTACGCATATCTGCACGCCTTCCGGCTGGAATGGCTTGGGTGGATTTATTCGAAGCTCCAGCCGGTGACGAATTCGCTCTATACGCTGGTCGAAACCTATTTCCCCGACAGCATCAAATACAAGATCCGCGGCGCCATCACCGACGATCTCGGCCAGCGTTCGCTGTTTCTGCTGATGCTGGCGGCCGTAGTCGAGCTGCTGCTCTATTCGCTGTTCAAGGCCTTGAAGTATTCGCTCACGCGCCGCTGACATTCGCAAGGCTGCGGCTTGACGGTTTGCGCGCGGCTCGCAACACTCCGGAGACAAGAAACAGGGAGGCAGAAACATGCGCTTTTCGTCCGTATTCCGCGCCGGCGTGTTTGCATTGATCGCGGTGGCATTCGCCGCCTTCGCCACGCCGTCCCGGGCTGACTCCGGCAGCGTGCGCATTGAATTCGTGAAAGCCGGCTGGTTTGTCGGCGGCTCGCTGGGCGAAGGCACATTGACGTTTCAGGGACGCACCTACCGGCTCGGCATCGGCGGGCTGAGCGCTGGGCTCACCTTCGGCGCTTCCAAGACGACGCTCACCGGCACTGCGCGCAACATGAACGCTCCGTCCGACATCACCGGCACCTATGTGGCGCTCGGCGCCGGGGCCGCGGTCGCGGGCGGTGCGCGGGAAATTGAACTGAAGAACGGGAAGGGCGTGTTCCTGCGGCTGCGAGGCGCTTCGGCCGGACTTTCCTTCGATCTCGATCTTTCCGGGATGGAAATCACCATCAAATAAATGCGTGCCCTGCGGGCGTTTCCGGTCGCGTTGCTGCTCTGCATTCCCGCGGAAGCGGATGAAGCGCGCGACCGCCGTCTTGTGGAAGCCGGCTTCGTGCTGCGGCCGGCGAACACGCCGGAACTGATGGAGCGGGCGCGGCGGCAACTGAAGCCGCATCACTTTGCGCGCCGCGCGGGGCCGGACGGCACCTATTATCTTTATTTCGATCCCGACTACTGCAAATGCGTGTTCGCGGGCGACGAGCGCGCGATGAAAACCTACAGCGATCTGGTTGCGCCCATGGGGCAGAAGCTGCCGACGACTTCGTTGGCGGACCCGCGCGGCTCGACGGTGGCGCAAGTGATCGAGCGGCAGGCGGAACAGGACGCCGACGACTTTCACCCGGCCGGAATTTTGGGATTCCGGTTTTAGTTCGCAATCCAGTCCCGGCTGCATGTCGTCAGGGCGTGTCCAGTCCGCTCGCTTTCATGGCAGCGAAGGCGGGAGCGGAAGTCATGTATTTCACGAACTCCTGCGCAGCCTTCGGCTCCTTAGCTTTCGAGGCAATGCCAGCCGCGAAAACGAGTTTTGAATCGAACTCCGCTGGCACCGGTCCGACATAATCGACGCCCGGCGCGCGCAGTCCGTTGACGATGAAGAGTGCTAGGTCGGCGTCGCCCTTGGCAACCGCGCCTGCCACTTCGGCGGGCGCTTTCGCCGCCACGGTCTTGGCTTTCATCTGCTCACCGATGCCGAGCTTGTCGAACACGGCAATGAAGTGCTTGCCGTTGACGCTGTCCGGCAGGATCGAAACAGCTTTCGCGTTGAGGAGCGTTTGCTTGAATGCGGCGGCCGAACTGATATCGGGCTTGGGCGCGCCGGCTTTCACCGCCGCGCCAAGTCCGACGATGGAAACCACGGGACGATCCCCTTCCGCGATGAATCCTTTTTTCGCCGTTTCGTTCATCGGGCCTTGAATGGCGACGACCGCATCGAACGCCTCACCCTCTTCAATGCTCTTCATCGTGACCGGGCTTGATGCGAATTTCACGGACAGCTTATGGCCCGAGGCTTTCTCAAAATCCGGCACGATGGCCTTGAACGATTCAATGTGCGCGGCGGTTGCCAATATGGCGAGTTCTGCGGCTTTTGCGCAATTTGCGGCGGCGAAAAAGGCGGCGCAGGCGAGCGCGGCCGATCGGATGAACCAGCGATTCATGGGCATTCTCCCCGGGGGAATTTTTGATTGCTTTTGAGCGTTGCGGGAAAGCTAACACGCCGAGCGGCGGTTGCATTCCGGGAAGGCGAATTATTTTTTGTTTATGTGCGGTGCGTTCCCGCTCCACCATCACGACGCCTCATGAGGGCGTCCCCGGTAAGCGGGGTGAGCAGAGTTTAGAGTTTAAGAGAAGTTTTGGGAAGGGGGATAAGGTAAGAAAGTGAGAGTTTTGACGTTGGTATTACTGAGCTGAGATTGAAATTTATGGGTGAATCTAAACGCAAAGCTCAAGCAGCATGCCGATGCGGTTCTGAACTTGCTGCGAACACATGCTGTCTAACCGATAAAGGTTGGCACAAAAAGCCTGAGAGAGTGAACTTGCGTTCGACAGGACAAACTGGAATGCACCGTTCTTGCTACCTAAATTCGACGAACGCGTGTTGCGATAAGATTTCAGGGGAGCATATTGTTAGTGAAAGCGTGTTGAAAGTTCTGGCGGAAACCGAAGTTGAACTGAGCGGAGCGCCGTGGCTACAAGGAAAGAAAAAAATTCTCAAGTTTGGAGCATTGCGCGCAAACTGCTTATGTAAAATCCACAACTCGTCGTTATCGCCCATCGATTCGGCGGGAGCTAAGTTTTTCGACGCAATACAAAAATGTGGAACGACAGACAACGGAGTGAATTTCAACTTTCTGATTTCAGGACACGACTTAGAGCGATGGATGTTTAGAACGTTAGCTGCTTTCGCAGCTTCAAAAAACTTAAGCGTTGATGGTGCCGTGCTAGATTCTAATCTGATTAATCGGCTTCGCGTTGCAGATCTCTTAGAAAATCCATTTCTATGGATACGCCCGATGGGCATGTATTTTATGCAAAGTGTCAATCAGAGTTTTGTGCGAAAAGATGATTTTGGACTCGCGCCACTGTTGCACAACGAAACTAATGAAATTTCAGGGATGCTATTTAATATACAAGGTTTGCAACTGGCGCTTCTCGCAGCAAATCACGACGTCAAAGAAACTGCACTTGAGAAAGTGGCTTATCGCCCTGGCGCACTTATCTTCAAAATCGGGCGTTTAATTCATAAGATTCAACTGTGTTGGGATGACAAAGAATCTCACCCAAGCGTGCAAATGGTCTGGCGGCCAAATTAAAGCACCTTATTACTCGCCTTCATCTTCTCCGCATCCACATAGACCTGTTCGCCGAGCGCTTTGAATTTTTCCGACATTTCCGCCATGCCGGTTTCTTTTTCATTTAAAGTCGCCGCATAATCTCGCACGTCCTGCGTGATCTTCATGGAACAGAATTTCGGGCCGCACATGGAGCAGAAATGCGCCACCTTGTGCGCGTCCTTCGGCAGCGTCTCGTCGTGGAATTCGCGCGCGGTGTCGGGATCGAGGCCCAAATTAAATTGATCCTCCCAGCGGAAATCGAAACGGGCGCGTGACAGCGCGTCGTCGCGAAGCTGCGCCGCCGGATGACCTTTTGCCAAGTCTGCGGCATGGGCCGCGATTTTATAAGTAATCACGCCGGTTTTCACGTCGTCGCGGTTCGGCAGGCCGAGGTGTTCCTTCGGCGTCACGTAGCAGAGCATCGCGCAGCCGAACCAGCCGATCATTGCGGCACCGATGCCGGACGTGATGTGGTCGTAGCCCGGCGCGATATCCGTCGTGAGTGGTCCAAGCGTGTAGAACGGCGCCTCACCGCATTCCTTCAGCTGCTTTTCCATGTTGATCTTGATCTTGTGCATCGGCACATGGCCGGGGCCCTCGATCATCACCTGGCAGCCCTTCTTCCAGGCGATCTGCGTCAGCTCGCCGAGCGACTCCAACTCCGCGAATTGCGCGCGGTCGTTGGCGTCGGCGATGGAGCCGGGGCGCAGGCCGTCGCCCAATGAGAAGCTCACGTCGTATTTCCGCATGAGGTCGCAAATCTCGTCGAAGCGTTCGTAGAGGAACGATTCCTTGTGCCGAGACAGGCACCACTTCGCCATGATCGAGCCGCCGCGGCTGACGATGCCGGTGACGCGGTTGGCGGTGAGGT
>CAZUJE010000024.1:0-28800 GCA_964620215.1 uncultured Hyphomicrobiales bacterium
CGTCCACTTCGCGGATATGGGCGAGGAACTGGTTGCCGAGGCCTTCGCCCTTGGAAGCGCCGCGCACTAGGCCGGCGATGTCCACGAATGTCAGCTTCGTCGGCAGGATTTCCCTGGAGCCCGCGATGCGCGCCAGATCGTTCAGGCGCGGGTCCGGCACCGCCACTTCACCCACGTTCGGCTCGATGGTGCAGAACGGATAATTCGCCGCCTGTGCGAGCGCCGTTTGCGTCAGCGCATTGAAGAGGGTCGATTTGCCGACATTCGGCAGGCCGACAATGCCGCACTTGAATCCCATTGTTCTTGCTCGTTATTTCGCCGGCTCGTCCGGCTGATTGGAGATAATGCCCTTTGCCTTCAGGGCAAGGTGAATGCGGTTCTGAAATTCTTCCGGCTTTTGCCGGGCGAGAAATTCAATGGAATCCGCGCAGGCCTCGCACAATGCCTCGACCCAGACCCGCTCGTCCTTGCCGAAATCATTCAGCACATAAGAGTGAACTTGCTCGGCGGTGAGCGGGCGTCCGACGCCGATGCGCACGCGCTGATACTCGTTGCCGCAATGGGCGCTGATCGAGCGCAGGCCATTGTGGCCCGCGTTGCCACCGCCGGTTTTCACGCGGACCTTGGCGGCGGCGAGATCGATCTCGTCGTGGAACACAATTACGTCCGCAAGCGCGATCTTGAAAAAATTCTGCGCTTCGCCGACGGCGCGGCCGGATTCGTTCATGAAGATCATGGGTTTCAGCAGCAGGATTTTCTCGCCGCCAATGTCGCCCTCCGAGGTGTCCCCCTGAAAGCGCCGCCGCCACGGCGTGAAGCGATGGCGGCGGTGGATAGCGTCGAGCACGAGGAAACCGATATTGTGGCGGTTCCCGGCATGACGCGGCCCCGGATTGCCGAGCCCAGCGAAGAGAAGCATGGGCAGCCTCCGTGGCCGCGTGTTCGAGTGCCGTTACTTCTTGGGCTCTGCCTTGGGGGCAGCAGCGCCAGGAGCCGGAGCCGCACCTTCGGCCGGAGCCGCACCTTCCACAGGTGCAGCACCTTCCGCCGGAACCGCGCCCGGTGTCGTAGCAGCAGCCGCAGCAGCCGCAGCGGCCGCATCGGCCTCCGCCTTCTGCTTCGCGAGCAACTGCTCTTCGATGTAGCCGGACGAGGACACAACGGTCGCCACCGTGAAATCGCGGTCGCGGATCACGGGACGGATGCCCTCAGGCAGTGGGATCTTGGAAATGTGCAGCGAGTGACCGATGTCCATGCCGCCGAGATCGGCGGTGATGGATTCCGGAATCTTCTCGGCCGGGCAGTAGAACTCGACCGTGTGGCGGACGATGTTCAGGGTGCCGCCGCGCTTCAGGCCCGGCGCGCCATCATGATTGATGAACTTTACCGGGATATGCACGCGGACCGTCGTGCCCTTGCCGAGGCGCTGGAAGTCCACATGGATCGGCTTGTCCTGTACCGGGTCGAGCTGGAAAGCGCGCGGGATGACCCGCGTCTTCTGCCCGTCGACCTCGAGGTCGTACACGGTGGTCAGGAAGTGGCCCGCATAAATGCGGTGGGAAATCTCGGCGGCGTCGAGCGAGATCGTAACGGGTGTTTGCTTCTCTCCGTAGATCACGCCGGGTACACGGCCTGAGCGGCGAGTTGCGCGGGCGGCTCCCTTACCGGCCTTCGGACGCGCGGTCGCCTTCATCTCTTTCACGTCAGACATTGGTTTTCCTCATGGATGACCGCGACACGCCTCCAGGGATGCGGATGGCCGCGGGCGCGGTTTCTATAGCGGGAGGGGGCGGGACAGGCAAATACCGCTTACTGCGGCCATTCCGCGCCGATTATTAACGTCATGGCCGGGACAAGGCCGGGCATGACGAATTAGCGATGCTTGCGGGCCGGTTTCTTCGGCTTGGCCTTTTTGTGGGCCTTCAGCTTCGCCAGCTTCTCCACATAGGGCCGGATCGAGGCGGCATGGGTGAAGCGGTCGAAAATGCCGGGGGGGCGGGTGAAATGGCGGGCCAGGAAGAACGCATGTTCCTTGGCGACGAAATAGGCGTTCAGGCCATCGTGATAGACCTGCGTGTAGCCATGGGGCGCGAGGTAGCGGGCATAGTCCTCGGCCCGGTCCGGCACTTCGTCGACCCGGTTAATCATCGCGATCGTCACGGGGAGTTTGGACTCCAGCACGATGATTTTCGGACGGTGGCGGCTGAAATCGCAGCCCTTCAGCACGTCCATCTCGGTGCCTTCCACGTCGATCTTCAGGAAGTCGATTTTTTTGCCCGAGGCGTAACGGTCCAGCACTTCCTTGAGCGGGAGGAGCGGCACCGAATGCTCCTCGACCTTCAGTCCGTCGCGGCGATGCTCGGCGGCGATCCTGGCGTCCGTGGTTGAATAGCCGTGCCACTTGCGCACTTCATAGAAGGTGATCGCGTCGTTGCGGTCGCCCACACAGAGTTTCAGGTTGGTGTCGCGTTTGCGCCTGTTTTTCAGGTGAATGAAATTCGCGTTGAGCGGTTCGATATTTATGCCGTTCCAGCCGCGTTCATAGAAGGCGCGTGTCACGCTGTCGATGTCGGGATCGTTGGCGCCCACATCCACATAGAACCCGCGTTTGCCTGGAAAGCAGCGGGCGAGCATCACGTCCTCGAAATTCTGCGCGTAGCTGGTGATGCCGACGGGAATTTTGACCGCGGTTTTTTTCGCCATCAGTCGAACAGGCTCGACACGCTCTCTTCGGCGGCGGTGCGGTTGATGGCGTCGCCCATGAGCGCCGCGATGGACAGGACGCGCATGTTGCGCGCGATACGGACGGCTTCGGTCGGCTGGATGGAATCGGTGATGACCAGTTCCTTCAGCTTGGAGGCGGTGATGCGGGCGACCGCGCCGCCGGACAACACGCCGTGGGTGATGTAGGCATAAACGTCCTTGGCGCCTTTTTCCAAAAGCGCTTCGGCGGCGTTCACCAGCGTGCCGCCGGAGTCTACGATGTCGTCGATCAGGATGCAGGTCTGGCCGGCGACTTCGCCGATCACGTTCATCACTTCGGATTCATTCGGACGGTCGCGGCGTTTGTCGATGATGGCTAGCGGCGCATCGATGCGTTTGGCCAGCCCGCGCGCGCGCACGACACCGCCGACGTCGGGCGAGACCACCGTGATATTGCCGAGCTTGAACCGCTCCTTGATGTCCCGCACCAGCACGGGCGAGGCATAAAGATTGTCGGTCGGAATATCGAAGAAGCCCTGGATCTGGCCGGCGTGCAGGTCGAGCGTCATCACGCGGCTCGCGCCCGCATGGGCGATCAGGTTGGCGACGAGCTTCGCCGAAATGGGCGTGCGCGGGCCGACTTTGCGGTCCTGCCGGGCATAGCCGAAATACGGGATCACCGCGGTGATCCGCTTCGCGGACGCACGGCGCAGCGCGTCGATGATGATGAGCAATTCCATCAAATGGTCGTTGGCGGGGAACGACGTGGACTGCAAAATGAACACGTCGCGGCCGCGGACGTTCTCTTCGATCTCGACGAACACTTCCATATCCGCGAAACGCCGGACGACAGCCTTCGTGAGCGGGGTCGCGAGATGGGCGCCGATCGCCTCGGCGAGCGTGCGGTTGGAGTTTCCGGCAACGAGCTTGATCTCGCCGTTATTACTGCCAGCCATCGGCCCTTATCCCTGTTGTCACTGGAACGTCACTAGCGGCGGGGCCCTGCGCTGTAAATATGACATGGGGACTGTCCCCGGACCTTATTCGCTGTTGCGCGCGGAATAGGCGGACGCCTGTGTGGAAGATGGTAAATCAAGCCGGACAGCGAGGGCATCAAAGCCCCTGGATGCGATCCGCGCCAAAGTGGCGTCGTCACATTGGGACCAGACATCTTTGACGGCGCGGCCGACCGATTCTTCACCGCTCAGGCGGAACGCCCGTTTCGACCGCTCGTCGAACACATCCCAGGCCCAGGTGATCGATGCCTGCTTCTTTTTCTTCTCCGTGGAAGCCGCGAGATAGGCACGGATGCGATAGGCGGCGGGGCCAGACTGCGAAACAACGGGCAGGTCGCGTTTTTCCGCTTCGGCGGCGAGGGCGGCCACGACTTTGTCGAACAGCGGACGCGGCGGGCCATCGATGGATTCAAAGGCCACGGTGCGCGGGCCGGTATAGGGAAGGGAGCCGGTAATGTCGGCATTCGCCGCGCAACCCGCGAGCGCCAGCGCCGCGAACAGCGGAACAAGCACGCGGAAACGCGTAATGGAAATTGCCGCGCTTGATACGCGACGCAGCCCGGACATCAACACTCTCCCGGCCGGACGTGCTCCCTATACGGTACATCGCCGGCACGGACCGGTGGTAGCGGGTGTTTGTGGCGGGGTCCAGACCGGCGGATTATTTCGGGAGGGAAATGGCGGCGATCAGACGGCCATAATCCGGTTCATTGCGGTGGGTCGCACGGCGGTAACTATAGAAACGTTTCTCATCGGAATAGGTATCGAGGCCAAGGTCGTCGATCTCGCCGATGCCCGCCGCCGTTAACTTTGCGACGATCAGGCCCGGCAGGTCGAACATCGCATGGCCCGCCCGCTGCGACGGGATGAAGAATTTTGCGTGCGCCGGATCCTGCGAAGTGAAGCGCTCCATGAAATCGGCGCCGACCTCATAGCTTTGCTGCCGGATCAGCGGACCGAGCGCTGCGACAATATTTTTGCGGGCGGCGCCGAGTTCTTCCATCTTCGCAATCGTCGCTTCGCCGATGCCGCCCAGCGCGCCTTTCCAGCCCGCGTGCGCCGCGGCGACGATGCCTGCTTCCGCATCGGCGAAAAGAAGCGGCCCGCAATCGGCAGCGGAAGCGCCGACTGCGAGCCCTTTTGTCCTTGTCACGATACCGTCGGCGCGAGCGGCGTCTTCCCGGCTCCAGGCTTTACCCGCGACCACTACATCGGCCGAGTGTATTTGATAACAAGTGATGAGATGATCGGCGCCGAGCGTTTCACTCATGCGCCGGCGGTTCTCGTGCACCCTGGCGGTGTCGTCGTTCGAGCCAATGCCGCCGTTCAGGCTCGCATAGATGCCCTCGGACACGCCGCCTTCGCGGGTGAAAAAAGCGTGGCGGATGTTTTTCAGCGCCGCCAGTTTTTTGGATTGAACCATCATCCTATGGAAACTCGCCGCCGCCCGTTGGACTGTCAAATCCGGGCAGCGGAGGAAGCGAGGGATGCGCGAGTGCCATCACCTTGAACAGTTCCCCCATGCCGCGGCCGGGGCCGGTGAGACGCTCGCGCGCGGCTTCGATCTCCTCCACGGTTTTGTCGTTCTTGTCCTGCTTCAAGGTTTTTGTGCGCACATCGATGCCAAGTTTTTTCAGGAAGAAACCTTGCGTGACCGGCCCGTGAATTTTCGTTCCCTGCTTGCGGGCGAATTCGGCAAGTGCCTCGAAATCCACATGGGAGGTCACATCGGCTTCGCCGGGATTTTCAAGCGGGCTCGTGAATTTGTGCGAGCCGATCGCTTGCAGCGTGTCGCCCGCTGCGCTTTTCAGGTGGCCGTAATCGATGAACAGGGCCGCACCGCCATGATCCGCAATCCGGTGGGCAATGCCCTGGATCGGGCCCAGATCGCGGCGTTCAAATATAGTGCCTGTCGTTCCCGCGATGACCGCGGTCGGCAAAAATTTTGTGATCGCGGGGAGAACAACCGGGCTTGCGCCAAAAACAAGTTGATCGTCGGCAATGCCCACGCGCCATTCGTGCCAGCCGTCGCCGAGCTTGATGTACTGGTCGATGGGCAAGGCGTCCAGAAATTCATTGGCGATCACGATGAGGGGTTCATTCGGCAGGGAATTGACGTCATGGTGCCAATGCAACGGCACGTCGCTGAGCTGCAAAAGATCGCGCTGTAATCCGCGGAGTTTTTCGCTCATTTCCACGAAATGCACTTCCAGCCCGGCGCGGAATTCCGGTGCGACCTTGGCCGCCCGCAGCAAGTCGCGCATCAGAGTTCCACGGCCCGGTCCAAGCTCCACGAGCGAGAGTTTTTTTGGCGATCCCATCGTCCGCCAGACTTCCGAACACCAAAGACCGAGGAGTTCGCCGAACATCTGGCTGATCTCAGGAGCAGTGACGAAGTCTCCGCGTGTGCCGAACGGATCGCGGTTCATGTAATAGCCGTGCTGCGGATGGCCGAGGCATAGCGCCATGTAGCGCGAGACGGGCATTGGCCCGTCCGCCTCGATCATTCTCCGGATTTCTTTTTCAAGCTCGTTCATGATGGATGAAATATAAAACGGCGCCGGTTTTCCGGCGCCGTTTTATATTCTTGAGAGGCTTGTGTCAGGCTTTCTTGAGCATCTTGTCTGGCACCTTGCCGCCGTTCTCCGCGATTTTCTGCATGACGGTCTTGTGCAGCCAGATATTCATCTCGGCGGTGCCGCCGAGCGCGCCGGTATAGCCCAGCTCCTTGGCGAGCTGATTGCGCGCATTCAGGCTGGAATCCATGTCGAGCGCCTTCATTAGATCGACGATCGACTCTCTCCAGTTCAGCTTTTCTTTTTTGGTCGCGGCGGCAGCGGCGACAACTTTCTCAACGTCCACCGGCTCCATGGCACTCGCTTTGCTGGTGCCGAAGATTTTCTCAAAAATCGTGCTGAGGATACCCATAGTCTCTCCCTTGCGTGAAATGTTATCCGGCCAGTTCAGGCTCGCGTTGGGAAAGAAGCCTAGCCATTCGGATGGAACTCGGCAATCGAAACGTCGCCGGCCGGTTATGCCAGCGAGAAGTCCATATTTTCTTGTTACAACTTTATTTCAGTCTGGCTGTCGCGATCATCCATGCGCCGAGGACGAGCATCGGAATTGACAGCAACATGCCCATGGTGAGGCCGCCCCAGAGATAGCCGATATGGCTGTCTGGTTCGCGGAAAAGCTCGCCGATAATGCGCGCGACGCCGTAGCCGGCGACGAACAGGCCGCCGAGCCATCCGCGATAGGCGAGCTTGCCCGCTTTCAATGCAACGAGAAGTGCCACGAACAGCAGCAAGCCTTCGAGGCCGGCTTGATAAAGCTGGCTTGGGTGACGCGGCTCCAGTCCCGCGCCCGGAAAAATAATCGCCCATGGCAGATCGGACGGGCGGCCCCAAAGCTCGCCATTCACGAAATTGGCGATGCGGCCGAGGAACAATCCGATCGGCGTCACGAGTGCCGCGATGTCGAGCATCGAGCGGAACGGAATCTTGCGGCTGCGGGCGAACAGGAACAGCGCGAGGATCACGCCAAGGAAGCCGCCGTGAAACGACATGCCGCCGCGCCACAGGATCGGGATCTCCAGCGGGTTCGCGAGGAAATAGGCGGGATTGTAAAACAGCACATAGCCGAGCCGTCCGCCGAGCACGATGCCGATGGCGGCCCAGGCGATCACATCGTCGGTGTCGTTCGGCGTGACCGGGGATTTACCGCCCCAGAACTTCGGCTTGCCCGCGACCGTGCGCGCGACCCACCATGCGCCCAGAATTCCCGCCACATAGGCGAGCGCATACCAGCGGATCGCAAACGGGCCGAAGGATACGGCGATCGGGTCGATGGCGGGGAAGGGCAGGGCGAACAGCGGCATCGGCGCGGTGATGCGGGCCGGACGGGGCCAAGTCAAGATCAAGCGCGGTTTACGAATTTAACGCATCGGGCTTGCGAAGCCCCAATCCGATCCCCATTGTGACGGAGAAGCGACTGGAGCCCGCGCATGACCCAGACCACCAACCGTTTTTTCGATGAAATCGCCCGGCTGATGAACGATGCCGCAGGCGTCGCGGACGGCGTGCGGAAGGAAATCGCGACTTTGGTCCAGTCCCAGGCCGAGCGCATCATGCGCGACATGGACGTGGTGACGCGCGAAGAGTTCGAGGCGGCGAAGGAAATGGCCGCAAAAGCCCGTGAGGAAAACGAGCGTCTGGCTTCCAGACTCGCCGAAGTTGAAAAACAGCTCGGCGCCGGTGCAAAAACCGGTACCTGACTCCGGCGAACAAACGAAACTGTGCATGGCGTTCCGAACGCCTGTGGACGCGCCGGTTTAGCCATTGAAGGGCGGGCCGAATCCGATTCTGCTGGGGATCGGGGAATCAAGTTCGTACGCCGCTTTTGGGCCGCGTTTTGAGCTTCTAAGCACGACAAAGTGCAGGCGAAATCGGTAGGGCGTTTGCGGCCCGCAATCGGGATTCCGGGGGCGGTTTAATTCAACCGGGAATTCGAGGTCGAAATGGCTTTCACCGACATGGACACCGATACGGAAATCGACCGGCACGCCAATCCGGTCGATCTCGTCGAGCGGCTGGCTTCGCTGAACGACTGGAACTTCGAGCGCGCCAGCGACTACGAGATTTCGCTCTCGATCTCAGGCAAGTGGACCGACTATCAGGTTTCCTTCCAGTGGATGAACGACATCGAGACGCTGCATCTGGCTTGCGCTTTCGACATCAAGGTGCCTGAAAACCGGATGCCGGAAGTGCTGAAACTGCTCGCCAAGGTGAACGAGCAGCTTTGGGTCGGGCATTTCGACGTCTGGACCGAGGAAGGCATGGTCATGTACCGCAATGCGCTGCTGCTTGCGGGCGGCGCCACGGCGAGCGGGCGGCAATGCGAGGCGTTGCTGAAAAGCGCCGTCGATGCCGCCGAGCGCAGCTTCCCGGCGTTCCAGTTCGTGATCTGGTCGGGCAAGAACGCGAAGGAAGCGATGGAAGCCACGCTGTTCGAAACGGCGGGCGAGGCTTAAGCGCGTATCATGCAGACGCTCCAGTCCGTTCCCGGTCCGGTCCTGCTGGTCGGCGCGGGCAAGATGGGCGGAGCGTTGCTCGAAGGCTGGCTTTCGCGCGGATTGCCACCCGCACTTTTAGCTGTCCGCGATCCTTCCACTTCGGTTGAACTTGCAAAGCTGTTGTCGTCGAAGCGCATCGCGCGCGATCCGCAGCCGCCTTTGCTTCCCAATCACGCGGCGGTGGTGATCGCGGTGAAGCCGCAGGAAGCGGGGCACGTGATTTCCGAAGTCTCCCGCTTCGTCGGGCGTGACACGGTGGTGGTGTCGGTGATGGCGGGGCGGCCGATTGCGTTTCTCACGAAGCACCTGCCGAAAAATTCCGCCATCGTGCGCGCGATGCCGAATACGCCCGCTTCCATCGGACGCGGCATCACCGTTGCGGTCCCCAACAACAAAGTGAAGCAGCAGCATCAGGCGCTCGCCAACGCGCTGCTGTCCGCGGTTGGGCCGGTCGAATGGATCAAGAACGAGAAGCTGATGGACGCGGTGACGGCGGTTTCCGGTTCCGGTCCCGCCTATGTGTTTCTGCTGGCGGAGAGTCTTGCCCGCGCCGGTATCGCAGCGGGGCTTCCGAAGCCACTCGCGGAAAAGCTCGCGCGCGAGACCGTATCGGGCGCCGGCGAATTGCTGCGCCGCTCCGATCTCGACGCGGAAAAACTACGCGAGAACGTGACCTCCAAGGGCGGCACCACCGAGGCCGCGCTCAAAATCCTCATGGGCAAGGGCGGCCTCGATCCGGTGCTGAAAAAGGCCGTCGCCGCTGCCACCAAGCGTTCGCGTGAACTAGCGAAATAGTTTGCCTTCCCTCGGCCATAACGCTTCCCTACATTATTGAAGCTGGAGCCAGAGGAGATTTTGCCGTGGCCGGTGTAAATCGCGATACGATTGTGAGCGCATTTCTCGCGCTGCTTGCGGAAAAAAGTTTCAACGAGATCGATCTTGCCGCGGTGGCGGCGAAATCGGGCGTATCCCTTGCGGACCTGCGCGGTGAATTTGGTTCCACGTTTGACATGCTGGCCGCTTTCTACCGCGACACCGATAAAAAGGTTTTATCCACTAGCGATTCCGAGCTGGCCGACGCGCCCGCGCGCGAGCGGCTGTTCGACGTTCTCATGCGCCGGATCGAGGCGGTGAAGCCGCACAAGGAGGCGCTGCGTTCATTGATGCGCTCCGCGCAACGCGATCCTAGCCTTGCGCTTGGCCTCAATCGCCTTTCGCTGCGCTCCCAGCAATGGATGCTGGCGGCGGCCGGGATCGGCTCAGCGGGAATGGTAGGCCGCCTGCGTGCGCAGGGCCTTGTGTTTGTGATGGCGCGCGCGCTGCGGGTCTGGTTCGAGGATGACGACGAAGGTCTCGCCCGCACGATGGCGGCGCTGGACCGCGACCTTGCCAGCGGCGAGCGGGCAATGAACGCCTTCGACGATTTCAGCAAGTTCGTGCCGAGCTTCGGCCAGTGGAAGGCGACGCGCCGAAAACCTGACGATGCAGATAGGCAGACTCTTTAAACCGGAATTCTGACCGTCGCGCGCAATCCGCCCATCGGGCTTTCCGACAACGTAATATCTCCGCCATGCACGCCCGCGATGTCGCGCGCGATGGAGAGGCCGAGGCCCGAGCCGCTCTGGTTCTGGTTGCGGGAGTCATCGAGCCTGAGAAATGGCCTGAACACATCGTCGCGGCGGTCGAGCGGAATACCAGGACCATCATCGTCCACCTGCACGAACAGCCAGCGCGGCTCACGCGAGCCCGAGAGCGAGACGGTATTGCCGAAACGCATCGCGTTCGAGACCAGATTTTGGATGCAGCGCTTGAATGAGTCCGGGCGCACCTGCACGATCGGCGGACCGGAGAACGTGGTGCTTGCGCGTTTTCCGCGGCGCTCGGCGTCGGCGGCGAGTTCGTCGAGCATGCCTTTGACATCCATGAGTGCCGGCAATTCGCCGCTCTCGTCGCGCGCGAAATTCAGATAAGCCTCCAGCATCCGCTGCATCTCGTCGACATCACGGCGCAGCGCCTGAATCTCGGGACTCTCCTCCAAGAGCGCCAGTTCCAGCTTGAAGCGCGTCAGAATCGTGCGCAGGTCGTGCGACACGCCGGCGAGCATGGTGGTACGCTGCTCGATCTGGCGCTCGATGCGTTTTTTCATTTCGAGAAATGAAAGTGCCGCCTGCCGTACCTCGCGAGCGCCGCGCGGATGGAAGTTGGAGATTTCACGGCCCTTGCCGAAAGCCTCCGCCGCTTCCGCCAGCCGCAGGATCGGCTTGATCTGGTTGCGCAGGAAGATGATGGCGATGCCGAGCAGGATGATGGAAGTGCCGACCATCCAGGCCAGAAAGATATGCGAATTGGATGCGTAGGTGAGTTGCCGCGCCGCGTAAATCCGCATGACCGCGTTTTCAAGCTGAACGCGGATTTCCAGCAGGTTCGAATCGCCGACGGTGTCGATCCAGAACGGACGCTCGATGCGTCGGGCGATTTGCTGGGAGAGCGCGGAGTCGGGCGTGGAAAAAAACGGCTTCGGGCCCGGCGGCGGCAACGGCTCCGGCGGCAGCATTTCGACGTTCAGGCCAAGCTTGTCAGCCGCGATTTTCACCAGCGTCGCCGACTTCGGGTCTTGCGGATAGCGGTGATAGATTTCCACCAGCGCGGAGATGTCCTGCGCGACAGCAGTGGACATGCGGCGCGTCACGAAATTGTAGTGACGTTCCATGAACACGAAGGCCACGACCGATTGCAGCACCACCATCGGCGTCACAATGATGAGCAGCGCGCGGGCATAGAGGCCTTTCGGCAGCCGCGCATTCAGCCATGCCGACACGCGGCGGTGCGGAACGGCTAGCATTCCCAGCGTATAAGCTGCGCCGCCGTAGAGTTTCTGCAAATACTTCACGGGGTCGCCACCAGCCGGTAGCCGATTCCGCGCACGGTGCGCAGATAAATCGGCTCATTCGGGTTCACCTCGACCTTGCGGCGCAGCCGGTTGATCTGCACATCGACGGCGCGTTCGCTTGCTTCGATGCCGGGAGCGGCGAGATCCTGCCGCGGCACGGTCTCGCCAGGCTTGGCCGCCAGCACGCGCAACATATCGCGCTCGCGGTCGGTGATGCGGACGGTTTGACCGTTTTGCGAAAGCTCGCCGGATTCAATGTGGAAGATGAATTCCCCGAAGCGCACCGTTTCCACCGGCTTGCTGTCGGCCTGTTCGCTGCGCTTCAGGAGATTGCCGATGCGCAACAGAAGCTCCCGCGGCTCGAACGGCTTTGGCACATAATCATCCGCGCCGGTCTCTAACCCCGCCACGCGGTCAAGCGGCTCGGCGCGCGCGGTCAGCATCAGGATGGGCACATCCGGGTATTGTGGGCGGATCGAGCGGGCGAGATCGAGGCCGCTTTCGCCCGGCATCATCACATCGAGGATGAAAAGGTCGAAGGCCATGCCATTCAATTGCTTGCGCGCCTCGGCCGCATTGTTGGCGGTGGTGACGCGGTAGCCGTGGTCGGAAAGATAGCGCGACAGCAATTCGACGATGCGAAGATCGTCATCGACGACGAGCAAATGCGCGGCGTTATCCGACGGAACTGAACGCGGCTGGGTCATCAATTCCTCAAAATCCGTTCAACGGGAACCGCCGCGGTCGGCGCGCGCGATCAGCCTCTCGACTTCCTCGCGCGACTCCGGATCGATCATGGCGAGCAGGAATTTGCGGGCGGCCTCGCGTGCGCCCGGTCCGGCTTCGTTCAAGGCGCGGGTGAAGCGTTTGGTTTGCAGCAGCGCCAGATCGCGCGCGAGCGCTTCACCCTTGGCGGTGAGAGAGAGCAGGCGCTGACGGCGATCAGCGGGACCGGCTTTCTGCACGACGTAGCCGTCCTCCACCAATTCCCGCAGCACGCGGCCAAGGCTCTGCTTGGTGATCTTGAGTACGTCGAGCAAATCCGCCACCCGCATACCCGGATGCCTGTTCACGAAATGCAGAACGCGATGATGCGCCCGGCCAAAGCCCAGGTCCGCCAGCACCTCATCCGCATCGCGGATGAAGTCGCGATAGGCGAAGAACAGAAGCTCGATCAGCTCGTAGGACGGCTGGCTTGCGCCCGCGCCCTTACGCGCCAGTTCGGATGGGCGAGGAGGTGCTATCGACACTTTTATGTCAGCCATATTGACATATCTGGGTTTGATCTGTACCCGTCTGCGCGTTCCGGTGAAAGCCCGATCTTCTGTCGGCCAGTTCAGATCGTTGCGCCGCGCGGCAAGACGCGCTCTCATACGGAACCATAAAGCTTGTTGCCCTACAGGGCAAAACGCAAGAATTCGGCGGAAACTGGACCGGTAAGCGGGCGTTGCCCGTTGTGAGGAGAGAGACAATGGCCGGAGAGCCCTTCGACAAACGGCCGGGCGTGATCTGGTACGACGGCAAGCTGGTGCCGTGGGAATCCGCCAATCTCCATGTCCTCTCGCACGGCCTGCATTACGGAAGCTGCGTGTTCGAGGGCGAGCGCGCCTACGGCGGGGAAATCTTCAAATGCACCGAGCATTCAGAACGGCTGCTTGAGTCCGGCCGCCTGCTCGACTTCCAGATTCCCTACACGGCGGCGGAAATCGACGCCGCCAAGAAACTCGTTCTCGAAAAGAACGGCCAGACCGACGCCTATGTGCGGCCGGTTGCCTGGCGCGGTAGCGAGATGATGGGCGTCTCGGCGCAGAACAATAAAATTCATTTGGCGATCGCGAGCTGGGAGTGGCCGAGCTATTTCGATCCGGCGGAACGGCTGAAAGGTCTTCGCCTCGATCTCGCCGAATACCGCCGCCCCGATCCGGCGACGATTCCATGCAAGGCGAAAGCCGCCGGCCTCTATATGATCTGCACGATCTCGAAGCACAAGGCGGAACGCAAAGGCTACGCCGACGCCATGATGCTCGACTGGCAGGGCCGCGTCGCTGAATGCACCGGCGCCAATATCTTTTTCATCAAGGACGGCAAGATTCACACGCCGACGCCGGATTGCTTCCTCGACGGCATCACGCGCCGCACAGCCATCGCGCTCGCGAAGAAGAACGGCGTTGAAGTGATCGAGCGCCGCATCCTGCCGGAAGAACTCGACGGTTTCTCCGAGTGCTTCATCACCGGCACGGCAGCCGAAGTGACTCCGGTGTCGGAGATCGCCGACTGGCGCTTCACGCCGGGGACCATCACCAAGAAGCTGATGGACGACTACACGGCGGAAGTTCAGCCGAAGAAGCGGTCGGCGGCGGCTTAATTTTCTGCGCGTGATCTAATCCGAAAACCGGTTCCCACTTTTCGGGATCACGCGCTATTCCGCCGCATCCCGTTTTGGCGGCTTGGTCCAGCGCGCGGCGGCGTTGTTGTCTTTCGATTTTGCCTCAACCCAGGTTTCTTCGCCAGCACCCTCGACTTTTTTCCAGAACGGCGCGCGGGTTTTCAGAAAATCCATCAGGAAATCGGCGGCCTCGAAGGCAGCCTGCCGGTGCTTTGACGCGCATATGCAGATCACGATGACTTCGCCCGGTTGAATGCGTCCGACGCGATGCACGACGCGTACGCCCAGCAGCGGCCAGCGTTTTTCCGCTTCCTCTACGTGGCGGCTGATCTCCGTCTCCGCCATGCCGGGATAATGTTCCAGCGTGAGTGATGCGATCCTGTCGCTGTCCTCGCTGTCGCGGCAGATGCCGGAGAACGCAACAACTGCACCGATGTCGGTTCTCGATCCAATAAGCGCGGCCTGTTCGGCGGCGGTATCGATGGCTTTATCGGTGATCCGGACTTTCATAATCCGATCATACCGCTTTAGCGGGGTTAGCGCATCAACCGCCGGTCATCGGCGGAAACAGTGCGATTTCACGGGCTCCCGCGAGCGGCGTGTCCGCCTTCACATGCACCTTGTCGATGGCAGCGCGCACGACTTTCGCGTTCTCGAACGCATGGGCAGATTCCTCGCCGCGGCCGGTCAGAAACTGCACCAGATCGCCGACGGTTTTCACGGAGGCCGGAAGTTCGATGTTTTCCTCGGCCTTGCCAACGCGCTCGCGAATCCACGCGAAGTAGAGAATCTTCATTGGCCGTTGCCGACAATGTGTTTCACGCCGGCACGGAAATAATCGAAGCCGGTATAGAGCGTGAGCAGCGCGGAAATCCAAAGCAGCGTGATTCCGATCATGGTCGAGTGCAGGTTGACGGCATCGCCGGCCGGGCCCGCGAGCAGGAATCCCACCGCCACGAGCTGCATCATCGTCTTCCATTTGGCGAGGCGCGAGACGGGGACGCTCACGCGCAGCTCGGCGAGAAATTCACGGAGCCCGGAAACCAGAATTTCGCGGCAGAGGATGATCAGCGCCGCCCACAATGACCAGCCGCGGATCGTGTCGTCGGCGGCGAGCATGAACAGGCAGCCGCCTACCAGCAGCTTGTCGGCGATCGGGTCGAGCATCTGGCCGAGTTTGGACTGTTCGCCGTAAGTGCGGGCCACCCAGCCATCGAGCATATCGGTGATCGCGGCGACCAGAAAAATCGCGAGCGCGACCCAGCGCAGCCAGAGCCCGGCGTTGTAAATGGTGATCGCGAAAATACAGGCAGCTATCGCCGGTACAGCCGCAATGCGCCCATAGGTCAGAAGATTGGGCAGCGAATAGGCGTGACCGTTCATCGACTGCGATGCGTCAGTCTTGCTCGCGGAAACGGCCTGATTGATCGGCGAATTCATATCTTCCACAAGAGCCACCCCGGGGGCGTGCCGTCAATGCGGCAAACGGTAAAATACCCGCTACATCATGGTCCACCCAATGCGGACCATGATGTAGCTTCTATTTTTGTCGCATTTTCTACTGCGAACCGGCGTCCACTTCACCGGAAAATGCTTCTAGTTCGTATGGAAGAAGCCATAGACCGCTTTGGCGGTGGCGGCATTGATACCGGGAACCGCCTCGAGATCGGCAAGCGAGGCGCGCTCGATCGCCTGCAAGGTTCCGAAATGGCGGAGCAGCGCGCGTTTTCGCGTCGGGCCGATGCCCTGAATTTCCTGCAAGCCAGAACTGACGATGTCCCTGCTGCGGCGGGCACGATGAGAACCGATCGCAAAGCGATGCGCTTCGTCGCGCAGCCGCTCCACGAAATAGAGCACCGGGTCCCGCGGCGGCAGGCGGAACGGCTGCCGCTCCGGCATGTGAAAGGTCTCGCGCCCGGCATCACGGTCGACGCCTTTCGCGACAGCAATAAGACAAAGATCGTTGATGCCGAGATCGGCCAGCACCTCGCGCGCCGCACTGAGCTGGCCGGGGCCGCCGTCGATGATGACGAGATCGGGCCAAGGCGATTCCGCGCCGCCGTCGCGGGGAGATTCCGTTATCAGCCGCTTGAAGCGCCGGCGCAGAACCTCGCGCATCATGCCGTAGTCGTCGCCGGCTGAAATGTCTTCCGAGCGGATATTGAATTTACGGTACTGGTTTTTCACGAAACCTTCCGGCCCCGCGACGATCATCACGCCGACGGCATTGGTGCCGGTGATGTGACTGTTGTCATAGACCTCGATGCGTCGCGGCGGCAGCGTGAGGCCGAGCACATCCGCGAGTCCCTTCAGATGCCGTGCCTGCGAGGCGGATTCCGCAAGGCGGCGTTGCAGCGCGCCTTTGGCGTTCATGGACGCATGTTCGACGAGCGCGCGCTTGTCGCCGCGGGAAGGAACGGAAACTTCGACCTTGTAGCCTGCGCGGGTGCCGAGCGCTTCTTCCAGCAATTCTGTTTGCGCGATTTCATGGGATAGCAGCACAAGGCGAGGGCTCTGCTTGTCCTCGTAAAATTGCGCGAGAAAACTTTCCAGCACTTCATTGGGGGACAACGAGCGCGGCGCGCGCGGGTAATAGGCGCGGTCGCCCCAGTTCTGGAAATTGCGGATGAAAAATACTTCAATGCAGTTCACGCCGCCTTCCTGATGCACGGCAAATACGTCGGCCTGTTCGATGGTGCGCGGATGCACGCCGCCCGGCTGTGCGCTGATCGCCGAAAGGGCTGCGATGCGGTCACGCAAAGCGGCGGCGCGTTCGTAATCCTGCGTGTTCGAGGCGGTTTCCATTTCCTGCGCGAGCCGGTCCTGCACGGAGCGGCTGCGGCCCGAAAGGAAGTCGCGCGCCTCCTCGACCAGCACATTGTATTCCGGCAACGCGATCTCGCCGGTGCAGGGCGCCGAGCAGCGCTTGATCTGAAACAGCAGACAAGGCCGCGTGCGGCTCTCATACACATTGTCCGAGCAGGAGCGCAGCAGAAACGCGCGCTCGAGCGCGGTGATGGTCCGGTTGACGGCACCCGCCGCGGCGAACGGGCCGAAATAATCGCCCTTGCGGCTGCGCGCGCCGCGATGCTTGGAAATCTGCGGAGCCGGGTGATCGCTGGTCAGCAGAATATACGGGAAGGATTTGTCATCCCGCATCAGCACGTTGAAGCGCGGACGGAAGCGCTTGATGAGATTCGCTTCCAGCAACAACGCTTCCGTCTCGGTTTCGGTCGAGACGAATTCCATCGTCACCGTGACCGCGACCATGCGGGCGATACGGGTGTCGAGGCCGTTGGGGCGGGTGTAGGACAGAACGCGCTTGGCGACGCTCTTTGCCTTGCCGACGTAGAGAACCTCGCCTTTCGCATCCAGCATGCGATAGACGCCGGCGCTGGTGGGGGCGAGCTTTGCGAAGCGCATGATCGCTTCGCGGCCGGTGGCGATGCTTTCCGGCGCGGGCGCTTCCTCGGTATCTTCCGGCGGCGTCAATTCAAGAACCGGCTGCTCTTCGCCCGGGACATCGCCTTCCGCCAGTTCAGGCAGGTCCTGATCCGGCTCGATCTCAGGGTCGATGTCGGTTTTCTTCCGCTCCATGCCCGGGAAAGTAGGGATTCAAACCGGCAAGGGCCAGTTAAAATCGCGCGATCACTCGCGCACGCCGTCGATGTCGGGGGTGCGCCAGGCGATGTGCTGGCCGCCGTCAACCGGCACGATGGTTCCGGTGATGCTGGCGGCGGAGGCAAGGAAAACCACCGCGGCGGCAATTTCTTCCGGCGCCGGACCTTGCTGCAACGGCAGTGCCTTTGTCTGTGCCGCGAAGACCGCGCCGTCCTGCCGCGAACTTGGCAAAGTGGGACCGGGCGCCACGCCGTTCACCCTGATTTTCGGAGCGAGCGACTGGGCGAGCGTCACGGTCGCGGTGGCGAGGGCGGATTTGGAAAGCATGTAGGAGAAGAACAGCGGCGTCGGTTTCAGCACGCGCTGGTCGATCACGTTCACGATCGAGGAACCGGCCGGCGCCTGCGCCGCAAAGGCTTCCGACAGGAACACGGGTGCTGCGAGATTCACCGCGAGCTGCCGGTCCCAGCTCTGGCGATTGAGCGAGCCGATTTCATCCGGCTCGAAAATCGAGGCGTTGTTCACGAGCAGGGAGAGAGGACCGCTGGCGGCTGCTTCTTTTATGATGCGGGCTGGAGATGCAGGGTCGCCCAGATCGGCAATGACGACCGAGCCGGTTGCTCCCAGCGACTTCAATTCCGCCAGCAGCGAGTGGGCCTCGTCCTTCGAGCGCCGCGCATGGATCACGACCCCGTATCCGGCGCGTGCAAGTGCCAGACAGATCGTGCGGCCGATACGCTGCGCGCCGCCGGTCACCAATGCCGTTCCAAATTTCCTGCCTGCGTCCGCCATCCGACTCCCGATTAACTTTTGGCGCGCGCTTGCGCCGCCTTGCCGCATCGAAGTGCCATTTTGAACCAGAGTCCGCCATTCATGAAAGCGCCCTTGTTTGGCCGGTTTCCGGTCAAGCCCGCGCCTATCTCAACCATTCATTAAGCGTGTTCGCAACGAGGGCCGATCCGCGCTCGTCCGTTAATGAATCCAATTCTCCTAAAAGTTTAGATTTCCCCTGAATGGAACGGTCAGGACGATCGTGACGAGGAGGCCTACGTGAAGAAGATCATGCTCGCGGCTGCTGCCGTGCTTACGGTGTCTGCACCCGCATTTGCAGGCGATCTGCCGGTGCGCCGCTCGACTCCTTATTATGCGCCCGAACCCGCGCGCCAGCTGTTCAACTGGAGCGGATTCTATGTGGGCGGCAACGCCGGTTATGGATGGGGCAGCGCGCTCGGCGCCGATCCAAGCGGTTATCTGCTCGGCTTGCAGGCAGGATACAATTTCTTCGTCGCCAGCAACGTGCTCGCCGGCATCGAAACCGACATCTCGATCACCAGCATCGAGGGCTCCAATGCGGGCAATACGATCTCGCTGGATTACCTCGGCACGGTGCGAGGCCGTCTCGGCATGACGATGGACCGTTTCTACCTCTACGGCACCGCCGGTCTTGCTTACGGCCGCGGCGACCTTGAAAACGCAGGCCTGTCGAACAAGCAGACCCATGTGGGCTGGACCGCGGGCCTAGGCGTTGAAGCCCTGATCGCGCCGAACGTCACCGCCCGCCTCGAATATCTCTATGCCGATCTCGGCAAGGAAACCTATCAAACCGCCGGCGGCCCCGTGCGCACCAGCATCGACACCAGCATGATCCGCATGGGCATGAACTATAAGTTCTGATCCATTGCTGACCTGAAATACAAAAGCCCCGGTTTTCGCCGGGGCTTTTTTGTTTTGGCGTCCGTGGAAAATTATCCCGCGGGCTTGGTGGCGGCGAACGAGGGCACTTTCGCCGCGAATTCATCCAGCCATTTCACCAGCTTTGGATGTTTCGAGCGCCAGGCGCCTTCGAAACGGAAATCGTAATAACCGAGTGCTGCCGCTACCGCGAGGTGGCCGGCATGGATCATCGGCCCGAAAGCCGGCGGATCTTTCTCCAGCGTATCGAAGGCGCGGGCAACCTTGCCGGCCTGGTGATCTACCCATTTCTCCACGCGCTTGTCTTCGGGCCGGAAACGCTTCTCGTAAATCTGCAATACGCCGGCATCCATGATGCCGTCGCCGAGCGCCTGCATGCGCAAAGCCAACACACGCTCTTTTCCCTTCGCTGGAATGATCTTTCCGCCGCCCGCCTGCTCGTCGAGATAATCGAGGATTACGCGCGAGTCGTAGATCGCGGTGCCGTCCTCAAGCAGCAGCGTCGGAATTTTTCCAAGCGGGTTTTGATTGCGGACGCTGTCGCTTGCGTCCATGGTGTCGGAAGGGTCGATCTTTACGCGGCCGGTCATCCCGACAAGATCGATTGCCATCCTGACCTTTCGCACGAAAGGCGAGGAGGGCGACGCCCGCAGAACAAGCATCGTCATGCTTCGTTTAATCCCTTGATGGCCGTCTAGTCCGCTTCAGGCGGGCTTGAGGTTGACTGCCTTTGGACCTTTTCCGCGGCTGTCCGGCTCCACGTCGAAGGTCACGCGCTGTCCTTCGGCAAGCTGCCCGAGGCCGGAATTGGTGACGGCGGAGATGTGAACGAACACATCGCGGCTGCCATCGTCCGGTTTGATGAATCCAAAGCCTTTGTCGTTATTAAAGAACTTCACAGTGCCGCTGATCGGCATTTCCCCATTCCCCCGCTCGTTTTTTGTCTTTAGGTCTCTGTTTTTTAGTTTGAGACCCTACTTTCCTAAATCATCGGGGCGGTTCTGGAAAGCGGGTTGATTTAAGCTGGTCAAAGCTCTCCGGCGATCCATTCCAGCCGTTGCGCGGTTGCAACATCGCGCTGCAACGATTCCCGCAAAGCGGGTAAAATGTCCCGCATTTCCGCTTCCAGTTTCCATGGCGGGTTCACCGCGATCAGCCCGCAACCGGCGAGAGGTCCGTCCGCCCGCGGTCTGGCGATGTGAAATTCGATGCGGAGAATTTTCGGGATGCCGAGGCGCTTGAGCCGCTTTGTAAAATTCTCCACGTCTGTAATGTTTTTTACAGGATACCAGAGCAGATAGATGCCGGAGGCGAAGCGGTGATGCGCCTCCGCCAGCCCTTGCTCCATCCGCTCGAATTCTCCCGGTTCCTCGAAGGGCGGATCGACCAGCACCAGACCGCGCCGCTCCGGCGGCGGCAGAAATGCCTTCAGCGCGGTCCAGCCATCCATCTCGCTGATTTTCACGCGGCGGTCGTTGCCCGAATTTTTTCGGAGGGCGGCGCGTTCTTCCGGATGCAGCTCGCAGAAAATCATCTGGTCTTGCGCGCGGCACATCGCGCGAACGATGGCGGGTGAGCCGGGGTAAAACTTCAGTTCGCCGGAATTTTCCTTGCGGACGAGATCGAGATAGGGCGCCAACAATCCAGCGGCTTCGCCTCTAAGCGTTTTCCCGAGAATTTTCCCGATCCCGCCGCGCCATTCCCCGGTTTTGCCGGCTTTCCCGCTTTCAAGGTCGTAGCGGCCGGCACCGGCGTGGGTGTCGATGACGCGGAAGGGAGCCTCCTTCTCGCGCAGATGCAGCAGCACGCGCGTCAATACGGCGTGTTTCAGCACATCGGCGAAATTTCCGGCGTGGAAGGCGTGGCGATAGTTCACCTTGAAACGGGATCGCTAACCGCCGCGGACCGGCGGCATCACGATGCGCGGCGTGCGGCAGGCGCGCCGTTCCACTTCCGGACAGGCGCGGAATTCATAATCGCGGCTCATGCAAATGCGTACTTCATGCAGGCGGCGGTTATCGCAAGTCACCGAAATCATATCGGACTTCAGGTTTTTGTTCGCCTCGATGAAAGCTTCCTCGACCTCGGCCGGCGCCACCATGGTGTAATCGTCCATGCGGCCGAAGCGTTCGGGAATCACGATGCGGTTGCGCGCGAAGCGGACCGCCTCGAAATATTCCTGCGCGCTCAGGCCGGAACAGGTGCCGTGCGTGCGCCATTCATGGATGATGAGCCCGCGCGCGGGCATCAGCGGCAACATCGACTGGATCAGCGCTTCGGGAATGAACGGGGCCGGGTTGACGCAGTTCTGCGGGTAGCCGCGCTCGAATTGCGGCCACAGGCCATGCACCACGAACGCATAAGGCCGCTGGCTGTTGCATTGTTCGTTGCTACGGCGGCGTCCTTTCTCGGACTCCGCTTCGCAGTAGGAAGGCGACCAGGACAGCGTCAGCAGGTAGAAATCGAAACGGCCCGGCTCGTTTTGCCGTTGCGCGGACGCGGAGCCCGCCATGCAGGCGAGCGCCGCGAATGCAACAACAAGCCGCGCCAGTTTCATGGAAGGGCTGCCCGGCAATACGGGCCGTAGGCACGATTGCGGTCATAGCCGGAAACGCACCATTCCACGCCCCAGCCGATTCCGGCGAAGCCGGTTTTCTCGCCGATGGCGTAGGCGATGTAGGTCTCCTTGCCGTCGTTCATCCGGACCTTCGCGGCGCAGTGCCGCCGCGGAATGAAATCCGGCCCCCACGGGCGATAGGCGATTTCCTTCACTTCCTCGATCTTGCCGATATAGGCGCCGGAGCCCCAGTAACGGCGCTCCTTGTAGGCGAAGCGCAGGTTGATCTTGCCGAGCGTCCAGGGATTGTCACAGGCCGGAATAATTCCGTGATGGAAGGGCAGGAAGCCGCCGCCGCGGCGGCTTTGCGCTTCGGCGGGCGCTATCGCCGACAACACACCGAATACCAACCCCAATACCGCCAAGACCAAACGCATTTTCATGAAGCACTCCCTGAATTGGCGCGACGATGAAACCAGCGCGGGCGCGGGTCAAGCGCGCAGAAAGCCTGACCCGTTTTCGCCCTGGAGCCATGCAAGTTTGGCCCTTGCGCTTGCCGGTCAGCTTTTCTAGCTTCCCGGCAAATATGGAGCGAAGCATGTTCGTCCTCGGGACAAAGACTGAGCGGTTTGTGGCGTTGGCGCTGGCTGCCCTGATGGCGGCGACGCGGATTCATCATTTCGGCATCGGCGCCATTGCGCCGGATGCCTCGACCGCCGTTTTCTTCCTGGCCGGCCTGATGCTCGGCAGCCCGCTCTATATTCTCGCTTTCTCCGCGCTTGCGGTGGCGCTCGATATGATTGCGCTGGGGCCGCTCGCCGTTTCCGACGCCTGCATGAGCGCAGGTTACTGGTTGTTGTTCGCGGGCTATGCGGCGCTGTGGTTCGCCGGGCGCATCGCGCGCACCACCGCGCGTCTGGATTTGCTTGCCGCGGGGAAGCTGCTGGTCCTCGCATCCATCGGGGTCGTTGTTTTCTTCTTCCTGTCGAATGTCGGCTATTACTTCGGCAGCGAGTATGCCTCGCTGAGCGCGCAGGAATACGCCGCGCGCGTGAGCCGCTACCTGCCGTTTTACTGGCTGGTCACGGTGGCCTATGCCGCCGCCGGTATCGCGGTGTTTGCGCTGGCCACCCGCAAGCGCGCTATTTTCGCGCCTCGCTGAAAATCAATCGGTATTTTCCGGCCTGTTTTCAGGGTGGATAATCCACCTTGGCTTCGTTTTCATTTGCTAGAATGGAACCCGCGAGTTCGACTTTGTCTAATCGCCGGGCATAAGCCCCCATGCGCGGCGGAGGCAAACGGGGGCCATGGAGAGTGGTCGATGTCTGGAACGCTTCTCACACTTATCATTCAACTCATCGCAGGCGCAGTCGGCGGCGGAGCCGCCGGTTCCGCGATGAAGGACTACAGTCTTGGAAATATCGGCAATCTCATTGCCGGCGCGGTCGGCGGCGGCGTGGGCGGACAAATTCTGGCCGCGCTTATTCCGGCGCTGGCTGGAGCCGCGAGCACGGCCGATATTGGTGGACTGATCGGACAGATCGCGGGCGGCGGCGTCAGCGGCGCGATCCTCACGCTGATCGTAGGCATGATCAAGAACAAGATGGCGTAATCGCTTCGTTCGCACAGACTCAAATCATAAAAGGAGCGGTTTCAAAGCCGCTCCTTTTCATTTTGGGACTTCTAAAACTGCCATGGAACCAGAGTGGCGGTTCAGCCGTTTTCTCCCGACTCAGGAGAAACTCATGAACCGCATTGTCCGCAGCAGTATTCGCGCAGGGATCGCCGGCCTCGCACTCTTCGCAGTGACGAGCATGGTGGCGGCGCAGGAAGCCGGCATCAAGCTGAGCGATGCGCAGAAGGGCGTGATCTACGAAACCGTGAAAAGCGAGGGCGTAAAGAGCGCTTCCGGCGACGACCTGCGTCTTTCGGTCGGTGCGCCGGTTCCGTCTTCGGTGCAGCTCTACAAGCTGCCTGACGATGCGCTGGCGAACATCCCGGTGATGCGCGCCTACCAATATGCGGTGCTGGCTGAAGACGTCTTAATCGTGGATCCCAATGACCGCCGCGTCGTGGACGTCATTCGCAAGCCCGAAAGCAAGTAATTATTTCCCGTTTCGCGAGACGTACTGATTCACGGCGGCGGGCAACTCGTCGAGATACGGGCCCATGAAAAACTGCTCGCCGGTTCCGTTTCCGAAGATGCGGTCATGGGCGTCGATCAGCGCGCGGACCGGCGTCACGCAAGTGGAGAACGATTCAACGATCAGATCGCCGAAATTTGCTTTCCCGAGACGCGGATCGGCGGCAACGGCGTGGGCGACGCAATCGGTCGCGGATTTGATGAGGGGAACCATTACCGCGTCTTTTTGCTGGTCGTTCAGACGTGCGTGAATTTGCGGCGGATCGGGATCGACCGTTCCCGGCAGCACAGCAACATTCACAACCAGCGAAATACCCAGCAAAGCGCCAGCAAACATCCCCATCACCTTCGCATCGAATCCAGTGTGGAATCGTAGCGGTGAGAATATCGGTTCCACAATAACCGATTAGTAAACCTAAATGCTTTCAGGCGCCCCTGTGGCGTCGTGGCAACGAAAGTTCCATCGGTCTGACGAAGAAGTTCCCGGAACGGAGTTCTCCCCCTCGCGTTGACAGGCGGATCCAGTCATTCGCGGGAGGAACGCATGAAAAATCACATCGTCTATGCGGCCGCGGTTTCGGCACTGCTCTGCGTTGGCCAGGCTCAGGCCGGTCCCGGCATGGATTTGGATACGGACGGGTTGGGCATACTGGAAATCGAACCAATCGAGATGGACATGGTCCGGACCAGGGATGGAACCCTGATCATGCGTGAAATCTACACGCATCAGGATGGCTCGCTCGTCAAGCGCATGACGATCCGAAAGCCGTCGGCGACGGCTTCCGATCCGGCAAAGACCGTTGAGCTTACGCCATCGCAGCGGCGGCTGATCTGGAATTCCGTTGTCGTGCCCAATACCGCGCGATCCGGAGACGAAGTTCCTGCGGAAACCGCTGCAATGCCGGTACGCGAACATATCGAGGCTACGCCAGGACTGAAGTCATACAATGTTGGAACCCGTATCCCTGTCCCTTCCTCGCTTCAGCTTCTGCCTGAAGAGGTAACGCTCGCAGTGCCGAATGTGCAGGATCACCTCTATGCGGTGGTCGGTGAGCGGGTGCTGGTCGTTGAGCCGGTGACAAAAACCGTCGTAGCCGAAGTTGTCCGCTAACGGGCCTAACCGCGGCGGAAGTACGCGGAGGGAACTCTAGCTCTCCCAGTTTGTTACCTCGCAAGACAATCGACATTCAGGAGGCTTTCATGCGCGGTACGATTTCCATCGGCGCTCTCATTGTTGTGCTGGCTGCGAGTGCAGCCGCCAACGCTCAAAATCAGTCACAGCCACAGCCGCAACTGACTCCGCAGCAGAAAGCGGAGCAGCCGCTCGACCACGAGAAAGAACGGGCGAAACAACAGGCCGGTGAAAAGACCCCTGGCGGCGGCGAACAGGATCCGAACAAGGGCCGCGGCCGTACCCCGGAAACCGGCCAGGCCATGGGAATGCCGCCGAGCACGCCGGACAGCGCCGATGCAAATGTTCTGGCGAGTTTGCCGGGCGTCTCCCCCGAGACCGTGCCCGCGAAGTTCTCGGAAAAGATTTCCAAGCAGGACGAGATCAAGACGACCGAACGCAGCTTAATGCTCACCGACGATCAGAAGCGCATCCTGCTTCAGCGGCTGGGCGAAGCGAAGGACGCAAAAAACGTCACGTCGCAGGGTCTTTATGCCGAGACCGGGACGCTGATCCCGAACGACATCACCGCGCAGGAAATTCCGCAGGAACTCCAGGCCAACATGCCCGGCCTGAAGGGTCTGAAATACGTGAAAAAGGACAAGCAACTGCTGCTGGTCATGCCGGCCAACGGCATTGTCCGCAGCGTCCTCCAGTAACTAGCAGCGGGTGATCCTGACGTCGCGCGAGCGATCGTTTGAGACCTGCACATACTGAGTCCAGCATTGACCCGCGGGAGTGAGGCGTTGATACGCCGCCTGCGGGTCTTGCGCGTATGTGTAGTCGGGATCGGCATACGCATAGTTGGCGTAGGCATAGCTGCTCAGATACCCCAGCCCGAAGCCGAAATGCGGCCCACGCAATGAATGCCGATGGATGCGCTGGGGCAGGGCGGCGGTGGGGATCGAGCGGTCACGATAGCCGGGCGGTGGAAGTGCCGGACCTTTCAGTGGGCCGGCTTTGACGGCCTGAAAACGCGGTGGATTGATTGGCGCGCGGGGCGCTCCGTGGCGCATCATGCCCATCGATGGACGTGAGCCGTTCTGCTTCGCGAACGACTCCGCGGGCACCGAAACGGCAACACAGGCAAGCATGGCGGCGGCGGAAAACAATCCCGGACGCATACGCAACTCCTTCAGTTTCCGCGTGGGCCGCTCACACCGGAAACAACTTCAACGCCGCGAATGGAGTTTAGTTCGCGGCAGGTATTTTGTCGATTGGCAAAAAATCCGCGCCCGGCGGGAAAGCCAGGCGCGTTGAAAAGTATGAAGCTAGCGGCAAAGCCGCCTTATCAGGAATTCAGTGGCGGTCGCTGCGCAGGTTGTTTGAAATTCCGGTCTGCCATTCCGCGATCTGGTCGGAGATATTTTCGATATAGACGCGGGCGGTGTGATTCATTTCCGCATACCCCGCAATCTCGCGCTGGACGCGCTCGCCTTCACGCTCGAGCGCGTTGCGCGCTTCGCGCAACTGGGCAATCAAATGATCGATCTCGCTCATGGAGACGCCGGCCACGCGCTGCACCAGTCCATTAATGTTCTGGGCGTCGCCATCCGGTCGAACCGGCTGGCGATGAAGATACGTGACGTCGCGCTGGATGAATTCACGGATTTCGGTATCGAGCCCGGAAAGAGCGGGCGCGTCTTGAACGAACCGGTCAGTGCGGCTTGTCATTGTGTCGTCCCCTGGTCACGAGGTAGCTCCCCTGCAATGCCGATTGCCGCAATAGATTGTGACGACTTGGCGGCGGTAGCCGGGTGGAATTGCAGCCATCCACACAGGGAACCGGAGTGACCGGTCAGCCGAACAGCAGCCACCAGACGAGCAATCCCGGCGCGAAGCCGAGGACCGCGCCGCAAAGCGCGCCGAAGACGCGGCGCTGGCGGCAAAGCGCTGCTCCGATAACCGCACCGATCAGGATTCCCGGCCAGCCCCGGCGGAGGCCGGTGAAGATCAGTTCGTCAGGATCGAAATGCACCGAGAGATCGGTGTTGAGATAGACGAGCCAGAACAGCATTCCCAGGGCGAGACCGGTGATTCCACCCACCGCCGCGCCCAGAAGCCGGTGCGGCTGCCAGCCCACGCCGCCCAACAGAAGCCCGACCGCAAAGGCAGGGGCGCTGTAGGCGAACATAATCAGTAGAAGCTGGAGACTCATGCGCGCAGGATAGCGCACCTGCGCGCGTGCGTCAGGCCGCAATCGTCAGATCGATCTCGCGGCCCAGAGTCTGCTCGGCGGCGTCGAACGAATCGAACACCGTACGCAGGCGTGCGATCTTGCCTTCACGAAATTCCGCGAAGAGCGCGAGCCGCAGGCTCAATGTGCGGCCCGTGCGCTTGTGCACGGCCGTCATCTTGGTCAGCACCGCGGTCTGCGGGCCGTCGATCAGCAGCGTATCCTTCTCGCATTGCTTGAAGGAGAGAAAATTACCGACCTGATCGTACATGGAGAGCACAGCCGCCTTGCCTTTGCGCTGGCCGAAGAACGGAAACAGGTCGATGGGGCCGAAGACGATCCAGTCGATATCGTCATCCAGCCAGTCCGCGATCTGCTTGCTGTCGTGCGACAACAAGGCATCGCAGAACGCGCGGACGAATCCGCGCATTGTCTGGTCGGTCATGACTCTTAGGCTCCGAAATATCTATGTCGCGCGCGGCCCTTCTGGCCCCGGATATGCGGGGCGTGCCGCGGTACCAATTGATTGAATTGCTTTAGGTATAAACTATTTCAGGTTTCAATGCGGTAAATTTCGGACAATACACGCATGACGAGTTGTCGCAGTTGCCCCTGAAATGGGCCTGCCTGCCGTCTCGGCAGAGAACAGGCTGATCGATGGAGTGCCAACGGTTTAGCGGCCCTCGAATACCGTTGTTAGAATTTTCTGAATATGTTCGGTCCGTTCAGGAAAGGAAATTGCGCGGCTCGTCTAGCGCGCCTTCCCCTTCACAGTGCGGGTGCCGGGTCTGCCGCCTTTGGAGCCGGGTGCGCGCAGGCCGCCGTCCTGTGGTCTTAGGCTTTGCGCCGAGCCGGCACCCATCCGGGCAGGGGATTTGGCCGGAGCGGGCCGCTTGGCGGTGGGGTCGTCCAGTACCGCCATTTCGATGCCGCGCAGGCGTTTCACTTCATCGCGCAGGCGCGCGGCTTCCTCGAATTCCAGATTACCGGCGGCTTCCTTCATGCGCTCCTCAAGATCGCCGATGACGGCCTCGAAGTTATGGCCGATGGAGATGGCGTCCTCGAAGCCGCTGCCGACGGTGACGCGGTCACGCTCGTAAACGGAATCCACGATGTCGGCGATGGCGCTTTTCACGCTTTCCGGCGTGATGCCGTTCGCTGTATTCCATGCGGTCTGCTTTTCGCGGCGGCGGTCGGTTTCGGCCATGGCGCGCTGCATGGAGCCGGTGATTTTATCGGCGTACAGGATCACGCGGCCGTCCACGTTACGCGCGGCGCGGCCGATGGTCTGGATCAGCGATGTTTCCGAACGCAGGAAGCCTTCCTTGTCGGCGTCGAGGATCGCGACCAGCGCGCATTCGGGAATGTCGAGGC
>CAZUJE010000025.1:0-26808 GCA_964620215.1 uncultured Hyphomicrobiales bacterium
TTTATTTTGGGCGACGGGTGGCGAAAAAGATCTGCGGGAGAGATCGATCGTACGCAGCCTGTCTTCCAAATCATAGTTGGAAAAAAAATAATAACCATCACCCGGGATAAAATAATCTGCCGGCTTTCTTTTTTGCTTTATAAAATCAAGCTTTAGGAACGGATCAACCTTTTGCAGCATTCTTCCCACGGAAACTTCCGAAACAGCATGCTGAGGAAACACCAAAAGCAGCCGGTGCTTTTTCTCCGCGTCGCAGGGCGGCGCGGTCACGAGATAGCGGCACAGCTCGCCGATATACTGGAACATGGTGCAGTCGAAGCGCGCGATGTCGTCCCAGAACTCGCGCGCGGAAAATTTCTCGCGGATCACCGCCGTGCCGCCCGCGAGCAACACGGCACCCGGCGCCAGCACGCCGCCAGCCGTGTGATACATCGGCAGGCAAATATACATGCGGTCATCGGATTGAGCGTTCATCGCGCCGGAAAAACCGTGCGAGATAGCCATGATACGGTAGTGATTGATGTTGGCGGCCTTCGGCATTCCCGTGGTGCCACTCGTGTAAACGAACAGCGCGCGGTCCTCAATCGAAAGCGGGACGCGCTGCGCTTCCTCCAATGCGGCGCCATCCAGTTTCTTGACCGCTTCGCTGATCGATGGCCAGTCACCCTCGGCTTTTCCATGCAGCCAGATTTTTGCATCCGGCAATTTACCGAGATCGGCGGTGCGGAACTGCGCAATCAGGGCGGCATCAACAATGATCTTCTTTGGGTGAACGATCGCCATGCAATGCGTAAGCGCCGCTCCCGTCAGGTTGGTGTTGAGAAGCGATACGCCAACGCCCACGCGCGTGAAGCCGATCCAGACGGGCATATATTCCGGGCGGTTCGGCATCAGCAGGCAGACAACGTCGCCTTTCTTCAGCCCCTGCGCGAGCGCCCAGCGCGCATAGCGGTTCGCCCGCTCGTTCAACTCAAAATAGGTGAGCTTCTCGCGGCTGGACATGAGCGCATCGCGCTCGCCGAAACGCGCGGCCAGTTCCTCGATCACATGCGGAAAAACGCGGTTTGGGTTGCGCCCGATATGGGTCGTCATCTTGAGCGCACGCAGGACGCTGCGCAGTCCTACATATTCACGTTTTACCCGATCAAGCAGACCCATTTTATTCCCAAGGCGATGATTCGAGCGGCAGCATTTCCGGGCCACCGCTTTTTGGCAAGCGCAATCGGAACTAGCGGCCGAGCGCCAGTGGATTTTCGGTGATGGCCGCGCGGTCCGGCTGATCGATGGCCGGAACGCCGAGAAACGCATCCAGCATCCGCCGCACGATCGCGGGCTCCAGATCGTGCGTGACGCACACCAGCCGCGAGCGGCGGTCGGCGTCCGGCCAGGCTTCCAGGCGCGCCGGCGGATGCAGGACGTGCTGCACCATATGCAGCACCACCGGCTGATCCGGCTCTTCGGCAAGCTTGATGATTCCCTTCAGGCGCAGGATTTTCGACCCATGCGCGGTGCGCAAAAGATCGAGGAACAGTTCCAACGTCGATGCCGGTATCGCTGCTTCCGTCGCAAGCGTGAACACACGAATCCGATGATCGTGCCGGCTGTGTTCATGTGAGTGGTCATGGTCGTGCTGGCCGTGATGATCGTGATGGTGATGCGCATGTTCGGCGTCATTCACCGCTTCTTCGGCAAGCCAGCGCGCGACATCCGGGATTTTGCGGTCCGGATCGTAAAGGCCGGCTCCCGTCAGCGCCTTCACCGTTGCTTCACCCTTGGCGAAGTCCAGCACGGGCGCCGCCGGATTCAATTTTTTCAGCCGATTTCGGAGCACACTCGTATCGGGCGCAATATCCGTCTTGGTCAGCACGATGCGATCAGCCATCGCCGCCTGCTTCACCGACTCGGCATGATTGTCGAGCGTCTGCATTCCGTTCGCCGCATCGACAACCGTGACCACGCCATCGAGACGGAAACGCAACAAGAGATAAGGATGCGTCATCACCACATGCAGCACCGATGCGGGATCGGCGAGGCCGGTGGTTTCGATGACGACGCGCTTGAACGGCGTGATGCGGTTGTTGTCGCGGCCGCGCAGCAGCTTTTCCAGCGCATCGACAATGTCGCCGCGCACGGAACAGCACAGACAGCCACTCGACAGCAGCATGACGTCGCCGTCCAGCACCTCATACAAAAGATGATCGATGCCGATCTCACCGACTTCGTTCACAAGCACGGCGGTGTCGGCGAACTCGGGGTCTTTCAGAATTTTATTGAGCAGAGTCGTCTTGCCGGCACCCAGAAATCCGGTGACGACCGTAAGCGGCAAGGGCTCCGGTCTGCGAGCTTCGCTCATGCGCTCAGTGTCTGATTTGCGGCCGGGGTAACGGCAGCCGCACTTCGGCGGGCAGGCTGATTGCGCGCGCCATCACGTTATTCACATTGGGGGCGATCAATGGACCGCCCATCGCCAGCGCAATACCCGGACTGGGCACAAGCGTGGATGCAACTTCGGCAGATTTCGGTTTTTCCTCACGATCTGGATCGATCGCGGCCCGCAGCGCGCCCAGAGCGCTATTCGGATAATCGCCGGTCGAAGCAAATGCCTGAGCGGATACAGCCGGATCGTCATCATTCAGATCCGAAGCGTCGGCACCCTTGGTGCCCTTTTCGACCTTCGGCTTGCCGCCCGCGATGCCCTTGGCGCCCTTCTCTTTGGCGTCTTTGGCTTCTTTCGCGTCTTTCTTCTTCTGGCCCTGACCGGCTTGCTTCTTTTGCGGAGCATTGAGGGCGTTATTCGCCTGCGCTGTCGGGGATGAGCCGAGGAACACCCGGATCGGCGCCATTGAGGCCGGCATCTCCTGCAACAGCGGCTTCTTCACGAGCGCCACGACTTTTTTCAGCGCACCGGGTTTCTGGTTCTCGGATTCAGCGTTCGCCGCCGCTTCCGGATCGTCGTCATCCTCGAAGTCGGCGTCGGAAGGCGGCTTCTTGCCTTTTCTCTTCGGCCCGCACATGTCGTCGCGCATATCGACGGGCGTGCCGGGAATATTGGTCAGAGAATCGATCATCAACGGCTCGCGGCCCAGCACCGATGCCACGGTGATCCCCTTGCCGAAACCCCGTTCGAACAGCCGCGCTGCAAGCTCGGCCCGCTTCACCGCCGTCGTGGAGCCGAACACCACGGCGATCAGGCGCTTTTCGTTGCGCCGCGCGGTCGCGACCACGTTGAAACCGGACGAGCAGATGAAGCCCGTCTTCATGCCATCCGCGCCCGGATAGCGGTCGATCAGCTTGTTGTGGTTGTGCAGGATGCGCTTGCCGAGCTGCAAAGCGGGAATCCGGAAATACATTTCATATTCGGGAAACTCGCGGAGAATTTCCCGCGCAAGCACGGCCATGTCGCGCGCGGTGGTAAATTGCAAATCGTCGGGCAATCCATGGGGATTGGCGAAGCGGGTGCCGGTCATTCCAATGTCGATGGCGGCTTCGTTCATCTGCATAACGAAATTATCGACCGAGCCGCCGATTCCTTCCGCGATCACCACCGCGATGTCGTTCGCGGATTTCACCATCAGAATCTTGATGGCGTTATCGAGCGTGATTTCCGACCCCTTCGGGAAACCCATCTTGGATGGCGGCTGCGCAAGCGCGTTTTCCGAAACGGTCAACAGGGTTTCCGGCGCGACCTTCTTTTCCCGCATCGCCTTGAACGCGAGATAGGTGGTCATCAGCTTCGTGACCGAAGCCGGGTACCAGGGCTTGCCCGCATCCGATTGCGAAATCACCTTGCCCGTATCGGCCTCGATCACAAGGTAAGGGCCGGCTTGCGCTGCGCCGCACGGAATCGCCGCATGGAGGGCGGCGACGGCAAGGCCAATAAAAATCGGCTTCCTGTGAGCGGCGAAGATCAAACTCATTTTCCCGACGAGATAACGGCGTGCGTTTCGACGATGGCGGAAATGCGACAGGCGGCGCATTTGGCCCGCTATTCCTAGCCCCTCCCGGTCCATGAGGCAAAGATTCTCGCCGTAAACGGGAACTCGCCCTATATTACAGTGAACCTGTCTGGAGATGCCCAAGGAGAGCACATGTCCGCCTGTATTGTCGGGATTGCGCACACGCCGTTTGGAAAACTCGACACCGAAACGGTCGAGAGCCTCGTGGTCCGGGTCGCGCGCGATGCGCTGGCCGACGCAGGGATCGGAGCCGGCGATGTGGACGAGATCGTGCTCGGCCATTTCAACGCGGGTTTCAGCGCGCAGGATTTCACCGCCTCTCTCGTCTTGCAGGCCGATCCCGCTTTTCGTTTCAAGCCCGCCCTGCGGGTGGAGAATGCCTGTGCGACCGGCTCCGCGGCCGTGCATCAGGGACTGAAATCGATCGCGGCACGTGCCGCGAAGATTGTGCTCGTGGTCGGCGTGGAGCAGATGACCCGGACACCGGGAGCGGAAATCGGCGGCATTCTGTTGAAGGCATCCTACCTGGCGGAAGAGAAGGATACGCCCGCCGGTTTCGCCGGAATTTTTGGCCGTATCGCGGACCAGTATTTCCAGGCTTATGGAGACCAGTCGGACGCGCTCGCGAAGATCGCCGCTAAAAATCATAAAAATGGCGTCGCCAATCCATTCGCGCAAATCCGCAAGGATCTGGGCTACGATTTCTGCCGCGCCGAAAGCGAAAAAAATCCGCGCGTCGCGGGGCCCTTAAAGCGCACCGATTGCTCGCTCGTTTCCGATGGCGCGGCCGCCATCGTACTCGCCGATACCGCAACCGCGATGAAACTCGGCAAGCCCGCCGTGATGTTCCGCGCTACCGGCCACGCGCAGGATTTCCTGCCGCTGTCCAGGCGGGATATTTTGAAATTCGAGGGCTGTGCCGAAGCCTGGCAACGCGCGCTCGGTGCCGCCGGGATCAGGATCGGCGATCTGTCATTCGTGGAGACCCACGACTGTTTCACCATCGCCGAACTCATCGAGTATGAAGCGATGGGACTGACGAAGCCCGGGCAAGGCGCCCGCGCGCTGGAAGAGGGTATTGTCGAGAAGAACGGCAAATTGCCGGTGAACCCGTCCGGCGGCCTCAAGTCCAAAGGTCATCCGATCGGTGCGACCGGCGTTTCGATGCACGCCATCAGCGCAATGCAATTACGCGGAGAGGCCGGCGACATGCAGGTGAAGGACGCACGCCTCGGCGGAATTTTCAACATGGGCGGCGCGGCAGTCGCAAATTACGTCAGCATCCTCGAACGGGTGCGGTAGTTTCTCCGGATGTCTGAATCCCCGGCGCAGGAATTTTTCCGCAAGGGCATCGCCTTCGCGCAGGCCGGCGATCTTGCCTCCGCCGAATCGAGCCTGAAGCAATGCATTACGCTTGATCCGAAGCACGCGCTGGCAATGCTCAATCTCGGCATCGTGCTGATGAACCGGGGATCGCTGGCGGAAGCCGAGAAGATGCTCATCCGTTCAGTGACCCTGCAAGGAACGGTCGAGAGCATTTCCGCGCTGGCAACTGTATTCGACCTGAATGGAAAACCCGACCGGGCGCAGGAATGCTACTGGGCTATTCTGAAGGCCGCACCCAGTCATGTTCCAAGCATCTTGAAGCTTGCTGAAATTTCCAACCGCATGTTCGATCGCACGTCCGCGCGGAAACTGTACAGGCAGGCATGGGACATCGACCCGGCCAGTCTTGGCGCCGGCATCGGTTATGCGCTGGCGTCGTTCGACGACACTCCGGCGGAGACTTCCGCCGCAATGGATAAACTGCTTGGCGCTGCGAACAGCGACGCCGCCAAGGCGGATGTTTATCTGAATTTGCTTCCATACAAGGAGTTTCACGAACGGATGAACCGCGGCCTGGCGCCGTACCATGCGGCCAGTCTCGATGAGCTCTTTTTCAAGTTCGCCGAAAACGACCACGCCCGCTTCCTCGATTTAAGCCTGCGGGAAGTGGAGAAAAATCCGGGCGATCCGGCGGCCGCGGCGAGAAAATTCTATGCGTTGTTCAGCGCGCGCGACCGTTTCGGCGCCGAAGAATGCCTGCGCGGATTTGTTAAGACGTTCCCCGAGCACATCTACGAGAATGTCGCGTTCGATGCGGCGTTTTACCGGCAACTCGAAACCTTCGGCGACTTGGAGCTGACAAAAGGCTTGCCGCCGGTGACAGACCTGATCGAAGCGGATTTCGGAAACGAGCCGATCGCGTATCTCGCCTGCAACTACGACTACTTCGCTGAATTCGCGGCTCCCATGATCCGTTCGCTTGCCGAAATGTCTCCGGGAGCGCAAGTGCATCTGCACGTCATGGATGCGGAGCAAGCTGAGCTTGAGCAACTCCCTGTTTTCTGCCGGGAAATGAACTCGCTGAAAATCGCCGTCTCGGTGGAACAGCCCGGCGTCAGCAAGAAGAAAAACAGAATCGCCCGATCCTATTATCACGCGATCCGCTTCATTCGTTTTTATCATCACCTCAAGCAGCATCGCCTACCGCTATGGCTGATGGACGTGGACGCGGTATTCAATCGTGACCCGCGCGAACTGTATCGAAGCCTCGGACAAAACGACGCCGCTTTCCGCGCGCGGCCGGGCCGGCTGGAACCGTGGAACCAGTTCAATGCCTGCATTGTCGGCGCAGCCCCCACGGAGAAAAGCCTGCGCTATTTCCGGCTGGTGGCGGCCTATATCGCCCATTTCTTTCAGCAGGACCGGCTCCGCTGGGGCATCGACCAGCTTGCGATGTATGGCGTTCATGAATTTCTGCGTGACTCGAACGAAGCACCCGGCCTGACGCTACTGGACAACCAGGCCATCGACTATTCCTATCGCGAGGACGGAATCGTCTGGTGCAATTCCGGTAAGCAAAAATTCGCGCAAATCGACTCCAGTCTGCAAGGCGACCCGTTGCAGAAAAGATATATCGATCGATTCCGGAAATATTACCGGCCCATGTAGGGCCGTTCGGTACTACCTGGATGGCACCGCATCCGGCTTCGCCGTCTCCGCCACCATGAATTGCGCGCGGGCGAGCGTTGCGAAGCGGCCATTCAGTTTCACCAATTCATCGAACGAGCCGCTTTCCACGATTTTGCCCTCGTGGAACACGAAAATCCGGTTCGCGTTGCGGATGGTCGCAAGCCGGTGCGCGATCACGAAAGTCGTGCGCCCCTTCATCACCTCGTCGAGCGCCGCCTTCACCCTGGTTTCGGTGGTGGCATCGAGTGCGCTGGTGGCTTCATCCAGAATCAGAATTGGCGGATCTTTCAAAAGCGCGCGCGCGATGGCAAGCCGCTGACGCTCGCCACCCGAAAGCGCGCGGCCGCGTTCGCCGACATTGGCCTGCAAGCCGTCCGGCGTGCGCTGGATGAATTCGGAAGCCTGCGCGCGCTCAATCGCTTTCGTCATTTCTTCTGGAGTGGCGTTCGGGCGGCCTATTTTGAGATTATCTTCAATGGAGCGGTTGAAGAGCAGCGCTTCCTGAAATACGACGCCGATATTCCTGCGCAGGGACACGAGCGTCACATCGCGGATATCGTGGCCGTCGATCTTCACCGTGCCTTTTTGCGGGTCGAAGGCGCGATGCAGGATCGCGAGTGCCGTGGATTTGCCCGCCCCTGTCTCGCCCACTACCGCGATGGTCTCACCCGGCTCGACCCGGAAGCTGATATCGGAAACCGCCGCGCGCTTTCCGTCGTAGGAAAGCGAGACGTGCTCGAATTCAACGAGACCCTTGGGTTTGCCGAGATCAATCGCGCCCGGCTTGTCACGCACGGCGGGTGCCGCGTCGAGTACGTCGAAGAATTCCACGAGCCGCGGCGCGTCGAGCACAAGCCGGTTGCTAAAGGCCACCGCCTGCTCGAGCTTGCCGACGAACATGCCGGCGATATTCACGAAGGTGACGATCTCACCGATGCTCACAAGACCCTGGATATGCAGCCATGTGCCGACCAGAAAGATCGATAGAATCGTGATCGTGGTCGCGGCGCGCGTCAGCACCGAAACCACCGCCCACCAGGAAAGCACGGGCAATTGCGCGGCCAGCACCCTGCCCGCCACGTTTTTCATGTCCCTCACTTCGGCATCGGCCCGCGTGAAGCTCTGGATCAGCGCGATGTTGCCGAGTGCGTCGGACGCCCGCTCGGCAAGGTCGGACTGATAGCGCTCGACGCCGAGCTGAAGTTTCTCGGTTCTGCGCAGCACATAGGAAGTCAGGATCGCGAACACGATCAGGAGGCCGACGAGCAAAATACCCAACCGCCAGTTCAGGTAAACAGCGATCGGCAACAGCACGAGCATTGCGACAAAGGCCGCGAAATGATCGCGGAAGAAGGACAGCCACAATCCCCAAAGCGTATCGGCGCCCTGAAGCATCACTTTCATCAAGCGTCCGGAATGGGTGCCGCCGTGATAGGCGAGCGGCAACTGAATCACATGCTCGAAATATCCGGTCATGATTCCGAGGCGGCGGCGATGCGCCAGCCGGTCGGCATGCAACGCAAGGGTCACGCCCGCGGCAATCGTGAAAATCCCGAAGCCCGCCCAAGCCAGCAGCAGTGGCAGCAGATCATCCGTGGACGGCACGCGATTGCCGGCCTGCGCGGTAATCAGCGTATCCACGATCTTGCCGAACAGAATCGGCTCCGCGAACTGCGCCACCGCGAGCAGAATGTTGGCGATGGCCAGAAATGTCCCGAGCCTCTGCTCCGGGCCGAGCATCGTGAAAACCCGGCCATATAGTTTGACGAAATTCATGGGACTCCGGCGGAACAGTCAGGGCGGCGCACTTTAGCGGGATCGTGGCCGTCGGCAACGGCAACGCGAGGCTCCATACCCCGTTCCCGACGTTTTTCAGGCTTCAGGCTGGTTCTCAGCCTTGTGCAAAACCTGAACGATGCGCCCATCCCGTCATGCGGCGTTCCAGCGCGGCCATCGCCCAGTACATCACGATGCCTTCAATCGCCAGGGCAACCAGACCCGCGAAGATCAGCGGCACCTGAAACTGGGCCTGGGCCTGAAGCATCAGGTTTCCGATCCCGTAGTTCGAGGCGATGCTTTCGGAAATGACCGAGCCGACGAAGGCCAGCGTGATCGCGATTTTCAACGAGCCGAAGAAATACGGCAGCGAGCGCGGAATGCCCACCTTGCGCATGATGTCGAGCTTGGAGGCGCCGAGCGCCTTCAGCACGTCTTCGAGTTCGGGCTCGATGGTGGCAAGGCCGGTGGCGACATTCACGACGATCGGAAAAAACGAAATCAGAAATGCCGTCAGCACCGCCGGCACGAAACCGATGCCGAACCAGAGCACGAGGATTGGCACCACCGCCACTTTCGGAATCGCGTTGAAACCGATCATCAGCGGATAAATTCCGGCGTAGATCATACGCGACCAGCCGATGACGAGACCGAGCAGCAAACCGAAACCAACCGCAAGCCCGAACCCGATCAGCGTGGTCGAAAGCGTGAACAGCGAATTGTTGTAGATCGCCCAGCGGAAATCGTAGAAAGCCTGCGCAACGGCTGTCGGCGGCGGCAGGAAAAAGTGCGGAATCTTGAAAACTTGAACCGACGCTTCCCAGACGAACAGCAGCCCGGCCGTGAACAGCCACGGCGCGAGACGGACCATCAATGGCAGCGGCTGATTCATTGGCGCGCCTTCACGATGTGATCGCGCAATTCCTGCACGATACCTTGAAACTCGGTCTTGAACGTGATTTCGAGATCGCGCGGGCGCGGCAACTCAACCTTGCGCTCGGCGACGATTTTTCCCGGTCGCGCCGACATGACAAAAATTCTGTCGGCGAGAAAGACCGCCTCGCGCAGGTCATGGGTGACCAGCACCACCGTGATCTGACGCGCCGCATGCAGATCGCGGATCACGCACCAGAGTTCTTCCCGTGTGAAAGCATCGAGCGCGGCGAACGGCTCATCCAGCATCAGGAGTTGCGGCTCATGGATCAGCGCTCGACAAAGCGAGGCGCGCATCTGCATGCCGCCCGATAGTTGCCAGGGATATTTATCTCCCTGTCCGCCCAATCCGACGGATGCGAGCAGATTTTCCGCGCGCTCGACATACTGTTTGCGTTTGCGCCGGATTTCACTCCGGTGCGGCTGCACAATTTCCAGAGGCAGCAGAAGATTTTCGAGCGTCGTTCGCCAGGGCAAAAGGGTCGGCGCCTGAAACGCCATGCCGGCGATTTTAACCGGCTGGCTTACCTTCCTGCCCGCGACCGACACCGTCCCCTTGAACGGGAACTGCAAACCGGTCGCGAGTTTCATCAAGGTGGATTTTCCGCACCCGGACGGACCAACGACCGCGGCGAATTCGCCGCGGCCGATGGAAAGCGTCAATCCGTCAACAGCAAGAGTGCCGGAAGCTCCGCCATACACATGGCTGACCGCCTCAAGATCAACAAACGCGGTCACCCCTCCGACTCCCCCGGCTACTTGTCTCCGTCTTAGTTTGCCTTGCGTGCGTCGGCGGCGGGCAGGAACGAAGCGTCGAAAATATCCGCCGCTTTCGGCTTGGCCTTGAAGTTGAAGGTCAGTGCGATCTGTTCGATCGCGCCGTCAAGCCGCGCAAGATCGACGCCGCCGAAACCGTTTTTCTTCACTTCGTCGGTCATGATGTTGTCCTTGATCGCCATATTGAGGCGTTCAAGTTCAATATCCTTTTTCGCGACTTCGTTGCGCTTCACGACCGAATCCACCGACGCAGCGGGAGACTTCACCGTTTCCTGCAATGCCTTGGTGAAAGCGCGCAGGAACGCCTTGACCGCGTCCGGTTTCTCCGCGGCGAACTTCGGATTCACGATGATCGCGTTTCCGTAGAGATTGACGCCGAAGTCGGCCATCAGAAGCACGACGATGTCGTCGGCCGGAACGCCGCGGTCCTTCAGGTTGATATAGGACGAGAACGAGAAGCCGGTGATGGCGTCCACCTGGCCCGCCGCCAGCATCGGCTCACGCACCGGGAAGCCCACGTTTTCAATCGTGACCTTGGAAGCATCAATATTGTTCGCCTTCACGAAGATCGGCCACTGGGCATAGGCGCCGTCCGGCGCGGGCGCGCCGAGTTTCTTGCCTTCAAGATCCTTCGGTTTTGCAACGCCGCGGCTCTTGCGTCCGACAATGGAGAAAGGCGGCTTGTTATAGACCATGTAAATGGCCTTGATCGGCACGCCCGGATTGGCGTCGCGGAACTTGATGAGTGAATTAATGTCGCCGAAGCCGATGTCGTAGGTGCCGGAAGCGATGCGGTTCAGCGGCTCGAGCGAGCCGCCAGCCGTATCGATGGTCACATCGAGACCCTCGGCCTTGTAGTAACCCTTGTCGAGCGCGAGCACGAAAGGCGCTGCCGGGCCTTCAAATTTCCAGTCGAGTGTAAACTTGACCGGCTGCTGCGCGGCCGCAGCAGTAGCGCAAGCCGCCAAAACAAAACCGGCGAAAATGCCGGCGACCGCGCGCCGAATTGCTGCGGTCACACTCACACAACCTCTCATGAAAGCTCTCCCGTTCTCCAGCGCGGTGGTAGACCGCAAGCCCGGACCATCGATAGCAAAGACTATGCCGCAGCAGAGAGCAAGTAAGAGCGGCTTTGTGATCCCCATTGCCCACCGCTTGAGCATGAGCAGGCAGATTCTGATTGCGGGATAACCAGACCGCCCGCTAGGCCATTGGGTTTATGAGGGGATTCGCGCCGAAGCCATACCGGGATATGTTGCGTCCATGATTGATTCGGTTCGCCGTCTCCACGACGCGGTACGGTCTGCCCGCGGAAGAGATCCCTCCTCATCCCGCACCGCGCGCCTGCTGCATGCGGGTCCGCTAAAAATCTCCAAGAAAATGGCTGAGGAAGCGGTCGAAGTCGCCCTCGAAGCCGCGGCCGGCAAGCGCAGCGAGGTCATCCGCGAAAGTGCCGACCTGATGTACCATCTCGTTGTCCTCTGGGTGGAAGCCGGAGTAGAGCCGAAGGAGGTCTGGGCGGAGCTGGACCGGCGGGAAAAACTTTTCGGAATAGCCGAGAAACTTCCCAAGAAGTCGGTTATGAACGCCAAACGCCCGATGAATGGCACTCCTCACCAGCGCGCCCGCCGCGCCGCTTCCCGCTGATCCAGCTTCTATAGAAAGCTTCGATGCTGCGCCGACTGTATAATTGGGTATTGGCGCTCTCCGAGAAGAAGTCGGCGCCATGGGCGATGTCCGTCATCTCCTTCGCGGAGAGTTCTTTTTTCCCGATCCCGCCGGACGTGATGCTGGTGCCGATGTGCCTGGCCCGGCCCAGCCGCGCCTATTACTACGCAGGACTCTGCACCGTCAGTTCGGTGCTGGGCGGCCTGCTCGGTTACGCGATCGGCTACCTGCTTTATGACTCGATCGGGAAATGGGTGATCGATCTCTACGGCTACGGTGAAAAATCCGAAACCTTCCGCGCGGCCTATGCGCAGTGGGGCCACTGGGTCATTCTCATCAAAGGCCTGACGCCGATCCCCTACAAGCTTGTCACCATTACCGCGGGGTTTGCTGAATACAATCTGTTCTGGTTCACGGTGTTGTCGATCATCACGCGCGGCGCGCGATTTTACCTGCTTGCGTTCCTGCTGCACCGCTGGGGTGAACAGGCGCGCGAATTCATCGAGAAGCGGCTGGAATGGGTCGCGCTCGGAGTGCTGGCGATTATCGTGATTGGATTCGTGCTGGTGGCCTGGGTGCTGTAACCCGAAAACTGATTACGCGATCCGTCTATCAGTTCTTGATGATCAACCGGGCTGTGTAGTCGATACGGCTCAGCAAAACATTCTTGTCTCGGAAATATTCGTCCACCGCTTTGCGGGCGCCTTGCCAGTGTCCGTAATCGTCAACGATCATGACACCGCCCTGCGCCAGCTTCGGGTAAAGCATCTCAAGCTCGATCTTTGTTGATTCGTACCAGTCGGTATCCAGGCGCAACAGCGCGATCCGGCCGGGAATATTCCTGGCATCTTGCAGCGTATCCTCGACTTTTCCTTTCACGAGATGCACGGATTCATCCAGCAGCCCGGCTTGCTGAAAATTGTTCCGCACATCTTCCAGAGAAGCATAATCCCAATCCACATAGCCGTCTTTCTTACGCGTTTCATATTCCGGCCCGGCGGGCGAATTCGATATGGATATGTCGTTATCGGTCGGCTCCGACATTCCCGCGAATGTATCGAAAAGATAGATATCGCGCTGGATGCCCGATGAGCGGCACATGTCCTTTGCGATCAGCATATTGCCGCCGCGCCAAACTCCGCACTCGACAATGGCTCCTTCGATTTTTCCGCGGTTGATGTATTTGAGCGCGGAGATCAGAGCCCACTGCCGCTCAAGGCTGGTCATGGTGTATTTCTGATAACGCTGAATCAACTCGACTTCAGAATCGGAAATTTCCGGAATTGTTTTTTTGATATTTTGCGGCCTTGAACGAACCACCCTCTTGATGGGATTCAATAAGGCCTGCAATGCTCCGGCGCCGATTAACCGCATACGCTCTCATCCCTATTCGGCTTGCTACATAGCACCAATCCGACCATAAACTACAGGCATGAGAGAGTCCGCCACCACACTGGAATCCGAAATCAGCGCGCGTGAAATGGACGCGCTGCTCGGCATTTTGCGCAAGTCGCAATTCAGCGGACGCCATCTTGAAATCGGGACCGCGGCCGGGGGCACGTTGAAGGAAATGATGCTTTGCTATCCGGCGGGAAAGCGGCCGCATTTTGTGGTCGTGGACCCGATGACTTATTTCCCCGATCAACTGGGAAAAGTAAAACGAAACTTGGCCTCCGCGGGAATCGAGCCGGCGGAAGTTGAATTCAGAATCGGCAAGAGCTGGCCCGCTTTTCACACAGCCGAGAAATCCGGCGAGACTTATTCTTTCATGTTCATCGACGGCTCCCACAAGCTGAGCCATGTAACCGAGGATCTTGCCTGGACCCGGCTTCTGGAAACCGGCGGCATTGTCTGCCTGCACGATTACGAGCCGAAGTTTCCCGGTGTCACGATGGCGACAGACCGTTTTCTTTCACAGAACCGGAACTACGAGATTACCGCGCATGTCGAGCGGCTGATCGCGATCAAGAAGAAAACACCGAGCGCCCAAAAGGAAATCAGCGAGTGGGATTTACAGAGGGCGAAAGTGCTGAGCGTTTATCAGCAACTCGAGCGCGGAATCCGCAAACGCCTCGGCACCGGAAAAGCATAGTCCAGTCCGCTACTTCCTTTCGAAAGTGTCGCCGGCGACCAGCATCCATTTCTGATACGTGTAGTCGGTATTGTAACGGGCCACACGCCAGCCTGTGATGCCATCGAGAAACCCAAGCCGAAAAATATAAGTTCGCAGAAAAGCCGCGCCGGCACGAATGAATGCCTTTGCCTGATTTGATTTCTTTCCCTGCAATCTAAGCTCGGAAGCCGCCGCGATCGCATATCGCTTTGCTTTTTCACGCGCGTCTTCCATATCCGCTATCGCGTCGTGCTGAATCGGCTCTTTCAGGTATTTCACCCCGCCGTCGACAGCGACATGCTCATGCACTTTTGCATCGACGAACCGGCCCTTGCCGCGCTTCCACAAACGCAAGACATAATCCGGTGACCAGCCGCAATGGGCGACTACCTTTCCGCAGAAACGGGAACGGCGCGGAAACATGTAACCATCCGCTGCGCCTGCATCGGACAGAGCAGCCAGAATCTCATCGGCCAGCGGCTTCTCTATCCATTCATCCGCGTCCAGCGACAACACCCAATCGCCGGTGGAGGCATCCAGCGCGCGATTTTTCTGCGGTCCGAACCCCGGCCAATCGGCGGTTTCGATCACCTTTGCTCCCAGCGAACGCGCAATTTCTCCGGTCTTGTCCGTACTCTGATTGTCGACTACGACCATTTCGTCCGCGAAGCTCGCCGACCGCAGACAGCGTTCGATCAATACTTCTTCGTTTTTCGTAATCACGATCAGGGACAGGCGAGGCACAATCGTTCCGGAATTTGTTGCGGGAAAACGCGGCGACCATGCCTGACACCAGGATTTCAGTCCAGAGCGGCTTGCCCTCGCGCATTATCTTCGTGCGGCAGCAGTTCACGCCGTTTGGCGGCGGCGAATTGATTTTGGACCGCACAATTTCCGCGCTGCTTTCACGGGGCGTAAAAATATCGCTGCTGGGCAGGTCATGGACGTCACGCAGCGACATTGAATTCTTGGCATGCAATCCGTCCCGGTCACCCCGTTTCTTGCGGGAGCGCCGTTTCGCGAACGCCGCCTGTGAACGCCTGAAAGCGGAAAGCGACCTGATTCAATCGCATGAGCGGATTGCCTGCTGTGATATTTTTCGCGCAGGCGACGGTTCTCATGCGGCTTTCCTCGAGCATCGTGCCCGCGGAAACCGCCTGGCTTCGGCACTGTTACATTTGCACCCTTTTCATCGCAACGTAATCGCGCTGGAACGGGAGATGTTCACTGGCAAGCGCCTGCGTGCGGTGATCGTAAACTCACAAATGGTCGCCGATGAGATCATGCGTTTCTACTCGGTGCCACGCGACAAAATTCATCTTGTGCCGAATGGAATTGACCTCAATCATTTCACCACGGAAGCGCGCAAAATCCATCGTGAAGCAAAAAGAAAAGAACTGGCGACGGAAAAAAACCGGCCCGTGCTTTTGTTTGTCGGCTCCGGTTACAAGCGCAAAGGTCTGGATGTCGCGATCAAGGCGCTCTCAAAAAGCAACAGCGGCGCTGAACTTTGGGTCGTGGGCAGCGACAAAAATCCGAAATGGCATGAAGCGCAGGCCGCGCCGCTCGGCCTCTCTGGCCGCATCCGGATGATCGGTCCCGTGAAAGACCCGCTTCCCTATTATGCCGCCGCGGACGCGCTGATACTGCCGACCGTTTATGATCCATTCCCGTCCACGGTGATTGAGGCAATGGCCTGCGGCTTGCCGGTCATTACGAGTGAGAGTTGCGGTGCGCGCGATGCCGTCAGGCGGTTCGACCCCGCATTGGTGCGGGATGCCTACGATGTTTCGGGATTCGCCGACGCAATTTGCCGCGCCCTGGATCATGCCTCCAAACCGGTGACAATCGGCGCGGTTCGTGCCATCGCAAGCGAATATGGCATCGACCCGATGATTGACCGCATGCTCGGCATCTATCAAAAGCTTGCCGCGTAAGCTGGAGCGCGACTTGAATTCTCAAAAACTTCGCATCCTCCACACCGAGGCCTCCATGGGCTGGGGTGGACAGGAAATCAGGATTCTCGATGAATCCGCCGGGATGATCGCGCGCGGTCATAATGTGCATGTCGCCGTAGCACCCGAAGCGCCGATCGTTCAGGCGGCCAGGGACAGAAACATTCCGTTGCACGCGATTCCGCTCAATCGCCGCAGGCTTGGATCGCTGCTTGCGCTTCGAAAACTGCTCACGGATTTCAAGCCGGACGTGATTGTCACGCACAGCTCGACCGACAGCTGGCTCGCCGCCTTCGCGACCAGAATGCCAGGCACAAAAATTCCCATCGTGCGCACGCGCCATCTCTCGACGCCGGTGGCGAGAGGGACGGTCAATCGCTGGCTCTACGGAAAAGTGCCGAGCCGGGTCGTAACGACCGGCGAAGCTATCCGAAATCATCTGCTGGAAACACTGAAGCTGAAACCCGAGTTTGTTATTTCGATTCCAACCGGCGCGGACATGGCGCGTTTTCAGCCGGGCGACCGCGCATCAGCCCGTGCCAAGGCCGGCATACGTCATCATGGACCTGTGATCGGCATTGTCGCCACGCTGCGGAGCTGGAAAGGTCACCGCTTCCTTGTCTCCGCGATGAAAGACGCGCGCCTTGCGAACGCGCATCTGGTCATTGTCGGTGATGGACCGCAGGCACCCATGCTCACGGAACAGGTGCGTTCTCTCGGCCTGTCGGACCGCGTCACGTTCACCGGCCAGCAGAAAGACGTTCTGCCCTGGCTACAGTCGTTCGACGTTTTTACTTTCCCGTCCACGGGACATGAGGGTGTCCCGCAGGCTCTGGTTCAGGCGATGGCATGCGAACTGCCTGTTGTTACAACTGACGTCGGTGCAATTCCCGAAGTGGTGAAGGGCGGCGAAACCGGCATCGTTGTTGCTCCCGAAAGCACAGAGGCGATAGCGAATGGCATCCTCCAAATTTTGAACGATGCACAGTTCGCCAAGCTGCTTTCTCAGGCAGGGCGCAAGCACGTAATAGCGCGTTACAGCGCGACCGCCATGCTCGACGGAATGGAAGCTGTCTTGCAGGAAGCCGTATCTGGCTCCCGGCGGGCTTGACTTGCCGCTTCCCGGACTTCCGCGTAGCAGATAAACAAAATTGCTCAGGTGGGGCCGAAGTTCGATGAAATCATATCAGCCGATTGTCTGCCGGATCGTCCGGGAGACGAAAGCGAATACGGTTCTGGACATGCCTTCAGGAACCGGATGGCTTTCACGGGATTTGAATTCACCCGATATAGCTATCGACGGCCTCGATCTTTTCGATCAGCGTCCCGAAGGCTATCGCAACTTCATGCAAGCCGACATCGACGACGGCGTGCCTTCATCACTCGGCCGCTATGATCTGATCGCCAGTTGCGAAGGGATGGAACACATTGCCAATCCTGGCTTGATCCTGAAATCAATCCGCGAACATCTCAATCCGGGCGGTACACTCGTGATCACGACACCGAATACCTGGCACGCGGCTTCGCGGCTGAAAATGCTGTTGCGCGGTTTCTATCCGGGCTTTCCCGCAATTCCAAAAACGAAGCGCGGCATGCACATGCACATTATGCCCTGGAGCTGGCCGCAGTTGCATTTGCATCTGTCGCTTGCCGGATTTAGCGACATAAAACTGCATCCCTGTTTCGAGGAACGCGGCATCCGTACGTTCGACCGTTTCCTGGCGCTTCCGCTAAAGGCATATTGCCGCAAACACGCCCGCAAGGCCGAAAGCGTGGAGGTAAAAGAATTCTGGGAAACTTGCGGAAGCCCGGGCTCGCTTTACGCTCAACGGCTTGTCGTTTCGGCGAAGGCGCTCTCTTAACCTGATGTTGCTGTCTCTTATATATCAAACTCCCGTACGATCTGGATTAGTGCATTAGCAGGACAAGCTCGTGTTGTTTCAAACCAACGGCCGCCGCGACCTCAACTGGCTTGAGAAAATTTTTCTCGCGGCCTCCGAAAGCCTGCGCGGATTTTTATCGATCAAGGTCCGTCTAAACGACAACGGTTTTCGCTCGACCTATCTCTGCACGACTAAATGGGACGCTAAGCGCGTGATGTCCCTTTGGGTCAAGGAGGAAGGGACGATGCGATGGATCGAGAGCGAAGCAAAGCCGGGCAGTGTTTTCATGGATATCGGCGCGAATGTCGGTGTCTATTCCATCGCCGCCGCGCATCGTGTCGGACCCGGCGGAAAAGTTTATTCGTTCGAGCCGCATCGTTTTAACGCCGCGACGCTGATGCAGAACGTGATGCTGAGCAGCCTCAACGAGCGGGTGACCATATTTACCTCCCCCGTATCGGACCGGCCGGGGGTAATCCGCTTCAACTATGTTTCCTTGAAATCCGCTTCGAGCGGCAGCCAGCTTGGCCACACGAATATTGCCGGCAAGGACCGCAACTTCGATCCCGTTGCTTCTGAAATGATGTCCGCAGTGAGCGTCGACTGGCTGATCGATCAAAAAGTAATCGAGCCGCCTACGCTTGTGAAAATTGATGTCGATGGCAACGAGCCTATGATCTTGCGCGGCATGCGCGGCCTCCTGAGCGGCCCCAATAAACCGAAGGCGGTTCAGGTCGAAATCAATATCGGCCAGGACGCGCTGATCAATTCATTCATGAATGAATGTGGTTACCGGCTGGATGGACGGCATTTCACGCCATCGGACGAAACCAAGCTGAAAAAGGGTGCTTCGTTCGAGCAGATTTCGCACAATGCGATCTTCCGCCGTAAAGAACAGGCTTAATAGCGGATATTGGAGCCGGCAGGCCATCCGATATTTCCTGTCGACCAAGTCCTCTTCATCCACTAAACGTCACCCGGATTTCAGCGCCGCCCGAACCTGCACATCCCCTCGGGCGGCATCAACCTTTCCCGGAGCAAAGCGTGGCAACGAAGCATAACGGGCACGAAAAGCGGCTTGTGCTTTTCGATCTGGACGGCGTGTTGCTGGACTCGCGGGAAAATATGCGCCGCTCCTGGCAGCGCGTATCCGAGCAGTTCAACACCGGCGTCAGTTTTGAACGTTACTTTGCCGAGATTGGGCGGCCGTTTTCCGTAATCATGGACCGGCTCGGCCTCTCGGAACGCGCGGCTGCCATCGAAGGCGTATTCCGCGTTGCCTCCATGGATAATTTGAATGTCCTTCGCTTCTACCCGCAAGTCGCGGAGACGCTGAAGCAGCTGGAAGCCTCCAGTATGAAAATGGGCATCGTCACGTCAAAAGATCAGCTCCGGACCAACGCGATCCTCGCCATGCTGCCGGTAACGTTCACATGCGTGCATGCACCGGATGGGAAAATGCGCGGAAAGCCCGCCCCCGATCATTTGCTGATGGCGATGGCGCAAACGGGCGTCGATCCGGCGGAAACTCTTTATGTTGGCGACATGAGCGCCGACCATGAAGCCGCGAAGCGGGCCGGCATCGATTATGCGCATGCCGAATGGGGATATGGTCAGACGCCCGCCGACAACTGCTGGAAATTGTCCGGCATGACGGATTTGCTACAGCTCATTCCAGCACGAAATAAGGGTTAGACAGGATGAAGGTCGCAGGCATCATTCCCTGCCGATACGGCGCGGTGCGCTTTCCGGGCAAATCGCTTGCCGACATCCACGGCAAGCCGATGCTGTGGCATGTATATCAGCAGGCGAAGAAAACGAAGTCCCTCCACGAAGTGTATGTCGCCACGGACGACGAGCGGATTGCGGATGCCTGCAAGCAATTCAACATCCCGTACATCATGACGCGGAAAGACCATCCGACGGGAACCGACAGGCTCGTCGAATGCATCAAGACTGTTGATGCCGACATCTATGTCAACGTCCAGGGCGACGAGCCGATGATCGCGCCTGAAGCCATCGACATTGTCGCGAACGCGATCCTGAAGGTCAGCGACCCGCGCGTGCTGGCTTCGAATGGTTACAAGCCGATTCATGATCCCGCCGAGGTGGTGAATACGAATGCGGTGAAGGTAACCATGACAACGGCAGGGCTTGCGCTGTCCTATTCGCGTCTGCCGGTTCCTTACCCGAAGGATGGAACCGCGGAATACAATCGCCAGCTCGGACTTTATGCTTTCCGCAAGAGCGGGCTGGAAAAGTTCGCCGCCTATAAACCCGGCCCCATCGAACTGGCGGAAGGTGTGGAAATGCTCCGGTTTCTTGAGCACGGCTATGAAGTTGCGATGGTGCGTACGCCTGATGACAATGCCATTTCCGTCGATACACTTGGCGACCTCGAACAGGTGCGAAAACTGATTCGAGCCTGACGCGCGGACCGCGCTCGGCCGCAAGGAGCCCTGCCCTGTAATGACGCCTTCCTCCGAATGGGGTTCGGCCAAGCCGACAGGGCTTGCCGCGCTCTGCATTGGCGCGATCAGGAACAGAATCGCGCGCGGCCAGTTGAAAAAGCCCATCCGTTATATCCTGAACAGTCTCAGCGATGTTTACGACATTGAATCCGACGGCATCCGCATGCGCTGCCACCTGGCGGACAACACCTCCGAACGCGCCATCGTCGAACGCGGGTTTAAAAGCATCGACACGCTTGGCCTGATCACACAGGATCTCGGTCCGGGCGACATATTTTTCGATGTTGGCGCCAACTGTGGAATCTTCGCGCTGTACGCAGCGAAGAAGATGGGTCCAACCGGAAAAGTCGTCGCCATCGAACCGATCCCCGCGATGAGCGCCCGGCTCGCCTTCAACATCCGCGCCAATAATTTTTCAAATGTGGATATCGTCAAGGAAGCGGTGGGCGACAAGCCGGGCCTTCTCACGCTGCATGTGGACGCCAATCATCTCGGCCGCACCTGCGCGACCCCGATGGAAGGCTACAAGCCGGTGCAGGTTGCCGTCACAACGCTCGCCGCGATTGTCGAAGCAACGAAAGTTTCAAAAATCGACACCCTCAAGATCGATATTGAGGGCTTTGAAGACCGCGCGCTGCTCCCTTACGTCGCGTCGATGCCGCGGGAAAAATGGCCCAAGAAAATCATGATGGAAATCCTGCTTCCCGATCGATGGGAAACGGATTGCATTGAAGGGCTAAAAAAGGCCGGTTACCGCGAGAGCTGGCGCAGCAAGCAGGACATTTTGCTGGAGCTATAAAAAACGGCCGCATCTGCATGCGGCCGTTTTGTATTCGCGCGTCAGAAACGCGATCAGGCCAGATAGTAATTGACGTTGAGTGAGCGGCGGGTCGCCGAAGGCGGCAGTTCCAGCTTCTTCACACCGTGCCAGGAATTGGACGACTTGATGAAGCCCACGAGCTTATTGGGCTTGAAATCGGACGTATAAAATACCTCGTGCTTGTCGAGGAATTCCTTCGAGGCCTTGTCGTCCATCATGCCGGCCTTCCAGCCGCTCTGCGCAACCGTCTGGTCCTTGCCGCGATAAAACTCCGTTCCCGCGCCCGACGAATAATCGACCGCCTTGTCGGGGAAATAGAGCATCAGCGAGATCAGCTTGCCGGACACATCCGTGTGGGGCGGGATGTAGCAACCCGCCTCAAGATAGGAGAACTCGAAGGTCAGCCGGACGGGCGTGTTGCCCATCAGGCTGCTTTTCATACGGTTCAGTTTGGAAAGCGGCTTCCGGAACATTCCCTGCGGCGCTTCTTTCTCATCCACCTTCCAAGGCTTTTTTTCGTTCGCCGCGCGTTCGGACGGCACCGAGTGGGTCAACTCATAAAGTTTCCGGATGACATCCGGTTCGGAGAAACTTTCATAGAGCTTGGCCCAGATCGGAGTCTGGCTCGTGAAGGCGGAAAACTCTGGCATCTTGCTGTTCATGTGGCTCTTGCCGCCGCGATCAACCCAGGTCGCGGGGAAAAGCGACTTCTTCGGAAACTGGGAATCCAGCGCATCGTAGGTTTCACGGTCGAAGACATCGTGAAACTCAAAAATGAAAAACGGATCGCGGATCGCCACGTCCAGCTTGTCTTGAGTCAGATCCTTCGCAGCCAGCATTTTAGAACTACCTCAGATTACATTTCGCGCAGAGAGATGGATTTCGGTTAGCGTACCCGATCGGGCCAGGCAAGCAAACTTCCGCGCCGGAACAATTGCGGCAAGTTATGTGATGGTGCCCCCGGCCGGAATCGAACCAGCACGACCTTGCGGCCACCTGATTTTGAGTCAGGCGCGTCTACCAGTTCCGCCACGGGGGCACTGGCCGGGATGCTTATAGCGGCGATTATGGGCGCGGCAAGATCGCTTTCTCGTGAAAATTCAGTTCATGGACTTAGCTGCGGGAAAGGGTATTTTCCGGCCATGAGTTTTGCCGTCATTCAAAAAAATTTTCGCAACTTGTCCCAGCATACCGCGGCGCTTTCGATCGCGGGCATTTCGGCGGCGGTGCTGGCGGGCGCCTGGTTCTTCCAGCTTGTGATGAAGCTGGAGCCTTGCGACCTCTGCCTCCCGCAGCGGATACCCTATTACGCAGCGGTGCCGCTCGGAATCACCATCGCATATGTCGCGCGCACGAAAGGTGGATCGTCGCTCGCGCGGCTAGGTCTTTATGCGCTGGCACTCATCATGATCGCAGGCGCCGGACTCGGCATCCACCACGCCGGCGTGGAATGGGGATGGTGGGCAGGGCCAAACACCTGTTCTGGCGGAACAGGCGGCGCAGGCGGCACTAATTTTCTTGAGGAATTGAAGAAAGGCCGCGTCATTCCGTGCAATGAAGCCGCGTTCCGTTTCCTCGGAATTTCACTCGCGGGATACAACGCGATCATTGCCGCCGCTCTCGCCGTTCTCGCCTTCGCTGCCGCGCGGAAAAACTGATGCGTATCCGCGCTGCGATCCTGAACCAGATGGGCGCGAAAAAGCCCTACGCGCAGTCGAAGCCGCTTTCGATTGAACAGATTGAGCTGGAAGAGCCGGGCTATGGCGAAGTCCTCATCCGCATCGCGGCCGCGGGTCTTTGTCATTCCGATCTTTCTGTCATCAACGGCGACCGCCCTCGCCCGACGCCGATGGTCCTCGGCCACGAAGCGGCGGGTGTTGTCGAGAAGCTCGGGCCCGGCGTGGACGACCTGCAAAAAGGCGATCACGTTGTCATGGTGTTCGTGCCGAGTTGCGGACACTGCCTTTCCTGCGCGGAAGGACGGCCCGCTTTGTGCGAGCCAGCTGCTGCGACAAACACCGCGGGCACGCTTGCTTCCGGTCAGCGGCGGCTCAAGCGAAATGGCACGCCAGTAAATCATCACATGGGCGTTTCGGCTTTCGCTGAATACGCGGTGATGTCGCGGCGCTCACTGATCAAGATCGATCCAGAACTGCCGCTGGAAGAAGCGGCGTTATTCGGCTGCGCTGTGCTCACGGGCGTGGGCGCGGTCGTGAACACGGCGCACATGCCGCCCGGCTCGACCGCCGCCGTGATCGGACTGGGTGGTGTCGGCCTCGCATCATTGCTCGGCGCGCAGCTTGCCGCCGCCCAACGCATCGTTGCGGTCGACCTCTCCGGCGAGAAACTCGCTTTGGCACGGCAGCTCGGCGCGACCGACACCTTCAATGCGAGCGACGCAAATGTTGCCGAGGAAATCCGCACCGCCACCAAAGGCGGACTGGATTTCGTGTTCGAGATGGCGGGCTCGGTGAAAGCGATGGAGCTTGCCTACAAGATCACCCGGCGCGGCGGCACCACGATCACCGCCGGTCTGCCGCCGCCCACGGCTACCTTTTCCATCCCGCATGTAAATCTTGTCGCCGAAGAACGGACGGTGAAGGGCAGCTATATCGGCAGCGCGGTGCCGCTGCGCGATCTGCCGCGCTACATCGCGCTCTATCAAAAGGGAAAACTGCCCGTGGACCGGCTGATGAGCGACCGGCTGAAACTGGAGGATATCAATCTGGGGTTCGACAAGCTGGATCGCGGTGAGGCAGTTCGCCAGGTGATTGTTTTCTAGCGCTTGATCCGCTCGAGTCCCGCGCGGATGTGCTCCGGCATCGATACCGGTTTGTTGCTCGCACGATCCACGAACACATGGACGAAATGCCCTTCCACCCGCGCCTGCTTGTCGCCGGGCCGGAAAAACCCGATCTCGTATCGCACCGACGAATTGCCGAGATGCGCCACGGCCAGTCCCGCCTCGATCTTTTCCGGAAACGCGAACGAGCCGTGGAAGCGGCAGCCGGTTTCCACCGCGAGACCGATCACATTGCCGTTTGCAATGTCCAGGCCGCCTTCCTCGATCAGGTAACGGTTAATCACCGAATCGAAATAGGCGTAATAGGTCGCGTTATTCACATGACCATAGACGTCGTTGTCGCCCCAGCGCGTCTGCACGTCCGCGAAATGGCGAAACGCTTCGCGCTTCACCACCTGCTTTTCGGTTTTCATTGCAAAACTCGCTGAGGAAAAAAGCCAAAGGCGCGCAGGAGATCAGGGCTCCAGTTCGGTATCCCAATAGAGATAATCCATCCAGCTCTGGTGCAGATAGTTAGGCGGGAACGAGCGGCCGTTGCGGTGCAGATCGTTCACCGTCGGCTGAAACGGCTTCTGCGAAGGCCACATGCCGGACTCGCGCGGACCCTTGCCGCCCTTTTCCAGATTGCAGGGCGAGCAGGCGGTGACGACGTTTTCCCATGTCGTCTGCCCGCCAAGCGAACGCGGATTGAGATGATCGAAGGTCAGATCATCCCTGGAGCCGCAATACTGACAGGAGAAACGGTCGCGCAGAAAAACATTGAACCGGGTGAAGGCGGGATTGCGCGCAGGCCTCACGAAAGTCTTCAGGGACACCACGCTCGGTAAGATGATTTCGGTGGTGGGGCTGCGCACTGCCTTGTCGTAGTGCGCGACGATGTTCACGCGATCGAGGAACACGGCCTTGATCGTGTCCTGCCAGGACCAGACCGACAGCGGATAATAGCTCAGCGGACGATAGTCCGCATTCAGCACTAGCGCGGGCCAGCCACCTGGCGACACCACGAAGTTCACTCTGACACTCCCTCACCACTTGGGCGGTTAGGGCGCGGCTTGCGCCCGTAGCGCCGACCGATTTCGCTGGGCCGGAATATATCGGGTTAGCGACGGCTTTGTGAAGCGGCAGGAAATCTACTTCCTGTTGGCGAAAGCCCGCGCCAGGAACGCGCCGCCATGCCGCAGGCCGTCCCCGTCGATGCCGTGGCCGACGCCCGGCGACAGGTGCCATTCGACGGGCACTTCCGCGTCAGCCAGCAGATTCGCGGAGACAAACAGCGCCTGTGCCGGAATGAGATCGTCCTGCGCGCCATGAACCAGAAGAACCGGCGGCCTGGAGCGGATTTCGGCCTTGGCCTTTTCCGGGCCGTCGGCGCTTTCCGGCGTCACGTAAATTCCCGAGTAACCCACAACTGCCGCAAGCGGCAGCACCCGCCGGAGCGCCACATGCAGGCCCATCATCGTCCCCTGACTGAAGCCGACCAGCGCCAGTGATTCGGGGCCGAGATTGTGGCGGGCAAGTTCCGCGTCGAGAAAAGCATCGAGCGCCGGCTTCGCCTTGTTCACCCCGCGCCAACGCTCGTCCGGCGAACGGAAAGTCAGTTCGAACCACTGGCGGCCCATCGGCGCGCCCGCGCAAGACTCCGGCGCGTGCGGAGAAACGAACGCGGCTTCCGGCAAAAGCTGCTGCCATTCCTGTCCCAGCGCGATCAGATCGTTTCCGTCGGCGCCGAAGCCGTGCAGAAAAACGACAAGCTGTTTCGCTTTTCCGGAACGCGGCTCCAGACGAGGGCCATCGAGAGTTGCGGCCATCAAACTTCCTTTCAGGATTTGGGCAGGACAGGCGTGGGGTCGCGATTCTTGACCGAGCGATAATAAGACCACAGCAGCCGCGCCGCCACACCGCGCCACGGTTTCCAGGCTTTTGCAATCTGTTCAAGCTGCTTCGCGGTAGGACGCTTGCGCTTTTTGAAAGCGATGCGCGCCGCCTCCTGAAGGGCGAGATCACCGGCGGGGAATGCGTCGGCGTGGCCGATGCAAAACAGCAGATAAATATCGGCGGTCCAGGGACCGATGCCTTTGATCTTCACCAACTCCGCATGCGCTTCATCCGCCGGAAGATCGGCGAGCGCATCCAGCTTGAGCGAGCCATCCCGGACGGCCCGGGCAACATTTTTGAAGGTCTTGATCTTCGGACCTGAAAGTCCCGCACGTTTCAGTTTGTCCGCGCGAGTCAATGCGATTGAGTCGTGATCGAAAGGATCAAACGCAGCCTCGAGTCTTTTCCAGATCGCGGACGCGCTCGCGGTCGAAAGCTGCTGTGAGCAGACAATGGAAGCCAGCCCGCCGAACCCACCCGCCCGACGGCGCAACGGAAGTGGCCCGGCCACCGCGAGAATTTCCTTGAGCCGCGGATCGAGCTTCAGGAGCTCGTTCGTCCCGAGCGCGAGATCGGCTTCGGTGTCGATGCGGACAGTCATGGCCTTCTATGTCATTGCCGGGCTTGTCACGGCAATCCATAAAGCTCCTCGATGAAACCCGCATTCCGCTTCGCGCCCTCCCCGAACGGCTATCTGCATCTCGGCCATGCGCTGTCCGCGCTCCTAAATGCGGACAGCGCATGGCCGAGATGCAGATAGCCG
>CAZUJE010000026.1:0-26460 GCA_964620215.1 uncultured Hyphomicrobiales bacterium
AGCGCGGGTTTCTTCTAGCACCGTGCGGCGCGAGACGACGATGTTGCCGCGGCGTCGATCCATCTTGAGGATCTGAAATTGCTGCGGCGAGCGCATCAGCGGCCCGAGATCGCGGATCGGCCGGATGTCCACTTGGCTCCGCGGCAGGAAGGCAACCGCGCCATCGAGATCGACGGTGTAGCCGCCCTTGACCTGATTGAAGATGACGCCGGTGACTTTTTCCTTCGCCGTAAACGCCTTCTCGAGCTTGACCCAGGATTCTTCGCGGCGCGCCTTGTCGCGCGACAGAACCGCTTCACCGAGCGCGTTTTCGATGCGGTCGAGGAAAACTTCGACTTCGTCGCCGACCTTGAGGGCGGCATCGCGGCCCGGTCCGGCAAATTCCTTCATCGGCACGCGACCTTCGGTCTTCAGACCGATGTCGATCACGGCGATATCTTTTTCGATTGCGACGATGGTGCCTTTAACGACCGAACCTTCTGTCAGGTTCGCACGGCTGAATGATTCCTCTAGGAGGGCGGCAAAATCCTCCCGAGTGGGTTGCGTAGCGGTAGCGGGCATTCAATCTCCTAAACGGCGTGATTTGAGCGCGTTCGAAGCCGCGCCGTTCTTAGCGGCCGACCACGCTCAGAGCCTCTTGGAATGCGGCTTCTATATCCAAGTTGCTGGTATCCAGCAAGACCGCATCCGGCGCGGGTTTCAGGGGGGCGATTGCGCGATTTTGGTCGCGCTCATCGCGGCTTTTGATGTCCGTGAGCACCTGCTCGTAAGTAATCTTGGCTCCTTGAGCCGCGAGTTCCTTGAAACGGCGGTCCGCCCGCACTTCAGGGGCCGCTGTCACAAACAGCTTCCGGTCGGCATTGGGACAAATGACCGTCCCCGTATCCCGGCCGTCCAGCACTGCACCGCCCGGCTGACGCGCGAAATCCTGTTGCAGTTTTAGCAGTGCCGCCCTTACGCCCGGAATGACGGCCACTCGGGAGGCGGCTTCACCCACGCCTTCCTTCGACAGCTTCTCGCGATCGAGTTTTGCCGGATCGATCCCGGCCGCAATCCGCGCGGCCTCTCCAGCATCATCGAGCGGAATTCCCTCGTGCAACATCCGCTCGCCCACAGCGCGATACAGCAGCCCTGTATCGAGATGCGGCAGCTTGAAATGAGCCGCGAGGCGGCGTGCGAGCGTGCCTTTGCCTGACGCCGCGGGACCGTCGATGCAGATAATCATTTCAGGAAATTTCAGCGCCAAGGCCGCGCATCAGTTCCGCGAAGCCCGGAAAACTGGTCGCGACGAAGGAAGCATCGTCCACCGCGACCGGCTTTTCGCTTGCCAGCCCCATCACGAGAAAACTCATCGCGATGCGATGATCCATGTGGGTGACGACCGTGCCGCCGCCTTTGACGGGACGGCTTCCGCGCACGATCAGATCGTCGCCAGTGATTTCGTGCTCAACCCCGTTGGCTTTTAATCCAGCCGCAACCGCAGCCAGGCGGTCGGACTCTTTCACGCGCAGCTCTTTCAGCCCGCGCATTCTGGTTTCGCCTTCCGCGAAGGAGGCCGCCACCGCGAGGACGGGATACTCGTCGATCATCGAGGGCGCGCGTTCGGACGGAACATCGACGCCTTTGAGCTGCGAGTGGCGCACGCGCAAATCGACCACCGGCTCGCCGGCGCTGTCGATGCGGCTGACTTCCTCGATATTTCCGCCCATTTCACGCAACGTATCGACGAGGCCATAACGCAGCGGATTGGCGAGAACTCCTTCGAGCACTACATCCGACCCCGGTACGATCAGGGCGGCGACCAGGGGAAATGCAGCCGAAGATGGATCGGCGGGTACGGTGATTTTCTTCGGCTGCAATTCCGGCCTGCCCTTCAGCCGGATTTTCTGTCCATGCTGTCCGTAAGGCTCAACACGCACATCCGCACCAAAATGCGCGAGCATTCTTTCCGTATGGTCGCGGGTTGATTCTTTTTCGATCACGGTCGTTTCACCCGGCGCGGACAAGCCGCACAGCAACACAGCGGATTTCACTTGCGCCGACGCCACCGGACTCTCGAACTCAATCGGGATCGGATCGCGCGCGCCCTTCAAATGAATGGGCAGGCGGCCTCCCTCTTTCTCGTCCACGATCATTGCGCCCATCCGCGCCAGCGGATCGAGTACGCGCCGCATCGGGCGGCGGCGCAGGCTCTCATCGCCATCGAAAGTCGCCTGTATGGGATGACCGGCAATCACGCCCATCGCCAGCCGAGCGCCGGTTCCGGCATTGCCGAAATCGAGCGGAGCGGCGGGTTCCAGCAGCGAGCCGATGCCCATGCCCTTTACGAGCCAGCGGCCCTCGCCGGTCCTTTTCACCGTGGCACCAAGCGCGGCACATGCCCGCGTGGTCGCGATCACATCCTCGCCTTCCAGAAGACCCTCGATTTCGGTGGAGCCGACGGCGAGCAAGCCGATCAGGATGGACCGGTGGGACACCGATTTGTCGCCGGGAACGCGGATACGGCCCTTAAGTCCATGACTTTTCCGGGCAACCAGCGGCAGCGAATGACCCGCTGAGTGGGCGGCGGAATGCATTTTCAACCTCGTGTGACCGGCGAGGCTCTAGCATGAGCGCCACATGCCGTCACGAAGACGAGAAACCCTGTTTTTCAGCCTTGACACTCATGGGGGTGCGGTCCAATGGAGGCCGCTTGAATTTTCCTGTCATGGAGCAGTCGTCTTGGCGAAGCCCGAGCTTGGCACAAAGCGAGTTTGCGGGAATTGCGGCGCGAAGTTTTACGACCTCGCACGCAGCCCCATCATCTGTCCGAAATGCGAGACCGTTTTTGAGGTCGCGCCGCCGTCACGCGCTGCGAGCCGCGCGGCTGCGGCGGCTGCGGCCGCGGCAGTACCCGTGGCGGCGGCGGCAGTGGCTGAAGAAGCCGAACCTGTGGCCGCTGAAGCGGAAGTCATTTCGCTCGAAGAGGCGGACGCAGAGAACACCGGCCGCAAGGCCAAGGCAGCACCGGCCGACGGCGACGCCGAAGTCGATGGCGATGACGACGTAGAGATCGAAGCGGGCGACGAGGACGACACTTTCCTCGAGCAGGAAGAAGAAGAACCCGGCAATGTCTCCGACATCATCGGCGAAAAGGTCGAGGGAGACGACGAGACTTGAGCGGATGCAGGCCTTGTGCTTCATGCTGGCCTGATCCAACGCGGCAAGAAACGGGGCCATAGCTCAGTTGGGAGAGCGCTTGCATGGCATGCAAGAGGTCGGCGGTTCGACTCCGCCTGGCTCCACCAAATTCAAAAACCGAATGCAAAAGCCGCCCTTTGGGGCGGCTTTTCTGTTGATCCGGTACGTACCCAAGCGGAACCCGGTTTCTTGCGGAACCAGGCTCCGATCCCCATATCCGGGCAGAACCCGTTCCATCCGGATCGGGCCAGGAGCGCCTGATTAGGGCTCCATCGAAGTTGCCTGATTGGGGACTTTGAGATGTCACGGATACCGAATCTGTCCAGCCCTTTTCTCCTCGGCTTCGAGGAGATCGAACGCACACTTGAACGCGCGGTCAAAGGCGCTGACGGCTACCCGCCTTACAACATCGAACGCCTGCCGGGGAGCGATTCACATCCAGAGCGGCTACGCATCACGCTGGCGGTCGCCGGATTCTCAAAGGCCGAACTCGGCGTCACGATCGAAGACAAGGAGCTGGTGATCCGCGGCCGTCAGGCCGAGGACACCAAGGAGCGCGTCTTCCTCCACCGCGGCATTGCCGCGCGGCAATTCCAGCGCACCTTCGTGCTGGCCGACGGAATGGAAGTCGTGGGGGCTGAACTGACCGACGGGCTGCTGTCCGTCGATCTCGAACGTCCCGAGACGGCACGCACGCCTCGCCGGGTCGAAATCTCCAACGGCAAGCTGGCGTGAAAAGTGAAGGAGTAGAGCCATGAACAAGCAGACTAACGACAAGCCCGAAGTCACACTCAGCGCGGAAGCCTTCGCCATTCTTGGCGGCGGCGAGATCGCCTATGTGCGGCCGATCAAGTCCGAAGATGTGAGCGCTCTGTTTCCGCAGGCACCGAAGCTCGCTCCGGGCATGAAACTGTTTGCCCTGCATGCGGCTGATGGCACGCCGATCACGATCGCGGACTCCCGCGAGGCGGTGGAAGCCAACGCGCGCGAGCATGAGCTTGCAATGGTAAGCGTGCACTGACGCTCGCCCACGATCTTTAATCTCGAAGAATACGGACGGCGCGTCTGTTAAGCCGCGTGGCTTGCAGGCGGCGCCGTCAAGGTTGTGTGCAGCGCGCCCGCATCGCGGGAAGAACGCAACTGCTTTGCTGTGCGCTCGTCGCGCAGCAGACGCGCGATAAGGGCCAGCGCCTTCAGGTGATCGGCCCCCGCGCCTTCCGGCGCCAACAGCACAAACACGAGATCGACCGGTTCGCCGTCCAGCGCCTCGAAATCGACCGGTTTTTCCATTCGTGCAAACAAGCCGTACAGACGGTCGAGGTTTGGCAACTTGCAATGGGGAATCGCGGCGCCATGGCCGACGCCGGTCGATCCCAGGCGTTCACGCTGCAATAGCGTCTCGAAAATTTCTCGTTCTCCCAGGCCCGTCAATTCGGCAGCTTTCGAAGCGAGTGCCTGAAGCACTTGCTTTTTATTGGCTGCTTTCAGCGCAGGCAGAACCGCTTTCGCGGGCAATAAATCGTTCAGCGGCATTTTTTTGAATCCGAAGCGGAACCGTTACGGCACGAAAGGCACAATAGGGGTCCGAAGGCGCGGGACCATAGGTGCGGTCCCTTCCGGGGTCAACAAAAGAAATCTGGAATTCCTCAACGGCCTGAACCCGTGCTTTTTTTCTCGCGGCGGCGCTGAACGGAAGAAGGAATGCGCATTGATTCGCGATATTTCGCCACCGTGCGCCGGGCAATATCCACACCGGCGTCACGCAATTTTTGCACGATTGTATCGTCGGACAGCACATCGTCGGCATTTTCGGCGTCGATCATTTCCTTGATTCGGTGGCGCACGGCTTCGGCCGAATGCGCTTCACCGCCTTCGGAGGAAGCGATCGAGGACGAAAAGAAATATTTCAGTTCGAAAATACCACGCGGGGTCGCCATGTATTTATTGGCCGTGACGCGCGAAACGGTCGATTCGTGCATGCCGATGGCATCGGCTACCATGCGCAGGTTCAGCGGCCGCAAATGCTGCACCCCGTAAGCGAGAAACGCATCCTGCTGGCGCACGATTTCGGTTGCGACTTTCAGGATGGTTTTCGCCCGCTGATCCAGCGCGCGGGTAAGCCAGGTGGCGGTCTGGAGGCACTCCGCAAGAAACGCCTTTTCCTTTTCGTTCATCGCGTTCTTCGACACGGTCGAATAATAAGTCTGATTCACCAGCACTTTCGGAAGCGTGTCCGAGTTGAGTTCAATCGCCCAGCTTCCATCCGGGCTCGGGCGCACGAAAACATCCGGCACGATTGGCTGAACCACTCCCCCGCCGAAGACGAGCCCCGGCTTCGGATTCAGGCGGCGGATTTCACCCACCATGTCCATGATGTCGTCTTCATCGACACCGCAAACCCGCTTCAATTCGGCAAAATCACGTTTGGCCAATAAATCCAGATTGGCGATCAATGCTCTCATCGCCGGATCGTAGCGGTCACGTTCGCGAAGCTGGATCGCAAGACAGTCGGCAAGATCGCGGGCGCCTACACCCGGAGGATCGAAAGTCTGCACGACTTTCAATACTTCCTCGATGTCTTTTTGTGGAGCGCCGAGCTTCTCCGCAACGCTCGCAAGATCGCCGCGCAGATAACCGGCCTCGTCCACCGAATCGATGAGATGCTGGCCGATGATGCGCTGAACGGGATCGCTGATCGCGAGATTCAATTGACGCGAAAGATGCTCGGCAAGAGTCGTTTCGGCGGTGACAAAGGATTCCAGATTGTAATCGTCATCCTCGCGCCCGCCGCGACCGGTTGAAGCCCATTCGGAGTAACCGGGGCTTTCGGGCTGCGAACTGGAGGTGGCGCCGGTTTCCTTGGCGTCATCCGGGAAGACGTTTTCCATATTCGCTTCCATCGGATTTTCGGTCTCGTTTCGGCTCGCAACCCCAGCTGACTCCGGAAGCCATTCATCGCGATTGCGGTCGACGCCGGAAATTTCTTCATTATTGTTATCGGACGCGGCGCTACCGGCCACCGCGGCTTCTCCTCGCTGCGGCTCATCCACGCGCTCAAGCAGCGGGTTTTTTTCCAGCTCGTTATCGACATAAGCGGACAGATCGAGGCTCGACAGTTGCAGCAGCTTGATCGCCTGCATCAACTGCGGCGTCATCACGAGCGATTGGCTCTGGCGAAGCTGAAGTTTCTGCGAGAGCGCCATCAGGCTCTCCGTCTCTCGCGCATATCGATGCGCGGTTTCAAAGCCGGAACTCCTGACCGAGATAGAGCCGGCGGACCTCCGGATTATCCACGATTTCGTCCGGCGTGCCTTCCATCAGGATGGCCCCGGAATGCACGATGTAGGCGCGGTCAACCAACCCAAGCGTTTCGCGCACGTTATGGTCGGTAATCAGAACACCGATGCCGCGTGTCGTCAGATGCCTCACCAGCGAACGAATATCGCCCACCGCGATGGGATCGATGCCGGCGAAAGGTTCGTCGAGCAGCATGAAGGAAGGCCGGGTCGCCAGCGCGCGCGCGATTTCGCAGCGGCGGCGTTCGCCGCCGGAGAGCGCGATCGACGGGGACTTGCGTACATGCTCGATCTTGAATTCGTCCAGCAACGAATCCAGTTCGTGTTCCCGCTTGCGCTTGTCCGGCTCGATCACTTCGAGCACCGACATGATGTTGTCCTCGACCGATAGCCCGCGGAAGATCGAGGCTTCCTGCGGGAGATAGCCGACGCCAAGCCGCGCGCGGCGATACATCGGCAGGCCGGTCACATCGAAACCATCGAGCGCAATCTGACCCTGATCGGCATGAACCAGACCGACGATCATGTAGAACACGGTCGTCTTGCCGGCGCCGTTCGGACCAAGCAGGCCGACCGCTTCACCCCGGCGGAGATGAATGCTCACATCGCGCACCACTTTTCGGGCGCCATATGTTTTTGAGAGGCCGAGCGCGGCCAGCGTGCCTTGGCCAAGTTCGATACGGCGCGAGCGCTGTGGCGCGCGGCGAACCTGCGGTGTTTGCCGCGGCTCAGGCACGTAGCGCTGGGGTTGTGGTTCCGGTTTATAAAATTGCTCAGGCGGTGGCGCCTGTCTTTGCGGCGGAGCCGGGCGCGGTTGCGGCTCGGCATATCCGCGCCGCTCCGGCGGCGGTGCACGGTCAGGCGCCGGTCTTTCTGGTTTTCGCTCAACAGGCCGCCGCTCAACGGGACGTTGCGCGGGCGGCGCCGGGCGGTCGAGACGCCACGCCTCATCGGAGCCATCCGCGAGTTCGTCGCGGTCGGGCTTGGAGCGGAGCCAGGAAAGAACTTTCAGCACGATTCTTGCTTCTGCACCTGTTGTGTACCCAAACGCCTCATATTCCCTCCGCTTGCCGGTGGCAACGCGGGGTCAGTCCATGGGCGGACAAATGGAAGGCTTGAGGGCCGGGGCCGGGCCTGAATCCGGCATTACGGCGGCGGATTCTACTTCTTCGGTTCTTTATCCTTAACGCTGCCTGGGACGAAAAGCCCCTGCACGCGGCCGGCTGATTCGAGCCGGGACAAGCCGGTATTCATATCCACGATGATCTTGTCGGCCTTCATCACGTTCGGCCCCTGACTCACCACCACATTGCCGGTGATGGTGGCCGTGTTGGTCGGCATATCGAAAACCCCCATGTCGCCGGTGGCCTTCTGATCCTTCGCAGTGATGACGATGCCGCCGAGCGCCTCGATTTTCTTGATGCGCTGATTGGAAGTCTTGCCGTCCTTGGTGGTTTGGACCGCTTTGACCGATTTCGACTCACCGTCCTTCTTCTTCGACATCGAGCCTTCGTAATAGACCTTCAGCTTGGGCGCGCGCATGGTGGAATCACCCTGCTTCACGGTCACATTGCCTTCGAAGATCGCGTAGCTCTCGCGGTCGCGGATTTCGAGGGAGTTTGCCTCGATCTTCACCGGCTCCTTCCGGTCGCGCCCGAAGCCCTGCATGGCGTTCGGGAGAGCTTCTTGCGCGAGCGACAGGAATGCGGGCGAGCTGGCGAAAGCCAGCACGGAAAAAAGGAACACGAGTGGAATTTTGATCGGCTGGCTCATTTTTTTGTTCCGCCCGTTGCGGCGCTTTTGCCCGTAGCTGCGTCGGGTTTTTCAGGCGGCGGCAATTTCAAATCCACCACCACACCGCCGTCGAAAATAACCACTGCTCCATGCTCGAGAATTTCCGCGCGCGCCGCCTGTAAACTGCCATCGGGGAAACTGGCGTTGACCGGATTTTTGGTCACCATTCTTCCCTTGCGGATTTCGATAAAGGCGTCGTTGAGATAGACGTGATAGCCGGCCTCGGAATGAATCTCGATGCCGCCATGCAGCTGTAAATTCTCCGCCTTGATGTCGTAAACGCCGGACTTCGCGCGCAGCTCGGTACCGCCGCGATTTTCCTGATCGACGGTGCCCTGGATGTCGTTCAACTCAACGATGTTCGGCTGGGTCAGATCCTGTACCGCCGACCCCGCGGTCACGTTGTAGGGTTTCTTGTCGCGCGTGTAACCGGTGAGCTTTGGCGCTTCCATGGTGATTTTATTGCCTTCGATGGAAAGCTTTGAAAACTCCACAGGCAACTGCCGGTAAATGCGGAGCGGATCGAACAACAGGATCAGCGCAACGAGCAAAATACCGGCGAGTGCCAGGGCGGGCAGCGCGATGCGCAGGAATTGAACGCGCTTTGTATGTTTCTGCGCATCTTGCAGGGCGGAGCCGCGCGTATTCGCCGCCCCTTCCCGCGAGGAGAAGGAAGCCGCTTGGGCGACACGCAGGTCTGGCGCGGTTCGGCTCATGCGATGCTCGTCATTCGAGCCCATGAAACAGCCAAATGAGGCGAAATCCCGCGAAGGCGGGAACCCAGAATCAATATGTCAGCCAAGATGCGGCGCATTGGACAAAGGCGCAAGCCAAAGACACGGTTACGAATGGGCGAAAATGTCTTCTTCGGCCCAGCCTGCGAGATCGAGCTTTGCCCTCGTAGGCAGGAAACGGAAGCAGGCTTCCGCGAACTCGTTGCGGCTTTCGCGGGCGAGCATCTGGTCGAGACGCTCCCTCAATTGATGCAGATGCAACACGTCGGAAGCGGCATAAGCAACCTGCGCTTCTGAAAGCGTCTCCGCGCCCCAGTCCGAACTCTGCTGCTGCTTGGAGAGATCGATATTGAGCAGTTCCTTCACAATATCCTTCAGCCCGTGCCGATCGGTGTAGGTGCGCGCCAGTTTTGAAGCGATTTTGGTGCAATAGACCGGCTCCGGCATCACACCGAATGTCTGGTAGAGGACTGCGATGTCGAAGCGGGCGAAATGAAAAAGTTTCAGCCGCTTCGGATCGGTCAGAAGCTTTACGAGATTCGGCGCGCTGACATCGCCCGCAGGAAACTGCACAACATCCGCCGTGCCGTCCCCCGGCGAAAGCTGCACGACGCAAAGCCGGTCACGCGCCGGATTGAGGCCGAGCGTTTCAGTGTCGATCGCAACGACCGACTTGTAGGCAGAGAGGTCGGGGAGATCGCCCCGGTGTAAACGGATGGTCATGGTCTGAATGCGCGTCCAGTTTCAGCCGGAAATCCCCGGCTCCGGGGATCATAGCGCAAATGAATGTATGAATCGTAGCCGGTGATAAATGGTGCCCAGGAGAGGACTCGAACCTCCACGATCTTGCGAACGCTAGCACCTGAAGCTAGTGCGTCTACCAATTCCGCCACCTGGGCACAGGGACTGCGGATAGGTAGTGCGTAGGGTTTCCAGTTGTCAATTGATCTGCGGCGAAGGTGCCGCTTCTGGACCTCAAAACGGAGGTCTAGTATCGGTCGCGAAGTTCGAAACATGCAGGATCGAAAATGGCGCAGGGCATAGATCGGCTGGTCACGCTGTATGGCGGCTCGGGTTTCATCGGGCGGCATACGGTTCGGGCGCTGGCGAAAGCCGGCTGGCGCATCCGGGTTGCCGTGCGCCGTCCCGACCTGGCCAATCATCTCCAGCCGCTTGGCGCCGTCGGCCAGATCCATGCGGTACAGGCAAACCTTCGCTATCCCGACTCGGTGACGCGCGCCGCCGAAGGTTCCGAAGCGGTCGTTAATCTCGTCGGCATCCTGCACAAGAGCGGCGCACAGACTTTCGACGCCGTACAGGCGGAAGGTGCCGCTACCGTCGCGGAAGCCGCCAAGGCGGCCGGCGCGCGGCTCATTCAGGTTTCCGCCATCGGCGCGGATGCAAATTCCTCTTCGGCTTATGCCCGCACAAAAGCCGAAGGCGAAAAGGCGGCGCTCTCCACGGTGAAGACTGCCGTCGTGCTTCGCCCGTCCATCGTGTTCGGACCGGAAGATGAATTCTTCAACCGCTTCGCAGCCATTGCACGTTTCTCGCCCGCCTTGCCGTTGATCGGTGGAGGCCATACCCGCTTCCAGCCTGTATTCGTTGGCGACATCGCGGCGGCTATTGTCGCGGCGGTCGAAGGACGCGCGCGCGCAGGCACGACCTATGAACTGGGCGGCCCGGAGGTGAAAACCTTCAAGGAGCTGATGCAAATCCTGCTCACGCAGATCGACCGCAAGCGGCTGCTGGTGCCGCTGCCGTTTTCGCTCGCGAGTTTCCAGGCCGCGTTCCTGCAAATGCTTCCGAACCCGCTCCTCACCCGCGACCAGGTCGAGTTGTTGAAGCGCGACAATGTGGTGTCACCGGAAGCCGAACGGGAAGGCCGCACGCTGAGAGGGCTTGGCATTACGCCGACGGCGATGCTGACGGTGCTGGATTCTTATCTGTGGCGCTTCCGCAAGGCGGGACAGTTCACCAAGCCAGCGGCCTGAATCAGCGCAGCAAGGTCAGCGCCAGCAATCCGAAGCCCCCGACAACGATCCGCCATAGCGCGAAGAACGCGAAACCGTTGTGGGAAATAAAATCGAGCACGGAGCGCACCACAATGATCGCCGCGCAAAACGCCGCGATGAACCCGAGCGCGATCAGCAAGCCGTCATCGAGCGAGAGCGCTGAGCGATTTTTGTAAAGATCGTAGGTGAAGGCGCCGAGCATCGTCGGCATCGCGAGGAAAAACGAAAATTCCGCAGCGGCCCGGCGTTCCACGCCAAGCAACAGCGCGCCAACAATCGTGGCGCCAGAGCGCGACGTGCCGGGAATCATCGCAAGCGTCTGGAACATGCCGATCATTAATGCTTTGAGCGGCGGAACATCCATCGCATCGTCGTATTTCGTCTCGAACTTCATCCGGTCCACGAAAAACAGAACAATACCGCCAAGGATCAGCATGATGCAGATCAGGCGAGGGCTTTCGAACAGCACGGTCTTGATAAAACCGTGCAGCAGCACGCCGAGGATCGCAGCCGGGATGAAGGCGAGCACAATCGAAATCACAAAGCGCCGCGCGTTCGCATCCGACGGCAGTGCCAGCAGCACATTCCAGAGCTTCGCGAAATAAACGACGACCACCGCCAGAATGGCCCCCAGCTGAATCACGACTTCAAAAGTTTTCCCCGTGCTCTCAAAGCCTAGAAAATGACCGGCCAACAAAATATGCCCGGTTGAGGAAACGGGAATGAATTCGGTCAGCCCTTCGAGCAGGCCGAGAAGTACAGCTTCAAGCAAAGTCCCGATGGTCATGATAAAGTCCGGAAAGAAGCGAAGTTGATCCGAATCGCGCCGAAATGGTACCCGTGACTGTATCTGCCGCAATTGGCCTGAAGCGAACCTCGCCCTAGGATCGCCGTGTTCACGGGCAAGTTCGTATCCCGCCCTCCATAAATCCGGTTTTATGCAGCTTATTCAACACAGATTCTGTCCGCATTCCCGTTTCATCCGGCTTGCGCTTGGAGAATACGGGCTCGCCGCCGAGCTGGTGGATGAACCTGTATGGGAGCGGCGCGCGGAATTTCTCGCGATCAACCCCGCAGGCACGACACCGGTTCTGATCGACGGGGGAATGAATATTTCGGGTGCGGCGGCCATTGCCGAATATATCGACGAGAAATATGGCGCAGGCGTCGAGGCTATGCGGCTGATGCCTTCCGACATTGGCGAACGCGCTGAAGTGCGGCGGCTGATGTCGTGGTTCAACGACAAGTTTTTCGCCGAGGTGTCGGATTATCTCGTGCAGGAAAAAATCGTGCGGCGGAACCTGTCCGCATCGAACGGCGGCGGCGCGCCCGACTCGGCGGCACTACGTGCGGCCCGCGCCAATATCGGCTATCATCTGGGCTATATCGGCTGGCTGCTGAAGTCGCGAAACTGGCTGGCTTTGAATAAAATTTCCTATGCCGATCTTGCCGCTGCGGCCCACTTATCAGCGGCCGATTATCTCGGCGACGTGCCCTGGAGCGAGGACGAAAACGCGAAGCAATGGTACGCAAGGATCAAATCGCGCCCATCATTTCGTCCGCTGCTGGCGGAAAGCCTGCCCGGACTGGCGCCGGCGCCAAGCTACGCCAACCTCGACTTCTGAACCCCGCCGCGATCAAGGCTGCGTTGATTGAGCGCGCGCGCGCGGAAGGATTCGACGCCATCGGCGTCACAAAACCGGACTCCATCGGCAAGTGGAACGACTATCTGCATGACTGGCTGGAAGCCGGCCAGCATGGCGACATGGACTGGCTCGCAGCGACACTTGAGCGGCGCGAAGACCCGCGCTTGCTATGGCCCGATGTGAAAAGCATCGTCACGCTCGGGTTGAATTATGGACCGGATGAAAATCCGCTTGATGTGCTTTCACAAAAAGATCGCGGCGGAATTTCCGTCTATGCGCGCGGTGAGGATTATCACGACCTGATTAAAGGTAAGCTGAAGCAGCTCGGCCAATGGCTCGCCTCGCAGACTTTGTGCGAGCTGAAAGTATTCGTCGATACCGCCCCCGTGATGGAAAAGCCTCTGGCGGAAGCCGCCGGCCTCGGCTGGCAGGGCAAACATACGAATCTGGTATCGCGCGCCCACGGCTCCTGGCTTTTTCTCGGCGTGCTGTTCACGAATCTTGATTTGCCGCCTGACGAAAAAGAACTGGATCACTGCGGCTCTTGCCGCGCGTGTCTCGACGTCTGTCCGACCGCGGCGTTTCCCGCTCCTTACAAGCTGGATGCGCGCCGCTGTATCTCCTACCTGACCATCGAACACAAAGGCCCGATTCCGTTTGAATTGCGCGCCGCAATCGGCAATCGCATCTACGGCTGTGACGATTGTCTCGCGGTCTGCCCATGGAACAAGTTCGCACAGACCGGGCATGAAGCGCGTCTCGCCGCACGCGACGAAAATCGCGCACCCGCTTTGAGCGAACTCTCAAAACTCGACGATGCCGAATTCCGCAAACGCTTTTCCAAAAGCCCGATCAAGCGGACTGGCCGTGACTGCTTTCTGCGAAATGTTCTGATTGCGATCGGAAACAGCGGAAGCGTGTCGCTTGTTCCCGATGCCCGGCGATTGCTGAATGACGAGTCGCCGCTCGTGCGCGGCGCTGCGGTCTGGGCGCTGGCGCAACTATTGCCGAAGCACGATTTTGCTTTGCTTGCGAATAGTCGCGCACAGGAAAAAGATTCTTCGGTCGCTGAAGAATGGAATCAGGCGCTGGCCTGAATGCTCTCAATCAATTCATCGATCACGCCGAAAAGTCTCTCCAGATCTTCCGGCCGCGACAGACGGTGATCGCCGTCTTTGATGAGCGTCAGCACCACGTCGTCCTGCGCCAGGCATGAAACAAGTTTCAGCGCATGGGCATAGGGAACGTCCACGTCCTGCGCCCCCTGTAAAATGCGGACCGGACAGCCAAGCTCGATGGGCTTGTTCAATAAAATATGTTTTCGCCCGTCCTCGATCAGCGCGCGGGTGATCGCGTAAGGCTCCTCGCCGTAAGCCGAGGGCCGTTGCCACGAACCTTTTTCCTCGATCTCGCGCCGCACCTCGGGTGAGAAGCTCGCCCACATCAAATCTTCGGTGAAATCCGGCGCCGGCGCGATCAGCACCATGCCGGCGAGCCGCGAGGATTGCTTTCGCTTCGCGAGCACCCCCGCCAGCAACAGCGCCATCCAGCCGCCCATGCTCGATCCAACGAGAATCTGCGGCCCATCGGCCTGTGATTCAAAAACGGTAACCGCATCTTCCAGCCAGGAAGAAATCGTGCCGTCTTCGAAACGGCCATCGGATTCACCATGACCGGAATAATCGAAGCGCACATAGGCGCGGCCGGTGCGCGCGCAGTAATCGGCGAGCGAACTCGCTTTCGTCCCGTTCATGTCGGATTTGAAACCGCCGAGCCAGAACAGGCCCGGCTTGTTTCCGCCAAATTTACGCACCGCGATACCGCGCGCAGCAGCGCCGTTTCCGGCTTGAATACGTAATTGTTTTTCATTCATCATACCGGCGTTAAACGCCGCGGTTACGACAGATGCAAGTCCGCCTTGCCGCCGCCGCAACTCGCCTCTAGAAGCCGCCGGATGCTTGTTGATTCGATGCAAACAAATTCGCCGCGCCCGTTAACCGTTGTGCAGGTCGTTCCCGATCTGCAATCGGGCAACGCGGGCCAAACGGCGGTGCAAGTCACCGAAGCGCTCACCGAGCGCGGCCACCGCAGCATCGTTGTGACGGAAGGCGGCCGCATGGAGTCTGAACTCACGCGCGCCGGGGCAACCATCAAACACTTGCCTGTCGCCACCAAGAACCCGTCACAGATTATTTCGAACGGCCGCGCGCTCGCCGAGCTAGCGCGCGAGACGGACGCCGATCTCCTGCACGCGCAGAGCCGCGCTCCGGCATGGAGCTGCCTGCTTGCGCGGCGTCTCTGCCGCGTTCCTTACGTGACAACCTACGACAACAATTTTCGCGAACAGCATTCACTGAAGCGCTTCTACAACAGCGCGATGGTGCGGGGCTCCAAGGTGATCGCGCTCGGCGACCGGATCGCGAAGCTGATTGAAACCCGCTACGGCACGCCCCGCGAAAAAATCGCCGTCATTGACCGCTGCGTCGATCTTTCCAGTTTTGATTCCGGATCGGTCAGCGAACAGCGCCGTGAAGCGCTCGCGCGCAACTGGTCGCTCGATTCTGAAAAGCGCATCGTTCTGCTGCCCGGCCGCCTCACGAAGCGCAAAGGCCCGCATGTGCTGGTCGATGCCGCGCTCAAGCTGCGCGAGGCCGGATTGAAGGAAATAACGTTTGTGCTCGCAGGCGAAGGTCAGGCCGGAAGCACCTACGCCGCCGGTCTGTGGGACCGGGTACATCAAGCAGGATTATCCGATCTCATTCGTTTCGTCGGCCATTGCCCGGACATGCCGGCGGCCTATTCGCTCGCCGACATCGTGGTGGCGACCGTATTGCAGCCGGGCGGGCCACAACGTTCCGTGCTCGAAGCCCAGGCGATGAAAGTTCCGGTTGTCATCTCCGATGGTGAAGAACGCGGCGACATCCTGCTTGCTCCACCCTTTGCGGCGGAAACATCCGCCACCGGGCTGCTCTATCCCGCCGGGAATTCCGGCGAGCTCGCGCAGGCGCTCTTCAAGGTTCTTGCCATGGGTAAGTCGGCCCGGGCGGTCATGGGCGAACGTGGCCGCACCTTTGTCGCCTCGCAATTCCCCCGCCAGGCTTTCGCGGAGCGGATGCTCTCGGTCTATGCCGAGGTTGCCGCCGAACGGCGCGGATCCCCGCCGCTTGCTCAGGCGTTGACTTAGGCCTCTTTTCTTTCGATCCTCCCTCCATGCGTTGCCGGGGCTTGGCCACGTCGAGGCATATATCGTCAACAGGATAGGAGACACGACCCATTCGCAGACCAATGAGAGCAGCGGCGCCAGTCCAGAAAGACGGCCCGCGCGTAAACGAAGACATCCGCGTTCGCGAAGTTCAGCTGATTGACGCGGAAGGAACCAACGTCGGCGTCACCCCCATCAACGAGGCGATTGCGAAGGCCAAGGAGGCCGGTCTCGACCTTGTCGAGATTTCGCCGAACACCAATCCGCCGGTCTGCAAGATTCTCGACTACGGCAAATACAAATATCAGGCGCAGAAGAAAGCCGCCGAGGCCCGCAAAAAGCAGAAGACCGTCGAGGTCAAGGAAATCAAGCTGCGGCCCGGCATCGACAAGCACGACTACGACGTGAAAAAGCGCGCCATGCAGCGGTTTTTCGAGGAAGGCGACAAGGTGAAGGTCACCCTGCGCTTCCGGGGCCGCGAAATGGCGCATCAGGAGCTGGGCTACAAGCTCCTGAACCGGGTCAAGGAAGACATGGCAGCAACCGCCAAGGTTGAGTCCGAACCCATGTCCGAAGGCCGCCAAATCGTGATGATTCTGGCCCCGCGCTAATCGGTCTATTCCAGAACTTGAAAAGACGGGCCGTCTCCGCTATCGAGACGGCCTTCGAGCCGCCCGGCCATTAAGGGCTGCCGTGGCGGCTTCGAACGCTCATTATAAACACTAATGAGGATCGGCCTGCGGGCTTGCCCGCGCGCGATCCATGGAGAGCCAAATGCCCAAGATCAAGACAAAATCGGGCGCCAAAAAGCGCTTCAAGCTCAGCGCGACCGGCAAGGTTATTGCCGGTTTCTCTGGTAAGCGTCACGGCATGATCAAGCGGACCACCAAGCAAATCCGTCAAAACCGCCGCACCTTCGTTGTGTCGGAAGCCGATGGACGCAAGGTACGTAAATATTATTTGCCGAACGGCTGAGCTTTTGCGCTAATCAAATTCAGGAGTCCGATCAATGGCCCGCGTTAAACGTGGCGTAACATCACACGCCAAACACAAGAAAACCTTCAAGGCCGCCAAGGGCTTTTACGGCCGCCGCAAGAACACGATCCGCGCCGCGAAGGCTGCCGTCGACAAGTCGATGCAGTACGCCTATCGCGACCGCAAGGTGAAGAAGCGCTCGTTCCGCGCGCTCTGGATCCAGCGGATCAACGCGGCGACGCGCATGAACGGTTTGACCTATGGCCGATTTATCGACGGCCTCGGCAAGGCCGGGGTCGAGGTCGACCGCAAGGTGCTCGCCGATATCGCCGTTCGCGAACCGGCTGCCTTCAAGCTTCTCGTCGACAAGGCCCGCGCCGCTCTTAACTGAGCGGTTCACCGCCTGCCGGGGCTAAACCAGCGGGGCGCTTTCATTAGCGCCGCGCTGCTTGCCTTTGCGCAGGTTCAAGGCACATTCGCACCCGGTTGATTCCATGACCGATACAACAAAGCTCGAAAAAGAACTCCTCGCCGCCGTTGCCGCCTCCAGGGACGAAGCGGCACTGGAAGCCGTGCGCGTATCCGCGCTCGGCAAGAAGGGCTCGATTTCGGAATTGTTGAAAACGCTCGGCACCATGACGCCCGATGAGCGCAAGACCAAGGGTGCCGCGATCAACAAGCTGAAAGATAGCGTCAACAACGCTATCAACCAGCGCCGCGATACCCTGAAGAATGCCGCCATCGGCGAGAAGCTGATCGCCGACAAGGTCGATGTGACGCTGCCGGTGCGCTTGCCCGTGGCGGAGCGCGGACGCATTCATCCGATCAGCCAGGTGATCGACGAAATCACCGTGATTTTCGGCGCGATGGGCTTCGCGGTGGCCGAGGGCCCGGATGTGGAGACCGATTTCTATAATTTCACCGCGCTGAATTTCCCGGCCGGCCATCCGGCACGCGAAATGCACGATACGTTTTTCTTCAATCCAAAGGAAAACGGCGAGCGGCTTCTGCTGCGCACGCACACTTCGCCGGTGCAGATTCGCACGCTGCAAAAACAGAAGCCGCCGGTCAAAGTCATCATTCCAGGCCGCACCTATAGAAAAGATTCCGACCAGACGCATACGCCCATGTTCCATCAGGTCGAAGGCCTCGTCATCGACAAGGGCTCGCATCTTGGACATCTCAAGTGGATTCTCGAAGAATTCTGCAAGGCCTTCTTTGAAGTCCCGCAGGTGAAAATGCGTTTTCGTCCGTCATTCTTCCCGTTCACCGAGCCGTCGATGGAAGTCGATATCCAGTGCGACCGGAAGGGTGGCGAGGTTCGCTTCGGCGAAGGCAATGACTGGCTCGAAATTCTCGGCTGCGGAATGGTGCATCCGAATGTCTTGAAGAACTGCGGTCTCGATCCGAACGAGTATCAAGGCTTTGCCTGGGGCATGGGGATCGACCGCATCGCGATGCTGAAATACGGAATGCCGGATCTCCGCGCTTTCTTCGAAGCCGACGTGCGCTGGATCGAGCACTATGGATTCAGGCCGCTCGACTTCCCGACGCTGGCGGGAGGGCTGAGCACGTGAAATTCACCCTCGGCTGGTTGAAAGAGCATCTCGAAACGACTGCCCCGCTCGATGAGATAATCGAGAAGCTGACCATGATCGGCCTCGAACTGGAGTCCGTCGAAGACAAGGCAAAGTCGCTGGCACCTTTTAAAGTGGTCTCGGTAATCTCCGCAGAGAAGCATCCGGATGCGGATCGTCTCCGCGTGTGCATGGTGGACACCGGCACCGGCAAGCCGACCCAGGTCGTCTGCGGCGCGCCGAATGCGCGCGGTGGCATGAAGGCGGTGTTCGCGCCTCCCGGCGCCTACATTCCCGGCAAGGAACTCACGCTCAGCATCGGCAAAATCCGCGGCGTTGAAAGCCACGGCATGTTGATTTCTGGCGCGGAGATTCAGGTCTCCGATGACAGCGACGGCATCATCGAGCTGCCCGCCGACGCGCCGGTCGGAAAATCCTACGCGGATTACGCGGGACTAGGCGACCCTGTCCTCGACGTTGCGATTACGCCGAACCGCGCTGACTGTCTCGGCGTTCACGGCATTGCGCGCGATCTCTCCGCGGCGAAAATCGGAGATCTGAAAGACACACCGATCAAGCCGGTCAGCGGAAAATTTCCATGTCCGGTGAAAGTGAAACTGGATTTTGCAAAAGACCCGCTCTGCCCCGCTTTCGCGCTTCGTCTCATCAAGGGCGTGAAGAACGGTCCCTCGCCCGAATGGCTGCAAAAGCGCCTGCGTGCGATCGGCCTTCGCCCGATCAATACGCTCGTGGACATTACGAATCTGGTTACGTTCGACCGCTCACGCCCGCTGCATGTGTTCGACGCGAAGAAGGTGAAAGGAAATCTTGTCGTCCGCCGTGCCAACAAGGGCGAGAAGATCGTGGCACTCGACGGCAAGACGTATGAACTTGATTCCGAGATGTGCGTGATCGCCGACGATTCAGGTGTGGAATCCCTTGCCGGAATCATGGGCGGCGAATCGACCGGCTGCTCGGAAACCACCACCGAAGTGCTGGTGGAATCGGCGCTGTGGGAGCCCCTGAATATTGCCCAGACCGGCCGCCGCCTCGGCATCAATTCCGACGCAAGATTCCGGTTTGAAAGAGGCATCGATCCGGCCTTCTGCGTGCCGGGGCTGGAGCTTGCGACCAAGCTCATTCTTGAACTCTGCGGCGGAGAACCTTCGGAAATCCATCTCGCGGGGGCGATTCCGGACACCGGCCGCGTGATCGATTTCCCGCTCGACCATGTGAAAAAACTATCCGGCCTTGAAGCCACCGCGACCGAAGCAAAGCGCGTGCTGAATGCGCTCGGCTTCTCTGTCGCGGGCTCGGGCGAGACGGTGAAAGTTTCTCCACCCACTTGGCGCGCGGATGTGGAAGGCAAGGCCGATCTCGTGGAAGAAATCGTCCGCATTCTCGGCGTGGACCGCGTGCCTTCGACGCCGTTCGAACGTGGCGAAGATGCTTTCCGCCCGGTACTGACCACGATCCAGAAACGCACACGCGGTGCCAAGCGCGCGCTCGCGGCAGCGGGTCTTGTCGAAGCGGTGACCTGGTCGTTCATCTCCAAGGAACATGCGACTGCGTTCGGCGGTGGCGCGCCTGAACTTGCGCTTGCCAATCCCATTGCCGCTGAACTCTCGGATATGCGCCCTTCGCTGGTGCCGACGCTGGCCATGGCCGCGCAGAAGAACGCGGACCGCGGTTACGCGGATGTATCTCTCTTTGAAGTCGGTCAGGTTTTCTACGGCGACAAACCGGAGGACCAGGTCATCGCCGCAACGGTCGTTCGGCGCGGCAGTTCCAAAGCAACAGCGACCGGCCGCCACTGGTCAGGCTCGGCAGGCGCTGTTGATGTGTTTGACGCAAAGGCTGACGCTCTGGCCATCCTCGCCAGCGCAGGCGCGCCTGTCGACAAGGTTCAGATCGTCGCCGGCGGGCCTGCCTGGCTGCATCCGGGACGCTCCGGCACAATTCAGCTCGGTCCGAAAACTATTCTCGGCTATTTCGGGGAATTGCATCCGTCCGCGCTGGAAGCGCTCGACGTGGCCGGGCCGGTCGCGGTGGCGGAAATCATTCTTGATCGCGTTCCGGAACCGAAATCCCGTCCGACCCGCACCAAACCTAAACTTGATCTCTCGCCGTTCCAGCCAATCTCGCGCGATTTCGCTTTCATCGTGGACCGTACGGTGGCCGCCGTGGACATCGTTCGCGCGGCGGAAAGTGCCGACAAGAAACTCGTCAGCGCGGTCGATGTATTCGATCTCTACGAAGGCAAGGGAATTCCCGAAGGCAAGAAGTCCATCGCGATCGCGGTCACCTTGCAGCCGCGCGAGAAGACCCTGACCGATGCCGAGATCGACGCGGTGGCGAAGAAGATCGTCGAGGAAGTGGCTAAGAAAACTGGAGCCACGATCCGCTCGTAAAGATTATTTCTTGCCCTTGGCCGGCGCAGATTTCAGCGTGAGATAACGCAAGGCGGCGTCCGCGGCGCGCTCGCCGGATACCCACGCGCCCGCCACGGTACCGAACCAGGTTTCGTGTACCGCCTCGCCTGCGAGAAACATGCGGTCGAACAACGGCTCCGACAGAATACGCCTGCTCATTCCCCTGCCCGGCGCCGCCGCCGACATGCCGCCGAGAACAAGCGGATTGGCCGACCAGCGGACGGCTTCCACGCGGCCGATGCTGTTTTTGGTGTCAGCGCCAAAATGTTCGACGATCTGCTCGCTTACGAATGCGGCCATCGCCGCTTCGCCCTTGGCCGAAACTTCCCGGCCGAAATTACCGCTGAAATCCGCGAAGCAAAGTTCGCTGCCGCCCGGCCGGCCAGTCAGACTGACGGCTCGCGGATTCATGCCTTTGAAGAGAACCTTCTGATCGTCCGCGAAGCGGAGCGGGTTTCCTTTCAGCTCAAACACCAGCCGGTCGCGAGTCCCAAGCGACAATGCCTCGACCGCGTCGAGCGTGCGCTTCGGCAATGCCGATTCGAATTTGATGCGGCCGGAAGCAAGCACATTGGTGGAAACCGTGACGATGACAGTATCCGCGCGGACCACGCCCTGCGTGGTTTCAATGGTGATCGGCCCGCGCCCGATCTGTCCAATTCGTGTCACCGGCGATCCGAGCGTCACCTTCAATGATTTTGCGCTGGCGGCCAGCACCTGACCCAGGCCAGTCCGGCAGACGATTTCTTCCGGCTGATCCTCAATGCGTGCGTAATCGACAGTGGAAATATTCGCGAGATCCTTTGAAAGGGTGTTCGGACCAAGCACAAATCCCACGGTCCCGTTCCAGTCGCCCACATCGGGAATCGCCTTAGCGCAAGCAATATCGCGCCCCGCTTCTCCGGCGGCCGCAATGGCGCGGCTGGCGCGCTGCAACGCCGCGGTGAAAGCGTCGTACTCGCTGTCGCGCGCCTCGCGCTGGCCGACATACAGTCTGCGAAATGGCGGAACCGTTTTGAGATCGAGTTTCTCGAGACGGCCCAGCGCCACCAGCGGATTGCGCCCCGACGCCGACATGAAGTGCGCGCCGCGATCATGCTCCACGCCGAAGGCTCCGCGGCCGGTCCATACCCGCCCGCCGATCCTGTTCGATGCTTCAAGCAGCGCGTAGCTGCGGCCGGCGGCAGCCGCGCGCCGCGCAGCGGCGATGCCCGCGGCGCCGGCGCCGATGACCGCGACGTTCACTTCACCCGACGCAGGCACCTGGCCGAGCGCCTTTGCCGCCGCAAGCGACGCCGCGCCGGCCAGAAAACCGCGTTTTGAAAGATGCCGAATCATTCCTGAAAGTGCTGCAAAATCCTGATGTTAGCCAGAGCCTCCGGCCCTCTGCGCCGCAACGCAGCGAGCCTCGTGAACCGGATGGAAACTAGCCCCGGCTTAGTCTCACTGGAAGGGAGAGGGGGAGTTCCGCGTACCGGCTCCTAGTGTTGCATGGGCGAGCGTTTTCTTGGCCTGGTTGGACAAAGAATTGTCCGCTATCTCGAACAGCCGTCGTCGGGATACGAACCTTTTACGCCGAGCGATCCCGGCGCGCTTTCGCGCGCGTTGCGTCCCGGCGATGTGCTCCTGGTCGAGGGCAACTCCCGCGTCTCCGGTGTCATCAAATACCTGACCCAATCCACCTGGTCCCACGCCGCGCTCTATGTCGGCGACAAACTCGGTGTAAAAAGCGAAGCAGGTGAGCCGCATGTGTTCGTGGAAGCGGTGCTTGGCGAAGGCGTCGTCTCGGCTCCGTTGTCCAAATACGAGTTGTTCCACACGCGCGTCTGCCGTCCGGCGGGCCTGACCGAACACGATTGCGAGCGGGTCGCGAGCTACATGATAAAGCGGCTCGGCTACAACTATGATGTGAAGAACATCATCGACCTCATCCGCTATCTCGTGCCGATGCCGGTTCCAGCCCGCTTCCGCCGCCGCCTGATGGCGCTTGGATCAGGCGATCCGACCAAGGCGATCTGCTCCTCATTGATCGCGCAGGCATTCGAGGTTGTGCGTTATCCGATTCTTCCCAAGATTGAGCTGATCGGAAGCCGCGAGACACGCCGGGAAATTTTGCACATCCGGCATCACTCGCTTTACACCCCGCGCGACTTCGACATCTCGCCCTATTTCTCTGTTGTGAAGCCGACCATTGAGTCAGGCTTTGACTACAAGCGCCTGCGCTGGGCCAATCTCCCGAAGGCGGCGTCGCCCGCTCCTGTTTGCGAGAAATCCGCTCCCCTTGTTCCGGAATTGCCGAAGCATCCTGAAACTGCCCTGCCTAATTGATCCCTGCCGGGCTGACGTAAGGCTTGCGGGCGGCTAAATTCAGCCGCAAGCGACGTATTTGTTGTCTGCGATTCGTCTTTTCCCGCGCTTCCGGAATTCCCGATGATCGAAGATTTTGCCCGTGCTTTCGCCCAGACCTTTTCGCCGCCCTTGCGCCGGATCTTGCTGAAGACCGTGGCGCTGTCAGCGCTTCTGTTACTGGTGTTCGGCGTTATCATGCAGAGCCTCATCTCACGCATGGTGTCGCTGCCGCAGCCGTTCGAAACGGCGCTGGCGATCGTGACCGGACTGGGACTGATCGCGGGCGCGATCTTTCTGATGGGTCCGATCAGTTCGCTGACCGCAGCACTTTTTCTCGATGAAGTCGCGGCGGAAGTAGAGCGCACCGAATTTCCCGCCGACCCGCCCGGCCGTGCGCTCCCGATGGCGCAGGCATTGGTACTGTCGGCCAAATTCTTCGGGCTTGTGCTGCTGGTGAACTTTATCGCGCTGTTGCTGCTGCTGCTTCCCGGCATCAATCTGATCGCGTTTTTTGTCGCCAACGGATTTCTGCTCGGCCGGGAATATTTCGAGCTGGCGGCGATGCGATTCCGCTCCGTGGAAGAAGCGCAGATTCTCCGGCGTGAGAATTCCATGCGGGTGTTCATCGCAGGTCTGATGATCGCCGGCATCGTGATCGTGCCGGTGTTGAACTTCATCACGCCCGTATTAGCGACCGCCTTCATGGTCCGCGTTCACAAGCGGATCGGGCCGGCGCGCGAACTCATGCCGCCGAGGCGTGTCTAGACGCTTTTCTCAGGCCAGTTGCAGAGATCGTTAATCAGGCAGCTAGGGCAATCCGGCGCGCGCGCCTTGCAGACATAGCGGCCATGAAGAATGAGCCAATGATGCGCGTGACGCTTGAAGCGGGCGGGAATCGCCTTATCCAAACCTAATTCAACCTCAAGCGGATTTTTGCCCGGCGCAAGGCCGGTGCGATTGGAAACGCGGAATAGATGCGTATCCACCGCGATCGTGTGTTCACCGAAGGCGATATTCAGCACCACATTCGCGGTCTTGCGTCCAACGCCCGGCAAGGCCTGAAGCGCCTCCCGCGTCCTCGGTACTTGGCTTCCGTGCTCGGCGATTAGTTTTTCGGAAAGCGCGATTACGTTCTTCGCCTTGGTGCGATAGAGGCCGATGGTTTTAATCAGATCGCGCACGCGCGCTTCGCCAAGTGCCGCCATCTTTTCCGGCGTATCGGCAAGCGCGAATAATGCGGGCGTCGCCTTGTTTACGCCCGCGTCAGTCGCCTGCGCGGAGAGCACAACCGCCACCAGCAGCGTAAAAGGACTGGTGTGCAGCAGTTCGCCCTTTGGCTCGGGATTGGCGCGGGCAAAGCGAGTAAAAGCCTCCGTGACTTCGGCTTCCGTCCAGCGCGCAGGAACTCTCAATCGCGCCGGCTTGGCTTTCGATTTTTTCGCGCGCGAAGAGGACTGCTTTTTCGGCATCGATCCCGTATAATCGTTGCATGAGCCAAGACAACTACCAAGACAACTGGCCGGACGGTCCTGTCCTCTATGAAGCGACGCTGAGGCCGCACCGTTCGCTGAGCAAGCCGGGTTTTCTCATCGTGATGGCCTTGCTGGCGGGATCAAGCTTCATCGCCGGCATGGCGTTCCTGATGATGGGCGCATGGCCTGTATTCTTCTTTTTCGGCCTCGATGTGGTGCTGGTCTGGTGGGCGTTCCGCGCGAATTACCGGGCGGCGCGCGCCCACGAGAACATTCTTGTCACCACCAATGAGCTTCACATCCGGCAGGTTACGGCCAGGGGTGCCGCCTTTGAGACGAGCCTCAATCCACGCTGGGTCAGGCTGGAGGTCGATAAGGACGAGCTTTCGGGCGTGACGCGCGTGGCGCTCCGCTCGCGTGGAACTCCGCTGGTGATCGGCGCATTTCTGCCGCCGGTACAGAAGGCGGAACTGGCAAATGCCCTGGCTTCAGCGCTTGCGGCCGCGAAACGCTAGTTTTCTGCTTCCGGCGGAATCGGGTGGGTTTTACGCACCCGCCGCACTACCTTCACTGCATGATGAACATGCAACACGCTTTTGAAATGAAATCCGGACATACAATTTCTGATCGGAGCAGTAACGCCGATTACGAGACCGTGCGCCGGGCCATCGAGTTTGTCTCGAAGAACTTTCGCGAGCAGCCGGAAGTGGAAGCAATCGCCCATGCGGTCGGCTCAAACCCGCGCGCCCTGACGGATTTGTTCCGGCGCTGGTGCGGGCTGACGCCGAAGGAATTTCTTTCCGCGGTCACGCTCGATAACGCCAAGCGCCTTTTGAAAGAAACGCCGAGCGTCATGGAAGCGACCTATGAGTTGGGTCTTTCGGGACCGGGCAGATTGCACGATCTTTTTGTTGTCCATGAATCAATGTCGCCCGGCGAATGGAAGACCGGCGGCTCGTCGCTGGAAATTACTTACGGTTTTCACGATTCGCCGTTCGGACGCGCGCTTGTGATGACCACACCGCGCGGGCTTTGCGGATTGGCTTTTGCCGACAGCGGCGGCGATAAAGTGGCGCTCGATGACATGCGAAGCCGCTGGCCGAATGCGCGCTTCGTGGAAAATCCCGCAGCAACGGAAATTCACGCCCGGCGGATATTCGATTCTTCCAAATGGCTGCGCGAAACGCCGCTGAAAATCGTGCTGATCGGCACCGATTTTGAAGTCCGTGTGTGGGAACAGTTGCTCTCGATCCCGATGGGCTGCGCGCTCACCTATTCAACGGTCGCGGATAAAATCGGAAAGCCGAAAGCCTCGCGCGCCGTCGGCGCCGCTGTCGGCAAGAATCCGATTTCGTTCGTGGTCCCCTGCCACCGCGTCGTCGGCAAAAGCGGCGCGCTTACCGGGTATCACTGGGGGCTTACACGAAAGAGAGCAATGCTCGGCTGGGAAGCGGCGAAAAGTCAGGCCGCGAGATCGAGCCTTTCCGCGACAGTCGAATCGGCACCCAGCCGGTAAAGAATCGGCACGCCGGTCGCCAGTTCGCGCTTGATGATCGATTCCGGCGTGTGCTTCTCCAGCACCATGATGAGCGCGCGCAAGCTGTTCCCGTGCGCCGTCACCAGCACGCGCTCGCCCCGCATCACACGCGGGAGAATTTCCTGCACGTAATAGGGTAGCGCCCGGGCAACCGTATCTTTCAGGCTTTCGCCGCCGGGCGGCGGCACGTCATAGGAGCGGCGCCAGACCAGCACCTGCTCCTCGCCCCAGCGCTCCCGCGCCTCGTCCTT
>CAZUJE010000027.1:0-25917 GCA_964620215.1 uncultured Hyphomicrobiales bacterium
AGCACGTGCGCGCCGTGGAAGCCCGTCGCCATGAAGAACGTCGAGCCGTAGATGTGGCCGGCGTAGCTGAAACCGGCGTGCTGATACTCGTAAGCCTGGAAGAAGGTGAATGTGGCACCGAGCAGCACGGTCAGGATCAGCCCGAGCACCAGCCCGCGACGATCATTCTTCAAGAGCGCGTGGTGCGCCCACGTTACCGTCACACCCGACGTCAGCAGGATGATCGTGTTGAGCAGCGGGATGCCCCACGGATCGAACGTGTGCTGGAACACGCCCGGCGTCGGCGCGCCGCTTGCAGGAATGGTAACGCCGGTGCCGTCGACCGGCGCCGGCGGCCAATGGCCGCCGAGCAGCTGGTCGCGCATCACCTGACCGACGACATCCGTGCTGTTCAACAGGTCATGCACGCCGGCGGGGAACAGGGCGGCGTCGAAGTAGGCCCAGAACCAGGCGACGAAAAACATCACCTCGGAGGCGATGAACAGGATCATGCCGTAGCGGAAGTGCAACTGCACGACCGGGGTGTGGTCGCCGTGGTCGCCCTCGCTGATGACATCGCGCCACCAGAAGAAGGCGCTGGCGACGATGCCGGCAAAGCCGACGGCGAACACCCATGGTCCGCTGAGGCCGAACAAGCCGGCGCCCTCGCTCATAGAGCGCATCCAGATGACCGCACCGATCATCATCATGAGAGCGAAAATTGAAGCGATCACCGGCCAGGGGCTCGGATTTACGAGATGGTAGTCGTGGTGCTTGGCGTCCGTAGCGGCCATTGTCTTGTCTCTCCCGTGGTCCCCGTTGGTGCTCCCGATCCGTCGTCTTTAGGCTGCAGCCCATGTGGAGCGAGAGCCTTGCCGCTGCGCCTCAGGACCGGTCCTCAGGCGCAGCGCTGGTTATTCAAGTCTTCATCCGCCCTTGCTCGAGCTCGCGGTCGCAGCCTGTCCTTCCTTCTTCGGCGCAGTCACCGGATAGAAGGCATAGGACAGCGTCAACTCGGAAAGATTCTTGGTCTCCTCGTCAGTGGCGAAGGCCGGATCGACGAAGAAGGAAACCGCCATCTCGATCGATTGTCCCGGCTCCAGCCGCTGCTCGGTGAAGCAGAAGCACTGCACCTTGTTGAAGTGCGAGCCGACCGCGTCGGGCGTGACGTTGAAAACCGCCGTGCCCGTCGTCGGCTTATCGGAGTGGTTGGTGGCCTTGTAGAAGGCGAGCGTGTTCTCGCCGACCTTCACCTCGAGCGAGGACTGCATCGGCTCGAACGTCCAAGGCAACTCGGCGGCCGTGTTGGCGTCGAAGCGCACCTTTACCACGCGATCGAGCACGACGTCCGAGGCCCTCTCGGCCTTTTGCGTGGTGCCCTGATAGCCGGTGACCTGGCAGTAGAGACGGTAGAGCGGCACGGCCGCGAACGACAGCCCGGCCATCGACAGCACCAAGAGGGCGCAGACGGCGGCGACGGCGCTGTGCCGCTGGGGGGCCGGCGGCCTGTGCTGTTGATGCTGGTCTGTCTCGCTCATGGGATATGGCGCCTCAGATCGGCCGGTTCATGACGTTGCCGCCGAGGCGGATAATCGTCGCAACGTAGAAGAGCGCAACGAGCGCCGCGAGTGCGAGGCCGATGGCGATCGAGCGCATGCGCTGACGCCGCCGCTGCTCCTTCTCGTCCTCGTTCATCCCGCTCATGACCAACGCCACCGCTCGATCCTCACGCCATCAACCGGGTCACGGCGTGCTCGCCGAGGATCACCGCAAACAAGAGAAACAGATAGAGGATCGAAAAAGCAAAGAGCTGCTTGGCCGCCCGGTCGGCTGAGCGGCCCTCGGTGATCTTGCGCACGCGCCAGGCCAGATAGAGGAAGATGACGCCGAGCACGCCCGAGCTCACCCCATAGACGACGCCGGCAAGGCCGATGGCCGTCGGCAGCATGGCCAGCGGCACCAGCACAAGCGAGTAAAGCCAGATCTGGCGGCGCGTCTCGGTGGGACCGGCCACGACCGGCAGCATGGGTACACCGACGCGCTCGTAGTCGCGGCAGCGGTAGAGCGCCAAGGCCCAGAAGTGCGGCGGCGTCCACACGAAGATGATGAGGAACATCAGCACGCTTTCCATGCTGACGCTACCGGTGACGGCCGCCCAGCCGATCATCGGCGGGAAGGAGCCGGCGGCGCCGCCAATGACGATGTTCTGCGGCGTCAGCCGCTTCAGCCACATGGTGTAGATGAAGAGATAGAAGCCGATGGTAATGGCGAGCAGCAGCCCCGCCGTCCAGTTGACGAGGACGCCAAGCGTCAAAATCGAGAAGACCGAGAGGACTGATCCGAAGTTCAGGGCTTCGTCGGCGGTCAGGCGCCCGCGCGGGATGGGACGCGCCGCCGTGCGCGCCATACGCGCGTCGATGTCGGCGTCGTACCACATGTTGAGCGCGCCAGCGGCTCCGGCGCCGATGGCGATGGCGAGCAGCGCAATGACACCGAGCACGGGATGGATGTTGCCGGGGGCCGCGATCATGCCGGTCAGCGCCGTGAACACGACCAGCGACATGACACGCGGCTTCAACAGCTCGATGAAGTCGCCGATGCCCGACCCTGTTACGGGGCCGATCTGGCCGCTGCCGGTCTCTGCGCTCGTGCCCTGCATTTCACTCGACCCTTGGCCTCGCATCGGCCTCCCCGGAGAGGACCTGCTCGGCCTTGCCGGGTGCGCGATCGGCAGCCCGGGATTTCGCTTCTTTTAGTGCAACGGGCGGAACCTCGTGCCCCGCCCGTTGTCGTTCGTGCAAATGCCCGCGCTTCAGTGGTGATGAGTGGCCTGAATGCGCGGGAGCGTCTCGTAGGAGTGGAAGTTCGGCGGCGACGGCAGCGTCCACTCGAGCGTCGTGGCACCGGCACCCCACGGATTGTCACCCGCCACGCGGCGGCTCATGAAGGCGACCAGCACACCGATGAGGAACACGATCGTACCCAGCGCGGTCATGTAGGCGCCGGCCGACGACACGCCGTTCCAGAACGCGAAGGCGTCAGGATAGTCGACGTAGCGGCGCGGCATGCCCTGCAGGCCGAGGAAGTGCTGCGGGAAGAACAGCACGTTGGCGCCGATGAAGGTCAGCCAGAAGTGCACCTTGCCCAGCGCCTCGTTGTACATGTAGCCCGACATCTTGGGGAACCAGTAGTACCAGCCCGCGAAGATGGCGAAGACGGCGCCGAGCGACAGCACGTAATGGAAGTGCGCGACGACGTAGTAGGTGTCGTGCAACGCGCGGTCGACGCCGGCGTTGGAGAGCATGACGCCGGTCACGCCGCCAACGGTGAACAGGAAGATGAAGCCGAGCGCCCACAGCATGGGCACCTTGAACTGGATGGAGCCGCCCCACATGGTGGCGATCCAGGAGAAGATCTTCACACCCGTCGGCACCGCGATCACCATGGTGGCGAACACGAAGTAAGCCTGCGTGTTCACGCTGATGCCAGCCGCATACATGTGGTGCGCCCACACGATGAAGCCGACGAGGCCGATGGCGACCATGGCGTAAGCCATGCCGAGATAGCCGAACACCGGCTTCTTGGAGAAGGTCGACACGATGTGGCTGATCATGCCGAAGCCCGGGAGGATGAGAATGTAGACTTCGAGATGCCCGAAGAACCAGAACAGATGCTGGTAGAGTAGCGGATCACCGCCGCCCTGCGGATTGAAGAACGACGTGCCAAAGTTGCGGTCGGTAAGCAGCATGGTGATGGCGCCGGCCAGCACGGGCAGCGAAAGAAGCAACAGGAAGGCCGTCACCAGCACCGACCATACGAACAGCGGCATCTTGTGCAGCGTCATGCCGGGGGCACGCATGTTGAAGATGGTGGTGATGAAGTTGATGGCGCCAAGGATCGACGATGCACCCGCGAGGTGCAGCGCGAGGATGGCGAAGTCCATGGCCGGACCCGGATGGCCCGACGTCGACAGCGGCGCGTAGATCGTCCAGCCGGCACCGACGCCGAGACCGCCGGGCGGTCCTTCGACGAACAGCGAGATCAGCAGCAGCGTGAGCGCGGCCGGCAACAGCCAGAACGAGACGTTGTTCATGCGCGGGAAGGCCATATCCGGGGCGCCGATCATCAGCGGCACGAACCAGTTGCCGAAACCGCCGATCAGCGCTGGCATAATCATGAAGAACACCATGATCAGGCCGTGCGCCGTCACGAACGAATTGAAGGTGTGCGGATTGGTGAAAAACTGCATTCCCGGCTCTTGCAACTCGAGCCGCATCGCGACTGACAGCGCACCGCCGACCGTGCCCGCGATGATCGCGGTGATCAGATAGAGCGTGCCGATGTCCTTGTGGTTGGTTGAGAACAACCAGCGCTGGATAAACGGCGGCTTGTGATCGTGATCGTCGTGGGCGTGAGCTGCACCGTAAGCCATTTTTTTCTACCTCGCGTCTAACTGGGGGCCGCGGATTAATCGCGTGCGGCTGCCACGACGACCGAACCGTTATCCGGCGTCGCCGCATATTTCTTTTTTGCTTCTTCGATCCACTGATTGAACTGCTGGTCGTTCACGACCCGGATCACAATCGGCATGAAGGCGTGATTGCGGCCGCATAGTTCGGAACACTGGCCGTGGAAAAGACCTTCCTTGGTGGCCTTGAACCATGTTTCGTTCAGGCGTCCCGGCACTGCGTCGATCTTGATGCCGAAGGACGGCATCGCGAAAGCGTGAATGATGCCTTCGGCAGTGATCTGCATGCGGACGATCTTGTTCACCGGAACGACCATTTCATTGTCGACGGACAAAAGACGAAGCTGACCCGGCTTCAGATCCTTCTCCTCGATCATGTTGCTGTCGAACTGGAAGCCGCCGTGATCCGGATAGGTATAGGTCCAACTCCACTGCGCGGTGCCGGTCGCCTTCACGGTGATATCGGCCGGCGGAATGGTGAGTTGATCGAACAGGAGCCGGAAGGACGGCACCACAATGGCCAAAAGAATCAGGGCGGGGATCACCGTCCATGCGACTTCGAGCATGGTGTGATGCGTCGTCTTCGACGGCACCGGATTGGCGCGCTCGTTAAAGCGCAGCGCCACCTAAATCAAAAGCACAAGGCCGAACATCGCGATCGCAAACGCACGGATCGCCACGGAAAGATGGAAGCTGTGGATCGTCTCCATGATCGGCGAAGCGGCTTCCTGGAAGTCGTATTGCCACTTGGATGGCTGGCCCAGACCGGCTTCCGCCACGGCGGTGAACCCTGCCAGCAGGGCAACTGCGATACCCGCCAATTTCGTGAGCCGGAGCGTCCCGGTTAGCTTCTTCATCATGCCTTGATCCCCTTGGCCTTCCCCTCGACGCCTTCTCTCGGGCCGGTGCTCTCTAAGGGAGCTGACCGGAACGGTTCTAATGCAGGCAAGGTAGCATCTGGGCTCCTGCCACGGAACGAAGCGGGTGGCGGCGTGTTGCCGCGCATGTCCGGGTGAGTGCCAAATCGTAGCGATAACGGCCCTGCGCCCGGCCGTGTTCCCAAGAACCACAATTTCTTAACCCTCGCAACGCACTGTCAGGGGGTTTGGGGGCCACAACCGCATTCCGCGGCGCACGATCCCGGCCATGCCCCAAGGGGCCGGGAAACGCCGCATTCTTGACACGGACAAGGGGCGATGTACCCGCGTCATTTTCTGATTTGCAACCGCCTCGCTGAGCGATTCGCGGGCGGAGGAGATGGGATGGCCTGCACCCTCCTGGGTAAGCGCGCGCGTTTGGCCGCGCTCACGATCACTCTAGCCTTTTTGCTGCCGGTTATGCCCGCATCCGCCCAGGGCGTCGTCCGTTCGACGCACGGCGACTGGCAGATCCGTTGCGACAAGCCGGCGGACTCGCGCGGGGAACAGTGCGCGCTCATTCAGAGCGTCACCGCCGAGGATAGACCCAATGTGGGTCTTACCGTCATCATCCTGAAGACTGCGGACACCAAAAGCCGACTGATGCGGGTACTGGCTCCGCTCGGCGTGCTGTTGCCATCCGGACTGGGACTGCGGATCGACAATGCCGATGTCGGCCGCGCCGGCTTTGTGCGTTGCCTTCCGAACGGATGCGTTTCGGAAGTGGTGATGGACGACAAGCTGGTCGGCCAGATGAGAAGCGGGCAGCAGGCGACCTTTATTATTTTCCAGACGCCCGACGAGGGCATCGGCATTCCGATGAGTCTTTCCGGTTTCGGTCAGGGCTACGACAAGCTGCCCTGAATTCTAGGCGCGCTCCGGTCCGCCCCAGCGATTCACCGCCAACGCGATGACTGCCGTCGACACAATGATGCCAGCCATGGGCAATGCCGTACTCTGGTGCAGCACGCCTTCCATCACCGCCACCACCGCGCCTGAACCGAACTGAAGCGCGCCGAAAAGTGCGGTCGCGCTCCCGGCTTTGTGCGGATAGGGATGCAGCGCCAGCGCCAGCGCATTCGCAGGCGCGCCACCAACCATCGAAACGGTGACGAAAAGAGGAATTGCGACGCCGGCAAAACCGCCAAAGCCCGTGATTGCGTTCACGAGCAGCACACCCGCCGCCACGAGATAAACAACGAGCCAGGAAGTGAGCAGCGTTTCTGGCTTGTGGCGCAAGAGCAGCCACGCATTGATCTGTGACATCAAAACCAAACCAACGGCGTTCGCGCCGAAGATGAAACCGTAGGCTTCCGGGGAGACGCCGTAATACTCGATGAACACGAACGGCGAGCCGGCGATGTAAGCGAACAAGCCCGTGAAGACGAGCGAGGCCGCAACGATATGCGCCATATAGTGACCATCGCCGAGCAGTTCGCGGTAGGAAGCAAGCGCGGGTTTGAGGCCTCCCGCCGTACGCCGTGACGCAGGCAAGGTCTCCGGCAACCAGAAATAAGTGACGAGGAGCAGAACGACGCCAACGAGTGCCAGCATCCAGAAAATCTCGCGCCAGCCGATCAGCACGAGAATCTGTCCGCCAAGCAACGGACCGATGATCGGCGCAATACCAAGCACAAGCACGAGCAGCGAAAAGAAACGCGCCATCTCGGCGCCGTCGTAAAGATCACGCACGGCGGCGCGCGAAACCATCAGGCCGGCACAGGCGCCGACTGATTGCACGAGCCGCGCGATCCAGAAGCTCTCGATGTTCGGTGCGAGCGCACAGGCAATCGAAGCCAGAATGAAAAGTGTCAGACCAAACAGGACCGGCCCGCGCCTGCCGAAGCGGTCGGAGATCGGGCCATAAAAAAGATGCCCGATACCCATGCCGAGAAAGAACGTGGAAAGCGTTCCCTGCACCGAAGCCGGATCGGTGCCGAAGTCGCGCGCCAGCACCGGGAATGCCGGGAGATAAGCGTCCACGGCCAGCGGACCGAGGCCGGTGAGCGCGCCAAAAATAAAAAGAAACCGGACGCGAAGGTCGGTTGCGATACTCATTGAATAAGAGACTCAGTAAGCGAGTTTTTTGAAGACGGGATCGACTGAGCCATTCCACTCGCCGCCATAGAGCGCAAGCAACTGCTCGGCGGGCGTGATCCCTTGTTCCACGATTTCCTCAAGCGGGGCCAGAAAACAGGTCTCGTCCCTGCCCGAGCGGTCGAGTTTCTTCCTGCGCTTCAAGCCGTCTTTCGCCATTGAGACCATGTCGCGGGCGAGTCCGCGTACTTTGCGGCTGCCGATGGAGGCATTGAAACCTTCGCGCGGAACATCGTCGCGAAGTTTTTGCCGTTCCTGCGCGGTCCAGTTCTTCACCGTCTCCCAAGCCGCATCGAGCGTCTGCTCGTCGTAAAGAAGTCCTGTCCAGAGCGCTGACAACGCGCAAATCATATCCCGCGGGCCGCTGTCCTCGCCGCGCATTTCCAGAAAGCGCTTCAGGCGGACTTCGGGGAAAGTCGTCGTGAGATGATTGGCCCAGTCCGACAGCGTCGGACGCTCGCCGGGCAATTCCTTCAGCTTTCCGTCCATCAGATCGCGGAATGATTTTCCTGCGACGTCGATATATTTGTCGCCGCGCTTCACGAAATACATCGGCACGTCGAGCGCGTAATCGACCCAGCGCTCGAACCCCATTCCGTCCTCGAACGCCCAAGGCAACATGCCGGTGCGGTGCGGGTCGGTATCGCGCCAGATTTCGGAGCGGAATGAAAGAAATCCGTTCGGCTTGTTTTCCGTGAAGGGAGAATTCGCGAACAGCGCCGTCGCGACCGGTTGCCATGCGAGACTTACCCGAAGTTTTTTCACCATGTCGGCTTCGGAGGAAAAATCGAGATTGGTCTGCACCGTGCAGGTGCGGAACATCATGTCGATGCCGAGCTTGCCGACCTTCGGCATGTAATTCGACATGATCTTGTAGCGGCCCTTGGGCATCATGGGCGTCTCGGCGCGCGTCCATTTCGGACTCATGCCGATACCGAGAAAACCAACGCCAAGCGGCGTGGCGACCTGGCGAACTTGCGCCAGATGCGCGTTCAGCTCCGCGCAAGTCTCGTGAATGGTCGCGACCGGCGCGCCGGACAATTCAAATTGCCCACCGGGTTCCAGGGAAATAGCGCCGCCCCCGGTGACGTCGGCAAGACCGATGATGTTTTCGCCCTCCATGATCGGCTCCCAGCCGAGCAGGAGCTGCATGCCTTCCAGAAGCGCACGGATTCCGCGGCGGCCCTCATAGGGTACTGGCTGCAAATCAGCCTGCGTAAAGGGGAGCTTTTCGTGTTCGGTGCCGATGCGGAATTTTTCGCGCGGCTTCACGCCCTGCTCGATCCACGCGACCAGCGCGTCGCGCGACTCGATCGGAGTCATGTCGATTTGGTCGCGAGCCATGCAGGAAAATGCTCCGGCGGAAGTGGAGAAGCTGACGGGGCCGGGACCATACACAAGCCTCTGGCGGCGGGACAGTCACCCGGCTGCGCGTTACAGCGTTGCGCCTATTGCAGGGTAGCTTCCACCAGCCAGGATTTTACCGCCTGAAATGCTTGCCCGCGGCTGCCGGTGCGATGCTCGGCCTCACGATACACGGCGATTTGAACATCAGCGCTGGTGCCGTTTTTCACGATGTCACGGATGCCCGCAACCGCCTCAAAGCAGCCGAGCGCCTTCGCATCGCCGGCGACTTCGGCAATAAGATTCTCCACAACTTCAGAGAAGGCGATCGCCTGATGCTGTCTTTTGTCCACGAAACTTCCGTGAATACCGTAGCGTTGCGCGCGCCATTTGTTTTCGGTGGCGATGGCGTAATCGACTACGCTCAAATCCGAATTCACATCCGGATTGCGGAAAAGGTAACGCGCGATTGAACGATAGAGCGCGGCAATGGAGACAGTATCCGATACGCGCGTGCAGCTATCCGGCGCGCGTAATTCCAATGTCGGATGTTTCAGGGACGGACGCAGCGCCCACCATACATAACTCGAGTCCTTGATGACCCGGGCCTCGACGAGCGTCGCGATATACTGATCGTATTCCTGCTTGCCTGCGAACATCGGCGGCAGGCCCGTGCGCGGCAGCTCGTCATAGGCCGCAAGCCGGTAGCCCATCAGTCCTGTATGGCGCGAGCGCCAGAACGGCGATGAGGTCGCCAGCGCGATCAGCGCCGGCACGTACGGAATCATTCTGCGCATGATTTCGACGCGGCGATCGGGATCGGGCAACTCCACATGCACATGCAGGCCGCAGAGAAGATTGCGTTCGCCGAGCATCTGCAAGTCCTGCATGACTTCGTCATAGCGGACGGCGCGGGTCTGCTTTGCCTCGGTCCAGGTGGCGGTCGGATGCGTGCCCGAGGCAAATACCGAAAGTCCGTGCTCGGCCGCGATGGCGCCGACCGAGCGGCGCAATTCCTGAAGTACATTGTGTGTTTCCGGAATCGAAACCGATGGCTTGGTCATCACTTCGATCTGCGCCTGAAGCAATTCGCGCGTCACTGCCGAGCCAAGATCGCGTTTCAACGCGAGAATGAATCCGGACGGCACCTTCTTCTGCACCGAGCGGCTTTCCGCATCGACTACGAAATATTCTTCTTCAATCCCGAATGAATAATCGTCCGCCATGAACTGCCCCCTGAAATTACCGCTCAGCGGAAGGTTTTTACTTGTTGCTTTTTGTGATGGGTTAAGGCTCACGCCAAACAGGCCGGAAATGAGGCGTGGGTCTCAAGCTCCCTTTAACGCGGGCCGAAGAAAAAGGTTTCACGGGGAAATCGCGGGTGGATTTCCCCGGTATTATTTCAACGCCAGTCGCCCAGCACCGATTGCACCAGCGCCAGGGCCGCCACGCCGGCCGTATCGGCCCGTAAAATCCTCGGCCCCAGCGACAGTCTGATGACGCTCGGCCGCGCCAATAATGCGCGGCGTTCTTCCCCGGAAAACCCGCCCTCCGGTCCGATCAAAACCGACATCGGCTTTCGCTCTGCACGTGCAAGTGCATCGAGCGGCGAAACAACATCCGTCCCTTCGTCGCAAAAAATCAACATGCATTCCGGAGCAAGCTCGCGCAGCCAGCGGTCGAAAGGTTTTGGCTCGGCGACATCGGCGAGGGAGAGAACTCCGCATTGCTCCGCCGCCTCGATTACATTGGCGCGCATGCGATCCAGATTTACGCGGGAGACTTGCGTGTGCTGGGTGAGAACGGGCGAAAGCTGCGTCGCGCCCATTTCGACGGCTTTCTGCACCATGTAGTCGAGCCGGGCGTGTTTCAGCGGCGCGAAGGCATAATCGAGACTGACCGCGGCCGGCTGCGGTCTCGTCTGCTGACCCACTGAAAGATTTGCTTCACGCCTGCTCGCAGTTGCGAGATGGGATTTCCATTCTCCATCCCGGCCGTTGAAGACGAGCACTTCGCTGCCCGATCCCAGCCGAAGCACATTCACAAGATAGTTAATCTGGTCGCGCGACAGCGCTATTTCAGCGCCCGCAGCCAATGGCTGCTCCAGGAAAACACGGGGTGTGCGGAAATCGGGCCGGGACATGAAATATCAATGCCAGAATTTTACGCCCCGATCTTGCCCCATCTGTCCGGCTTTTGTTACGGGTATGGAGCCCCGGAGACGAAGCAGCATGAAGCCTTGGCCCTGGCTGATGTTTTTTGGCCTCGCGCTTGCCGCGCTGGGCGCGCCTTTTTCCTATGGGCAGGCTCCTGATCCCTTCACGATGGGACAAATGGGACCGGGCGCCGGCGCTCCCAAGGCCAACCCCGGCATCGACTGCAATGCAGAATTCGGCAAGTACAATGCGGAATTGCAAAAGCGCGGTCTCGCGCTGAAAACCGCGAGCGAGCGTAAAGCTGGGGTGAAGGATGCCTGCGTGCTCTTGCGCCGCTACACCTCCACCGAAGCGGAGATGATCGCATTCCTGAAAAAATGGACTGGCCCGTGCGGAATTCCGCCGGACTTCCTGAAGCAATTGACCGGCGCTTCCACAAAATCAGTCATGATGCGCGATCAGGTCTGCAAGGCGGCGTCCGGTCAGGCAGCCGCTCCGCCACCGCCGCCGCCAAGCCAAGGACTTAGCGGCGTACTCGGGGGCGGCAGTTCCGGAACCGCCACGAACCCGGGTGGAAGCGGCGTATTCGACGCGCTGACCGGAAACGTATTGCGGCAATGAGCAAACCCGCGCCGGGCGCGGTGCAGCCTGTAGCCGACTCCACCGGCAACTGGGTTGATCGGCTGGCGCCGCTTTCAACACGGCCTTATCTGCGACTCGCGCGGCTGGACCGCCCGATCGGCTCATGGCTGCTTTTGATGCCCTGCCTCTGGTCGACGCTGATGGCGGCAACGGCGGAAGGATTGCGCTGGCCGCACCCCTGGTTCCTCATTTTGTTTTCGCTCGGCGCGGTGGTGATGCGTGGAGCAGGCTGCACTTGGAATGACATCATCGACCGCGACATCGATGCGAAAGTCGCGCGCACCCGCTCACGGCCGATTCCTTCGGGGCAAGTCACGGCGAAACAGGCGTTTGTTTTTGCGGTGGTGCTTTCGCTGGCCGGCTTCCTGATTTTGATTCAGTTCAACTGGTTCGCGATTTTTACCGGCATCGCCTCGCTCTCCATCGTGGCGCTTTATCCATTCGCGAAACGAGTGACGTTCTGGCCGCAATTTGTGCTGGGGCTTGCCTTCTCGTGGGGCGCGTTGATGGGCTGGGCCGCCGTGTTCGGTAAACTTCACCTCATCGCCTTCATTCTTTACGCGGGTTCGATTTCATGGGTGATCGGTTACGACACGATCTACGCGCATCAGGACCGCACCGACGACGAATTGATTGGCGTGCGCTCCACCGCGCGTCTGTTCGGGCTCGAGACAAAACCCGCGCTGACAATTCTCTACACTGTCGCCGTCTTGCTGATTGGACTTGCGGGTCTGCTCGCGGGAGGCGGCGGGCTCATGCTCACGGGACTCGCGGCATTCGCCGCACATCTCGCATGGCAAATCTGGCGCATCGATGTGCATGACCCGGCACTCTGCCTGGCACTGTTCCGTTCGAACCGCGACGCGGGACTTCTCTTGTTTGCAGGACTTTTGATCGATGTGATGTCCGGTTCACCCGGAGCATTGGTCAGTTACGCGCAATGATTTCGCGCTCGCCGCTATGGACGATGGCGTCGCAATAACGAATCGCGCGTGAACGGCGTTTGAAAATTTTAGGGCGCCGAGTGCGAAGCGCCGAGCGGCGCGGACGGCGGGGTGATGCTTTTTCGGCCCCAGCAGCGGGAACTGGCTCGCGCAAATTACCTTGGCTGTCGCTGACCAAAAGCTTCTGGCCAAGCAGTTTACCCCAATGCTGCCAGTCCGAGACGACCGAATTCGCATCGATCTCAATCTGAAGCGGAACGCTGAGCGCGGAATCCCTGTGCTCCAGCACCAGCGCGATGCGATCTCCGGATTCCGTTTCGGCTTCGAGCAGTTTGACGGAAACACCGAGATAAGCCGCAAGCGGCAGGTTGAGCCTCATGCGCACGCCGCGCACCGAGCGCATCAAGAGGACGCGCCGGTTGTCGATCTCGACCGTGCGGGTATGCCCATCAGCCGTCTCGTCCGCCGTGCAAAAGCGGATCGGAAGGCTCACGGGGCCGAACTGCTCGATGCAGTCCGGCCCGGCGGGCAAAGCTCCGCCGACTCCGTTTGAACGCCTCAATTTCGTCTCCCAACCAGGTTTTTTGTTTTTTCCCGGCTTGGAAGAATGATGGCAGAAATTCCGCAGGATTCACTTAAAAGGGCTGGTTAAATTGTAGTTGCCGATAGTAATTTGGAAACCATGCCAGACCTGTCCGCTTCAGACGTTGACGCAGTACAACTCGATCAGGTGAGCCGAGAACTGGCCGCCGCCGTCAGTGAAGCGGGTGAAATTGCGATCAAGATGTTTCGCGATGGCTGCAAGAGCTGGATGAAGAACGGCCATTCGCCGGTCAGCGAAGCCGATATTGCCGTTGATAAATTATTGCGGATGCGGCTACGCGCTTTTTTACCTTCGGCGGGGTGGCTGTCGGAAGAAACCGCGGATTCGCCAGAACGGCTGGCGCGGAATGAAATCTGGGTGGTCGATCCGATCGACGGCACGCGCGCTTTTGTGAGCGGGTTTCCGGACTGGTCGATCTCGGCTGCTTACGTTGTCGGCGGGCGTCCCGCCGCCGCGGCATTATTCGCTCCGGTCAACGGCGAACTTTATCTCGCTGTCAGAGGACAAGGCGCGACCCGCAATGGCTCCGGGATTGCCGCAAATATACGCAGCGGACTTTCCGGGGCGAAGATCGGAGCGCCAAAAAACAGAACCCGTTACCTCGAAAACAGCGGCATAAATCTCAGCGCCGTGGAGAAAATCCACTCGCTCGCGCTGCGTTTCGCGCGTGTCGCATCGGGCGAGCTTGATGCCGCTTTGGCGAGCGCCAACAGCCACGATTGGGACCTTGCAGCCGCTGACCTAATCGTACATGAAGCCCAAGGGATGCTGACCACGATCAACGGCGATTTGCCGTCATATAACCGCGCCGTAACCGAACATCCGGAATTGGCGGCAGCGGGAATCGAGCTGCATCCCATCCTGCTCAAAGCGCTCGCCCCCGGCGCGGAGTGGCATAAACGCAGTATCAACGATTGAGGATCTCAGCGTGGCTTCAGCGGAAAACAAACAATTACTCCACCTCGTGCTGGGCGGAGAACTGAAAGACCTGCACAACACCGAATTTCGCGATTTGGAAAAGGTCGAAATTGTAGGGGTCTATCCGAATTATTCGAGCGCTTACACCGCATGGCGGGCGAAGGCGCAACAGACTGTCGATAACGCGCACATGCGTTATTTTATTGTACACCTCCACCGGCTGCTCGACCCGGAAACCGATACCACCCGCCGTCCCGTCTGACCTTCGGAACAAAGCTAAATGTGGAAAAAAGTTCGCAAGTCGCGGACCTTTCAGATCGCGCTCGGCAATGTTCTTGCCGCGTATCTAAAACTGGTATGGCGCACATCTTCGCTCACCATCGAGCCTGCAAACCTCTATGATCGCGTCGATCAGGAAGTTCCATTCATTTTGACATTCTGGCATGGGCAACATTTTCTCATGCCGTTCGTTGCCAAGCCGCATCACCGGGCGAAGGTCATGATTTCCCGCAGCGCCGATGCCGATATCAATGCAATCGCCGCCGAAGCATTCGGCATCGGCACGATTCGCGGTTCCGGCACGCATGGCCGCGACATTCTCCGCAAGGGCGGCATCTCCGCGACCCAGGAAGCGATCAGAACGCTGCGCGACGGCATCAATGTCGCAATGACCGCAGACGTGCCAAAAATTTCCCGCATCGCCGGTTTTGGCGTCATCACCATCGCGCGCTATTCAGGCCGGCCCATCTATCCAGTCGCGATTTCAACAAAGAAGCGCAAGATCGCCAACAGCTGGGACAAGTCCAGTATCCATCTTCCGTTCGGTCCGGCCTCCCTGGTCGTTGGCGATGCGATTTATGTTTCGGCGGATGCGACCAATGAGGAGCAGGAAGCGGCCCGCAAATTATTGCAGGACCGACTCAACGAGGTGACGGCGCGCGCCGAGGAACTGGTCGGGCGACCTCCTCAAACGAAGAGCGGGAGCGATGCAGCCTAGGCAATCGCTTCCGGTCTCGTTGCGCATCTACCGCGGACTGACAAGGTCCGCGACGCCACTGGCCGGTGCGATGCTGAAATGGCGGCTTCGCAAGGGGAAGGAAGATGCCGCCCGCATTGGCGAACGGCGCGGCGCGCCGAGCGTGCAGCGTCCGCCGGGTCCGCTGGTGTGGGCGCATGCCGCGAGCGTCGGCGAACTGCTCGCGATTATCCAGTTGATCGACCGTATTCATGCGCGTGGATTTTCGGTGCTGCTCACATCAGGCACGGTGACCGCGGCCAAGCTCGCCGAACGGAGATTGCCGGAAGGCGTCATCCACCAGTTCATCCCGCTCGACATGCCTTACTTCGTGGGCAATTTCCTCAATCACTGGAAGCCGAATCTCGCGCTGATCGCCGAGTCGGAGCTGTGGCCGAATCTCATCACCGAAGGGCGCAAGCGCGGCATTCCGTTCGTGCTCGTGAATGGCCGCCTGTCACCGCGCTCGTTCAAGCGCTGGAAAATGTTCGGCAGCACAGCGGCCGCGTTGCTGTCGCGCATCGATCTGTGTCTTGCGCAGGACGTGGAGGACGCCGAGCGTTTTTCGCAACTCGGCGCGCAGCGCGTGCTCACCACCGGCAATCTGAAATTCGACGTTCCCCCTCCTCCCGCGACGCCCGCCGCAGTCTCGGCGCTGGAGCGCGCGACGCGCAACCGCCCGATTGTGTTGTCCGCGAGCACCCATGAAGGGGAAGAAGCCATGGTGATCGCGGCGCATATGCGATTGCGCCAAACCATTCCGGGTCTGCTGACCATTATTGTCCCGCGCCACCCGCACCGGGGCTATGACATCGCGGATATTTCCGAACGTATGGGTGCTGTGCCAGTGATCCGTTCGCGCGGACATTTGCCGGACCGCGGCACGGAAATTTATATCGCCGATACGATCGGCGAGCTTGGCCTGTTCTATCGCATCGCACCGATCGTGTTCATGGGCGGGTCGCTCGTGAAACATGGAGGCCAGAACCCGATTGAGCCAGCGAAGCTCAACAGTGCTATCCTGCACGGGCCGCATATCTGGAATTTCGCGAATGTATACGCAAAGCTCAACCGCGCGCGGGGGGCAGCGACCGTGACCACCGCGGAATCGCTTTCCAAGAGTCTTTCGCTGTTGCTCGACGATCCCGATCTCGTGGTCCGCATGGCCCAATCCGCCAAAGCCACGGTCGATCAGCTGGGCGGCGCGCTCGACCGTACTTTTGCGGCGATCGAGCCTTATCTCGTGCAACTGCGGCTCGGGCGCTGATGCGGGCGCCGGATTTCTGGTGGCGCGAGCCGGGAATCGCCGCGACGCTGCTGTCTCCCTTCGCCTTCATGTATGGCGCTGTCGCGAAAGCGCGGATGAAAAGGCAAGGCGCGCGCGCCCGTGTGCCTGTGATCTGCATCGGTAATCCCACAGCCGGTGGCGCTGGAAAAACACCAGCCGCGTTGGCACTCGCCTCAATGCTCAAGGAAATGGGCGAGAAGCCTTTTTTTCTCACGCGCGGTTATGGCGGGCGCACCGCCGGCCCGCTTCTTGTCGATTCTCAAAAACACAGCGCGCGTGAGGTCGGCGACGAGCCTTTGTTGCTGGCGCGGGCTTTTCCGGCAGTCGTGTCAGGAGACCGCGTCGCGGGCGCGGCGTTGGCCGTGACCTCGGGCGCAACGGTCATCGTGATGGATGACGGTTTCCAGAACCCGTCGCTGGAAAAGGATTTATCGCTACTCGTGATCGACGGCAGCCGGGGACTCGGCAACGGGTATGTGCATCCAGCGGGACCATTGCGCGCGCCGCTCGATGCGCAGTATTCGCGCGCGCAGGGTTTGATTCTGGTTGGCGGCGAGAATTCCGGGCAATCGATTCCCGACGGCGGCCTGCCGATCTTCGCCGCGAGACTGAAAGCCGGAGAATCCGCGCTGCAATTGCGGGCAACAAAAGTTCTGGCCTTTGCCGGTATCGGCAATCCGGAGAAGTTTTTCACATCGCTTCGGGAGATCGGTGCCGAGTTGACGGAAACTCGCGCCTTCGACGATCATCATTTTTACTCAGCCGAGGAAGCGCGCGATTTGCTGAAAACAGCGCAATCCCGTTCGCTCACGCTGGTCACGACCGAGAAGGATCTGGCGCGCATGAGCGGCGACCCGGCGCTGGCAACATTGGCCGCATCGGTAAAAGTCCTGCCGGTGAAACTGTATTTCTCCGGCGAGGATACGGTCAGGGATTTACTGAAAGGCGCGATCAAAACCGCGCGGGGAAAAATCAGTTCTTGACGCTCGGGAACAGGCGGCGGAGCACGATGTCGGGGCCGGAATAGGCTTCCTGCCGCTCCACGCTCCAGTATTTCAGTTCATCGAGCGGGATCGGCTGGCCGGTGATCGCGCAGCGCACATAGCTTCCCGGCCGGACGATGCGGTAATCGCCGTCCAGATAGCGCAACTCGGCTTCGCCGGCCGCGAGTGGGATACGCTCGAAGCGGTTCATTTTCTGTCCACGTGAAACATGTGCTGAAAGCCAAGATAGTCGCTGAAATATAATCACGCCACCCTAAATGGCCGGTGCACGATCACAATTTCTAAAGTCGTAAAAATGCGCGTCTGTCAGCCAAAAAGGCTGCCTTGTCCGCCCTTGTCCGGCTTTCCGCGCTTTATTTTCGGCGTGCCGACGGCGCTCTCGCCCTCGGCGACCGCGCCCACGCTTCCATCGGACATTTCAATCGAGAGCCGGTCACCCGGCGAGATCGCCGCCACTTTGCGGACGGGCAGGCCCTGCTCGTCCCGGACCAGCGCGTAGCCGCGTTTCAGCACTTGTTGATAACCGAACGCATTGAGCAATTGGCCAGCGGCGTCGAGGCGCGAGCGGCGTGAGGCCTGCATCACTTTGAGTGCGCGGCTAGCGCGCGCCGAATTCGTCCCGATCTGCTCGCGCATATGCCGGATGTGAGTACGGAGAGCGCGCGGAGTATGCTGTGCTTTTGCCTGCTCGAAGCGCACACGAAATTTGTGCGCATTCGCGCGCAAAGCCCGTGGCAGGCGCTCGCCGAGGGAATCCAGCCTTTGGCGCGGCAACGCCAGCACATTGTCCGCTGAAGGCAGTCCGCGCGCGAGGCCGCGCACTTCGGCACGGAGCCGCTCAACAAGCCGTGTCTCAGCGCCGGTGAGCCGCGCGCCCATTGTGCGGATATTTGCGAGGAGTTCGGCGCGCACCGGCACCGCCATTTCGGCGGCGGCAGTCGGCGTCGGCGCGCGGCGGTCGGCGGCAAAGTCGATCAGCGTGAAATCGGTCTCATGGCCAACGGCGGAGATCAGTGGAATGTCACTCGCCGCCGCCGTGCGCACGACGATTTCCTCATTGAAGCTCCAGAGATCTTCCAGCGAGCCGCCACCGCGCGCAACGATCAGAACGTCGGGGCGCGGTATCGCGCCGCCCGGCTTCAGCGCATTGAAGCCCGCAATCGCCTGTGCGATTTCCTGTGCCGCCGTCTCGCCCTGCACGCGCACGGGCCACACGAGCACGCGGCAAGGGCAGCGATCCGAAAGCCTGTGCAAAATATCGCGGATCACCGCACCGGTCGGCGACGTCACGACGCCAATCACGCGAGGAAGATAAGGCAGCGGTTTTTTCCGCGCGTCGTCGAACAAGCCTTCGGCGGCGAGTTTCTTCCTGCGTTCTTCCAGCAGCGCCATCAGCGCACCGGCACCCGCCGGCTCGATGGCCTCCACGACGATCTGGTATTTGGACTGGCCCGGATAGGTGGTGATCTTGCCGGTAGCGATCACTTCCAGCCCTTCCTCGGGCTTGAAGCGCAGGCGGCCCCACACGCCCTTCCAGATCACCGCTTCGATCTTGGCGCTTTCGTCCTTCAGCGCAAAATAACAATGCCCTGACGAGTGCGGCCCCTTGAAGCCCGACACCTCCCCGCGCAGCCGGACGTAGGAATAGTTCTCCTCGATCATCCGTTTGATCGAGACGGACAGTTCGGAGACGGTGATCTCCGGCAGGTTCGCAAGCTGGTCTGTGGATGCGGCCATGATCGTCCGTGAATCTCCCGCCGCTATGCTACATCATCGGCCCCATGAATGTCCTTCTTATCGGCTCCGGCGGCCGCGAACATGCGCTGGCCTGGAAGCTTGCCGCGAGCCCGCTGATCGGAAAGCTTTACGCAGCGCCCGGCAATCCCGGCATCGCGCAGGAAGCGACGCTGGCCGATCTGAAGATTTCGGATCATTCGGCGGTGGGGCATTTCTGCAAGAGCCACGAGGTCGGCCTTGTGGTCGTCGGACCAGAGGCTCCGCTGGTGGCGGGGCTGGCGGATGATCTGAGCAAGGCGGGTATCAAAGTCTTCGGCCCGAGTGCTGCCGCGGCCCAGCTCGAAGGCTCCAAGAGTTTCACCAAACATATCTGCGCCGCCAACAACATTCCGACCGGAAAATTCGCGGAATTCCGCGAGCGCGAGGCGGCGAAAAAATATGTGAAGGAAACCGGCGCGCCCATCGTGCTGAAGGCCGACGGGCTGCACGCCGGCAAGGGCGTCGTCGTCGCGATGACGATGGACGAGGCGATGAACGGCATCGATCAGGTGTTCGACATGACCGGCAAAAGTGATGTGCCGGTCGTGATCGAGGAATTTTTGTCGGGCGAAGAAGCGAGTTTCTTTAGTCTGGTCGATGGTGAGACTGTTCTGCCGCTGACAAGTGCGCAGGATCACAAGCGCGTATTCGACGGCGACAAGGGGCCAAACACCGGCGGCATGGGCGCTTATTCTCCGACGCCGGTGATGACGAAAGAACTTGAACAACGCGCGCTGGAAGAAATCGTGAAACCGACCGCTCGCGCGCTCGCCAAAGCAGGCACGCCTTATCGCGGCGTTTTGTACGCGGGGCTCATTCTGACAAATGAAGGTCCGAAGCTGATCGAATACAATGTCCGCTTCGGCGATCCGGAGTGTCAGGTGCTGATGCCGCGCCTGAAGGACGATCTGCTCACGCTGCTGCTTGCCGCCTGCGACGGCACGCTGAACAAGATGAGCGTGCGATGGCACGATCTCTCCGCGATTACCGTGGTACTCGCAAGCAAAGGCTATCCCGGCGAATACCAGCCGGGCTCGGAGATCAAGGGCATCGAGCGCGCGGAAGCCATCGAGGGCGTCACGGTTTTCCATGCGGGCACCAAGCGCGATGGGGGCAAGCTGGTTGCGAACGGCGGGCGGGTGCTGAACGTGACCGCGACCGGCAAAACGCTGAAAGAAGCGCAAAACCGCGCGTATCAGGCGGTTGATGCCATCGACTGGCCCGGCGGCTTCTGCCGCAGGGACATCGGCTGGCGCGCGCTTTCGCGCTAGGATCGGTGCATGAGCAAACTCGCCGATCTGTTTCCAGGTTTTGAAGCAAAGCATTTTCCGACCAGGGCCGGAAACATTTTCGCGCGCATCGGCGGAGATGGACCCCCGCTTCTCCTGCTGCACGGTTATCCGCAAAGCGGCGCGATGTGGCATCTGGTTGCGCCGGAGCTTGCCAAAAAATTCAAACTCGTGATCGCGGATCTTCCCGGTTATGGCGGCAGCGACGCGCCGGAGTCAGGCAAAGGTCATTCGCCCTATGACAAGCGCTCGATGGCGGCGGCGATGGCTGAAGTGATGGAGCAGCTTGGCTTCAGGAAATTCTTTGTCGTGGGCCATGACCGAGGCGGGCGCGTCAGCTATCGCATGGCGCTGGATTTCCCGGATCGTGTCACAAAGCTCTGCACGCTGGACATCGTTCCCACTTATGAAATGTGGGCGACCATCGACATGAAACGCGCAATGAAGATTTTTCACTGGACGTTTCTCGCGCAGCCGGTGCCGCTGCCGGAAATGCTGATCGGGAAAGCTCCGCTGGAATACATGGACTGGAAAATTTCGAGCTGGAATGGGAAAAATTCCACTTCCGTGTTCGATCCGCGCGCTCTCGCGCATTACCATGAGAATTTCCTGCACCCGGCGCGCATTCACGCGAGTTGCGAGGATTACCGCGCGGGACAGACGACCGACTATGAACACGACACGGCAGATGTGAAGGCCGGCAAGAAAATCACTTGCCCGATGCTGGCGCTCTGGGGCACGAGCGGGATTCCGTCTGAGGGACCAAGCCCGCTCGATACTTGGAAGAAGTGGGCGAATGATGTGACCGGCGGGCCGGTCAATTCCGGGCACTTTCTCGCCGAGGAAAATCCGAAAGACACTTTGGCCAAGCTGATTCCGTTCCTGACAAAAAGCTGAACGCGCCGCTGTCCCGCGCTATTCTCCTGCAATGAGCGAGATCGACCGACAAAGCGCCTATACGGGTACAGCGAGCGTGAAGGCGGAATTCGCTTTCGACGCGCAGCGGCTCGCGGATTATCTCACGCGCCACCTGTCGGGGTTCAAAGGCCCGATTGAGGTGCGCCAGTTCAAGGGCGGCCAGTCAAACCCGACTTATTCCCTGCACTCGCCCTCCCGGAATTATGTGCTTCGCCGCAAGCCTCCGGGAAAACTGCTTCCCTCCGCCCACGCGATCGACCGCGAATATCGCGTGCTGTCGGCGCTTCAACCGCGGAAATTTCCGGTGCCGAAGCCGCTCCTCTATTGCGAGGACGACAGCATCATCGGCACGGCGTTTTATGTGATGGAGGAGGTTGCTGGCCGCGTGTTCTGGGAACCGCACATGCCGAATGCTTCGAGTGCTGAACGCAGCGGCGTATACGATTCGATGAACGCAACGCTCGCAAAACTGCATTCCTTCGGTCCGGCGGCACTCGGACTTTCGGATTACGGCAAGCCGGAAAATTATGTCGGCCGTCAGGTCGCGCGCTGGTCGAAACAATATGAAGCGTCGAAAACGAGCGAGATTCCGGAAATGGAATCTCTGATCCGCTGGCTGCCGGAGCATCTGCCGCCGCAGCAGCCAGCACGCGTCGTGCATGGCGATTACCGGCTGGATAACCTGATCGTGGAAAGCAACGCCACGAACATCGCCGCTGTTATCGACTGGGAATTATCCACGCTGGGCGATCCGCTCGCGGATTTCACCTATCACCTGATGGCGTGGGAGATGCCGGAGGCCGGAGGATTTGGGTCGCTTTTGGGACGTGATCTGAAATCGCTCGGCCTGCCGGATCGCGACTCTTATGTCGCGGATTACGCAAAGCGCACTGGTCTCGATCCGCGCCCGCATCTGCCGCTCTACATGGCCTATAATTTTTTTCGCATCGCCGCCATCGTGCAGGGCATCGCCGGCCGGGTGCGCGATGGTACCGCCGTCAGCGAGACGGCAGCGACCCGCGCCGCGACCGTGCAGCCACTCGCGCAGGCGGGCTGGAAATTCGCGCAGGCAGCAGGCGCCTAACGCTTCGCTGTGAAAAAATCCTTCAGCAGCTTCGCCGCCCGCGCATCACCGATCCCGCCGATAACTTCCGGCCTGTGATGGCAGGTCTTCTGCGCGAAGAAGCGCACGCCGGAATCCACTGCCCCGCCCTTCTCGTCCTGCGCCCCGTAATAAAGCCGCCGGATGCGGGCGAAGGAAATCGCCGCCGCGCACATGGTGCAGGGTTCGAGCGTCACGTAGACATCGCAGCCCGTGAGCCGCTCGTCGCCGAGCTTTTTCGCCGCCGTACGCAGCGCCAGCAGTTCTGCATGGGCGGTCGGATCGCGGTCTTGGAGCGTGCGGTTGCCGGCCTGCGCCACGATTTCCCCATCCTTTACTACGACACAGCCGACCGGCACTTCGCCGGCTTCCGCAGCGGCTTCTGCCTCAGCGAATGCGATCTCCATGAAATCGGGCTTGTTCATCTCGTCTCCGGCGGGCGGACATGCTACGCGCGTGCGAACTGAATTCCACGGACGCCCAAGAACCGCAAGATGAACCGCAAGCCGGATCAGCAATCTCCCGAAGGCGAGCGCATTGCCAAGGTGATGGCGCGCGCGGGCCTGTGCTCGCGCCGCGATGCGGAGGTCTGGATCGCCGCGGGCCGTGTTTCCGTGAACGGGAAGGTCATTGCCAGCCCTGCCCTCAATATAACGAGGCGGGACCGCATTCTGGTGGACGAAAAGCCATTGCCCATGCGCGAACGCACGCGGCTCTTCCGCTACTACAAGCCGCGCGGGCTGATGACCACCAACCGCGACCCCGAAGGCCGCCCCACGCTGTTTGAACAATTACCGAAAGAACTGCCGCGCGTGGTCACCGTCGGCCGCCTCGATTTCAACAGCGAGGGCTTGCTGCTGCTGACGAACGACGGCGGCCTCGCGCGGGTTCTGGAATTGCCCGCGACCGGCTGGCTGCGGCGCTATCGTGTGCGCGCGAACGGCCGCGCGCGGCCCGAGCAGCTTGAAGGTCTCCGCAAGGGTGTCACGGTGGAAGGGATTTCCTACGGAGCGATGGAAGTGGCGCTCGACCGCGAACAGGGCAGCAATGTCTGGCTGACCGTGGGATTGCGCGAGGGAAAAAATCGCGAGGTGCGTAATGTGCTGCGCTCGATCGGGCTGGAAGTGAACCGGCTGATCCGTATCTCCTACGGGCCGTTTCAGCTGGGCGATCTGAAGGAAAACGCGGCGGAGGAAGTGAAGACGCCGATCCTGCGCGAACAGATCAGCGGCCAACTCGCCAAGGACGCAGGCGCCGATTTCGATGCACCCTTACGCGATGAGATGGCGGCGGCAAAAGCGGAGCAGAAAGACAAACGGCCCGCGCAAAAGCCTGAGCGCGCTACGCTTTCCTTGCGCGGCGCCCCCAAGGGGAAATTCCGCCAGGGCGAAAAAGACAAACGCAGAGATGACAGGCGCGATCCCGGAAAATCTAAGATTGATCGCCGGGAGAAGCGCAGTGAGCCTAGAACCGCAAAGAACGAGCGCGGACCGCATCAGCGGAAGCAAGGCCGGGGCGACCGGCCGGGCCCGCGTGGGAAACGTTGAGAGATTTAGATGCGCGTCGTCGCCGGAAAATTTCGCGGGCGCAATCTGAAAAGCCCCTCAAGCAATACGATTCGTCCGACCGCTGACCGGCTGCGCGAATCCGTTTTTAATATCCTGATGCACGCATACGGCGACCCGGTCACGGGCGCCCGCGTGCTCGATCTGTTCGCCGGCACGGGTGCGCTCGGAATTGAGGCGCTGTCGCGCGGCGCGAAATTCGCGCTGTTCGTGGACGATTCCGCCGAAGGCCGCGCTTTGATCAGGGAGAATGTGGAGACGCTCGGGCTTGGTGGCGTCACCAAAATTTTTCGGCGCGATGCTTCACAGCTTGGCGAAGCGCATCCGAACGAGCCGTTCTCTCTCGTTTTCTGCGATCCGCCCTATGGAAAGGGGCTTGCGGAAAAATCCCTCACCAGCGCGCGCGAGGGCGGGTGGCTGATCCCCGACGCGATCGTCGTAGCGGAGGAAGCTGTGACCGCGAAGTTTTCAGCGCCTGAAGGATTCGAGGAAATCGAGCGGCGGGCCAATGACGAAACGGAATTCGTCTTTATGCGGCTGAAATAACTTCAGCGCCGGCCAAACAGCTTTTCAATATCTTCCAGTTTCAGTTCCACATAAGTCGGCCGGCCGTGATTGCACTGGCCGGCATTTTCCGTCTGCTCCATCTCGCGGAGCAGCGCGTTCATTTCCTCCGGTTTCATTCGGCGGCCCGCGCGCACGGAACCATGACAGGACATGGAGGAAGCAACCGCGAGCAGTCGCCGCTCCAGCGGCAGCGATTCATCCCATTCCGCCAAGTGATCCGCGAGATCGCGAATGAGGCTGGCAGCGTCGGTTTCGCCAAGCATCGCCGGGATTTCACGCACCAGGACAGCGCCCGAACCGAACGCTTCAATCACAAGGCCGAGTTTTGAAAGATCACCCGCGCGCTCAACGAGGTTTGCAGCATCGTTCGCATCCAGTTCCACCACAGCGGGAACGAGCAAAATCTGCCGCTTGATGCCGTCGCGGTCCAAGGCGTGTTTCAGTTTCTCATAGACGATGCGCTCGTGCGCGGCATGTTGATCGACCAGAATCAACCCATCGCGGGTTTGCGCGACGATGTAAGTCTCATGCAGTTGCGCGCGGGCTGCTCCTAGCGGCTTGTCCAAAAGTTCGGGCAAAGCGGGTGCAATGTTCGCGCGAGCATCCGCCGACGGCATTGCCAGTGTATCGAATGCTTCCTGCGTTTCCTCGGCGAAGCCCGGCGCATAGGCGGGTGCCGCCGATCCGCGCCACCCTGCCTGTGGACGCGGACTGGACGAATGACGCCGTGCAAAGGCCACGAGGCGGTCGGCGCCGGTGCTGCTTGAGCGCATCGCACCCTCGCCCAGCGCATCCTTCAGCGCACGGATCAGCAGCGCGCGGATGAGGCCGGGATCGCGAAAGCGTACCTCGGTTTTTGCCGGATGCACGTTCACATCCACTTCACGCGGGTCAATGTGGATGAACAACGCGACGACCGGATGCCGGTCGCCATGCAGCAGATCGGAATAGGCGGCGCGCACCGCGCCGATCAGAACCTTGTCGCGCACAGGCCGTCCGTTCACGAACAGATATTGCGAGAGTGAATTGGCCTTGGAAAAAGTAGGCAGGCCAGCGAGGCCGCTGACGCTCGCGCCCTCGCGCTCGCCCTGCACTGCCACTGCATTCTCGCGCAACTCAGTACCGAGTACATCCGCCATACGCGCGAGGCGGCCCTCGGCGTTGTCGTTCCGCGCGGCATAGGTCACCGGCGCACGGTCCTCCGCGACAATCGTGAAGGCTACATCGGGACGCGACAATGCCAGACGCCGAACTGCCTCGACGGCCGCCTGCGTCTCCGCGCGCTCCGTCTTCATGAATTTCATGCGCGCGGGCGTCGCGAAGA
>CAZUJE010000028.1:0-19753 GCA_964620215.1 uncultured Hyphomicrobiales bacterium
TGTTGGTGCGGCCGGAGTAATCGTAGGTTTTGTCTTTTTGGAGTTCGATCAGCGTTTCGAGATGTTTCACCAGCAGCGGATTGTTGAATCTGAGTTCGGTGTCAAAACCGTCAAGCCCGTTTGCTTTCGTTGAGAGCGAGAGATTGTGCCAGGCGGATATCTGTTCGACATTCACCCACGTCACCCACGCATTCGAAAAACCGCAGGTGGCGTAGCCCGCCGCCTTCAGTTTTTTCGCTGCGTCAAAAACTTCCGGCCATGTTTTCGGAATTGCGGCGATATTCGCTTTCTTCAGCGCATCGCGGTTGATCCACATCACCGTCGATGAGGAGTTGAAGGGAAAAGAAAGCATTTCGCCTTTCGAGGTGGAGTAGTAGCCGGTGATCGCCGCGAGATAAGCCTGCGCATCGAATTTTTCCCCGGCTTCCTTCATCAATACGTGAACCGGCTTCACCGCGCCCGTCGCCGCCATCATGGTGGCGGTGCCGACCTCGAACACCTGCAAAATATGCGGTGCGTTGCCGGCGCGGAACGCGGCGATGCCGGCGTTCATCGTATCGGGATAACTACCCTTGTAGGTGGGAACGACCTTGTATTCTTTCTGCGACTCGTTGAATTCGTTGGCGAGGCGGACCACGACCTCGTTGTTGCCGCCGGTCATCGCGTGCCACCACTGAATTTCAACTTGCGCGGAAGCGGGCAGAGCAAAGAAAGCGGCGGCCATGAAGATGGCGAAGCGGCGCATGGATTCCTCCCAGGAAATGAACTTTATCGGTCGGGGCATTTTCTGCCCCGTTACGAATAGCTTACGGGAGAAAATTGCCGCGTCCAACAGTAGGCCGGTTGTATGACAAGCTATTGAAATCCATCCTATATTTTGTGCCTGGCTGAACTTTAGCGGCTCCGCTTTTGATCCTGTAGCCGCCCGAAATCGGCGGTCTGCACGATTGCGTCGTTGATGCCGTATTTATCGCGAAATTTGTCCATCGCTGCGGACTACGATTCTAGTTGCTGGAATTTGTGATAATCAGATGCGTTCGATCCAAAGGCTCTCCGAAAGCAGTCATGGCAAGCAAGAAAATTCTGATTACCGGCGGTGCCGGATTTGTCGGTTGTAACGCTGCGAAGTATTTCGGCGAGCGCAACTGGAACGTCACCGTGCTCGATAATCTTTCGCGTACGGGCACTGAAAACAATCTTCAGTGGCTGCGCGATGAAACGGCTTTTGATTTTGTAAAAATCGACGTGCGTGACCGCCCTGCGGTGGATCAGCTTGTCTCCGAAGGAAAATTCGACGCGGTGCTCCATCTTGCAGCCCAGGTCGCCGTCACCACGTCCGTGACCGACCCGCGCGCGGATTTTGAAATCAATGCGCTTGGCACCTTCAACATGCTGGACGCCGTCCGGCGCTATCGCCCGGACGCTGTTTTCGTGTTCGCTTCTACGAATAAAGTCTATGGCAAGATCGTTACTGCCGAGACGGCGCTCAAAGGAAACCGGTACGAATATGTGAATCGCCCCCAGGGGATCAGCGAAAGCGAGCCGCTCGATTTTCTCTCGCCTTACGGCTGCTCTAAAGGCGCCGCCGACCAATATGTGCTGGACTTCGCGCGCATCTATAAAATACCCGCCACTTCGTTTCGGCAGTCCTGCATCTACGGCACCCGCCAGTTCGGCGTGGAGGATCAGGGCTGGGTCGCCTGGTTCGTGATCGCCTCGCTCCTGAAACGCAACATCACCATTTACGGCGACGGCAAGCAGGTGAGGGACGTCCTGCATGTGGACGACCTCCTTCGCGCTTATGAGGCGGCGATCCGTGCGCCGGAAAAGATCGCGGGCGAGGCGTTCAATGTCGGCGGCGGCCCGGCGCATGTGATGTCGCTGCTGGAACTGATCGAAATGCTTGAAAAAAAGCTTGGCCGGAAAATCCCGCTGCGCTGGGACGATTGGCGCCCGGGCGATCAGCAGGTCTATGTCAGTGACGTAGGCAAGCTCGACCGCCTGCTCAGGTGGAAGCCGGAGATCGCCTCCGCCAAGGGCGTCTCCCAACTGATCGAATGGGTCGACCAAAATCAGGGTCTTTTCTGAACAGTCTGTCAGCTATGTCCGTTAGGTTGCTTTGCAGCGAGTAAATTTTTCTTCCGGCAAGGTTTTCCCGTCCAACATTTGCCGCGTTGGATAAACACGCTGAGGAAAGGAACTAAAGGGCGTTTTCCGGCGTTCTACCCCGACTTTCAGAAGTTCTGGAAAATGGTTACAGTTCAAGCCTGTAGCTGGAGTTCACCTGAATAATTATTCATCGGCCGAACAAGAAAACGGCACGGAAGCCAAAAAGGTTTTCGCGCGCGCTCTCGATGTGACTCGGAGAAGGTAAACATGGACGGCAATCGCAGAGTTCTCGTGACCGGCGGAGCCGGTTTCATTGGGTCTCATCTATGCGAGCGTTTGCTGGCCCACGGAGATGAAGTCCTTTGCGTGGACAATTTTTTCACATCCAGGCGCTCTAGCCTCGTCCATTTAATGGACGATCCGCGCTTCGAATTGATGCGCCACGACGTCTGCTTCCCGCTCTATGTTGAAGTGGACAGGATTTACAATCTCGCGAGCCCGGCTTCGCCGATCTATTACCAGCAAGATCCGATTCAGACGACGAAGACGAGTGTGCTCGGCGCGATCAATGCGCTCGGTTTGGCCAAGCGCCTGAAGGCCAAAATCCTTCAGACTTCGACATCCGAAGTTTACGGCGATCCGGTGGTCCACCCGCAGCCTGAGGAATATTGGGGCAATGTGAATCCCATCGGTTCGCGCGCTTGCTACGATGAAGGAAAACGTTGCGCTGAAGCACTGTTCTTCGATTATCACCGGATGCATAAATTGCGCATCAAGGTTGCGCGCATTTTCAACACCTACGGCCCGCGAATGCAGATGAACGACGGGCGGGTGGTGTCGAATTTCGTCGTGCAGGCGCTACGCAACAAGGACATCACAGTCTATGGCGATGGCGAGCAGACGCGCTCCTTCTGTTACGTGGATGATCTGGTGGATGGGTTGATCCGTCTGATGGATAGCGGGGATTCCGTCATTGGTCCGCTCAATCTCGGCAATCCCGGAGAGTTCACCATTCGCCAGCTTGCGGAAATGGTGCTGGACCTCACCGGCTCAAGCTCGAAGATCGTGCATCGTCCTTTACCGGTGGACGATCCAAAACAGCGCAAGCCTGATATCAGCAAGGCTCAGGAAGCGCTCGGCTGGCGCCCGACTGTTCCGTTGCGCGAAGGCTTGATGAAGACGGTTGCCTATTTTGAAAAACAGATTGCGACCGAGCCTGTGCCGGCCGAATAGCCGCCGACCGGGGGAAGGAAGTCCATGAGGGTTCTCGTTACTGGCGGCGCGGGCTTTATCGGCACGCATCTGAGCCGAAGGCTGGTGTCGGAAGGTCATTCCGTTTCGGTGGTGGACAACGAATCGAACGGCGATCCGCAGCTTGTCCCAAAAGAAGTATGGTACGCGCGTGGCGACGTGATCCGCCCGGAAGAACTGGAGCCGGCTTTCGCGCGAGGCCTCGATGCGGTCTGCCACATTGCGGGGCAGGTCTCGATCATTCGCTCTTTCTCGGATCCGGTTGCGGATTTGCGTACCAATGTTGAGGGTACGCTGAACGCGATCAAACTCTGTCTGAAATACAAAGTCCCGCGCTTCATCTATGCGAGTTCGATGACGCTGTACGGGCAGGTGCAGAACGTACCCACGCCGGAAACCGAACCGTGTCTGCCTGACTCCTATTACGGCATCACGAAACACGCCGCTGAGCGCTACCTTCATTCGACCGCCGAACGTCCTGATCTCGATTTCGATTTCAAGGTGACGTCGCTGCGCATGTTCAGCGTTTACGGTCCGGGGCAGGCCTACAACAATCCCTATCAGGGCGTGCTCGGGATTTTTTCCGGCAATATCCTGCGCGGCGAACCGATCACCATTTTTGGCGACGGCGAACAGACCCGTGATTTCATTTTCATCGACGACATCGTCGATGGCTGGGTTCGCGCGTTAAATACGCCGGCTGCGGCTGGAAAAATCATCAATCTCGGCAGTGGCCGCTCGCTGTCAATCAATCAGCTTGCGGAATCGGCGATTGCCGCCTTTGGCTATCCGAAAGGCGGCTACAAGATCGAACGCAAACCGGGCCGCCCCGGAGAGCAAAGAAAAGTGCAGGCCGATATCGCGCAGGCTGGAAAAATTCTTGGCTGGGAGCCTAAAACGCCGTTCGAATCCGGCCTCGCGAAAACGGTCGATTGGGCGCGCAAGGAATTTACTTCTGGCAAGCCGGCCGCCGCGGTCAGCGGAGCTGGACGTTGAAGCTTCTTCTCGTCGGCGCAGTGGACGCATGGACGCGAAGCGTCGCTACGATTCACCACTGGACCGAGACAGGGCGCGCGCTCGGTCATGATGTGATGGTCTTCGGTGAGCCGAACCCGGAATTACCGAAACTGAAATTCACCACCGATCTGAACGGCGTCGATCTGGCACTCTTCACCGTGCAGTTGCCGCTGGATTTTCCGGACATGCCGCATCTCGCACGGCTGCTCGATGGAGTCTCGCGCGAGAAGCGCGTGGTGCTGGACCTCTGGGCGAAATACAACGACACGACCTTTATCGAGCACGATTTCAATCATCTCGAAAAATTCGACGGGCATCTCGGCTGGGAGTGGCAGGATGCCATCAATTCGGTCTCGGCGAATATCTTGCAGCCCACACTATCTCCGCTTCGCAAGGAAGTCGGCTCCTTCCTGTTTCATGGCTTCAATCCGGATGCGGTAATGAAGCCCCACAAGTCGGCGCGCGAGGTTGCGTCTGCATGGAGCAAAAAGCCCTACGGCTTGATGTATGTCGGCAGCAACTGGCAGCGCTGGACCCAGGTATCGAAATTTCTTGAAAGCTACGGCTCTGCGCGTGAGGAAATCGGAAAAGCCTGCCTCGTCGGTTGGGATTGGGCGCAGCGCCCGGAATGGGCGGTGAAACAGGGGGTCATGGGTATCGATGCCGATCCGGCTTTGCTGGAACGCTTGGATGTCGAAGTCCGCCACGGTGTCCGCTTCGATGAAATCAACAGCTTGCTCTGCGAAGCCCGTTTCGCACCGGTTTTCCATCGTCCGCTGTTCCGCGAGCTTGGGTTTGTCACCAATCGCAGCTTCGAAACATTTCACGCGGATACGGTTCCATTGTTGATGCTACCGAAGGATTTTGTGAAGACGATTTATGGCGAGGCAGCGCTCGCTTTGGTGCCCGGAGATAATCCTGCGGCGCTCATGAAGGACGCGATCAAGCGGCCCGAACACTACTGGGATGCCGTGTTGCAGACCCGCGCCCATCTGGCGAAGCATCATTCCTACGCGCGGCTTTTTGAGGAGCTTGCGGCTATCGCGAAAGCGCTTGCCCGCGCGGGAGCATCGCGGTGAATTTCCTGTTCGTGATGAAACATCGCGTGAATGCCGGTAACACTCACGCGATTGCAAATTACATGCGGGTCGCGCCGAAATACGGTCACTTGGTTGCGATCCATGGCGATCCCGATCCCTTTCTCCCCGAACTCAATTTTTCTCGCGACATTCAATCCTTCGACCGCCTCGCTTTCCTGTTCGAGTCCGAAATCTACCGGCTGAAGCCGTTGGAAGAGGTCAGGATGTTCGGCACGATGCGGAAGCCGCAGCGCATCGTGTTCGATATGGATGGAATGTATAATCCGGTAATCGAACTGGATGGCTACGATTTCAATCATCGCAGCGAATCCGATCGCGGCTACTGGATCGAATATCTCGATACGCTGTCGGATCAAATCGCAAAGCCGACGCTTGCGAAGCCGGATCATCCGCGCGTCAACCCGATGATTTTTTACGGCTACGATGCGGCGCTGGAAATGGCGCCCGAAGATGCGCCCCCGAAGCAATTCGACATCATGCATCTTGGTCACAACTGGTGGCGCTGGCGCGAAATTGAATCGGAAGTACTGCCCGCCTTTGAGCAAATCCGCGATCAGATCGGCGAGATCGCCTTCGTCGGGCTTTGGTGGGACAAGCCGCCGGAAGAAGGCCCGGATGCCGGACCGGAGCGTGCGTTTCAGTCCGATCCGGAGCGTCTCCGCCGCCTGCGCATCCACACGGACGAAACGGTGGCTTACACCGACGTCATCCGCACCATGAGCAGCGCGAAGATCAACATCTTCACCCAGCGTCCGGTGCTGCATCATCTGAAACATCTCACGCTGAAATATTTCGAAATTTTCTACGCCGACACAATCCCGCTTCTGATGCTCGACGGCGATCTGGCGGAGGACGTTTATGGGCCCGCCGCGCGTGAACTCGTTTTGCCGGGCCGCGTCGCGGATCGATTGTCCGACGCGCTCCGGCGTCCAGACCATTACCGCGAAGTTGTTCGCGATGTCCGCCGTCACCTCGCGGCGAATTATTCGTATGGCCGCCGGATGGAAGAACTTGTCGCCGCTATGAAGGATGGCTGAAGGCCATGAAACTGGTGTTCGTCTATTGGGGCTACGAGAACGCCGGAAGCATGCTGGATCTCCGCGGTTACATGCGTGCGGCCCGCGAAATGGGTCACCAGGTGACGGTGTATGGTCCGCCCAATTCATACAAAGCGCTCGACTACTCACAGGATCTGTCCGGCGCCGATGCCGTTATTTTCATCTTCGAGTGGACTACCGGTTTGCAGTTCGGCGATAGGCTCGATTGGACACGGCTCATGCAGGCTGTGCCGCGTGATCGCCGCATCGTAATCGATTGCGATGGCGCTTATAACGATCCGATCGAATTTCGTGGCGATTACAATCACCGCACGGAAGAATCGAGCCGCCAGTGGGTTGCGGTCTGCGACAGCATCACCGACAAGATTTTTCAACCCACGCTGCGCCCGAAACGGAAAAACGTCCGCCCGTTTTTCTTTCACATCTACGATCCGACATGGGAGTCGCCGCTCGATTTCTCCGCCAAGGAATTCGGCATGATCTATGTCGGCCACACAAAGTTCCGCTGGCATGGCATGTCGCAAGTGTTGAAAGCGATTGAACCGGTGCGCGAAAAAGTCGGGCGCGTGGCGCTGGTGGGCGAAGGGTGGAATCTGCCGACCGAATGGACCGAATGGCATGAGGTCAAGGCTAATTATTACGTCGATCGCGAGTACCTGAAGAAAATGAATTATGAGGCGCTGCCGTCTGTGCCTTTTCCGCAGGTCACCGCAACCATGAACAAGGCTGTCTTCAACCCCGTGGTCTATCGCCCGCTGTTTGAATATCTTGGCATGGTCACGTGCCGCACTTTCGAGACGCCCGCGGCAGGAACAATCCCGTTATTCCTGCTCGACGAGGATTACGTCACGGAGATTTACAGTAAAAAGGCAGCCGAGCTGTTGCTCGGCAGCGATCCATCGGGAAGAATTGCCGATGTGGTCACGCGCCCGGAGCATTACGCGGGTATCGTGCAGGATATCCGCAAGGACTTCGGAAAGCGGCACACGCCCGAAGCCCGCTTGCGCGAATTAATTGGTTTCATCGAGGAGTAAGCCGAATTGCTCGGGCGCGGAGATGCGTTGAAAGCCGGGGGACAGGCGGCGCGGGAAACCGCTGCCGGTGCGCGGCGCATGCAAATGAACTATGGCTTTAATGAAATCTATGGCTGGTGGCATCTTTCCCAAGGCGAACATCGCGCAAGCATTCAACGCCGCCTGCGGTTGATGGGAACCAAGGTCGTCCGGGTTTTTGCGTTCGATCAGCCGGTGCCGGATCCGGTCAAGGATTGGCAGAATTTCGCCAGCTACCTGCAAGGGGTGGTCGATGCCGGTGCAAAGCCGATGGTCACCTTCGCCAAGTTTCATCCGCCGTTCGACGATCCGGCCAGCATTCGCATATTTGTCGCGCGCTGCACGGAGATCGTGTGGAGCTGCATCGAACATTGGGGCGGCGAGGAAGTGAAGGATTGGTACTGGTGCGTGTGGAATGAGCCGAATAATTTTCTGGTCGGCGGCAACGTTTCCTACGAGGAGTACCATCACATCTATAAGGAAGTCGCCACGGCGGTGCTTGGCCTGCTGGAGCCGCATCTTGGCGGCAGGAAAGCGATGATTGGCGGTCCCGCCATCGACGGCACGCATCGCCCCTATTGGATGGATTGGATCGCACGGCTGGTGAATGAAACGGATGACAGGATGCTCGGTTTCGTGTCCTGGCACCGGTACGGGGATTGGCGGCCGGCAGTGCCGAGCGAGTCGCTCGAGCTGGAATTATGGGGTTCGCCGGATTCGCCGAACGCGGAAATATTTGAAGCGCTCCTGATGACACAAACACCTGATTACGAGGCGCGCGCGCGCGGCGTCGCTCGTCTGTTGACTGGCCGGAACATCCTGAATGTCTGCGGCGAACTCAATGCGATGTCGCATCACGAGCAGTATTATACGCTCGGACTGAATCAAAACGCATTCGGAGGCGCCTATTATTGTTCCGCGCTGATCCATCTGATCCGCGGCGGCGCCGATCTCGAGATGCGTTGGACTGCTACCATTCATGCCGATGATGCTTACGGTCTTGTCGCCATGAACGGTGGACCGACGCCGGCCGGCCTTGCAAAGCAGATTTTCGCGCAGCATGTCCGCCACGGAGATTCCATTCGTTTTGCGCATAACCGGCTGGAGACGCCCGAGATTGATGCGATCTTTGCAGAGAGCGAAGACCGCCTCAGCGGTGTGTTCGTCAATACATCCGCAAGTCCGAAAACGATTGATGTGTCCGCCTGGGACCGCGGGCTGCATGCTTGCGATGACATTCTGCTGGTGGACACCTCTACCGGCAACCAAGTTGTGCGGATGCCCTTTGACGGAAAGATACGTTTTGATGGATATGGCATGGCGGTCGTTACCAATGCCGCCGATGCAACCGAGATCGACTGAAACAAAACTGCGTCGCGCCATCGCGCGATCATCGTACAGAGGGGGAGAACAGTGGAAAAGGCGTTTGGATGGCTGGGAGAGATTTTCCAGACTCTTCTCAAGGTTATTCCTTGGCTGGTGATCGTGCCAGCCACTTCGCGCGGCGTTGCCTTTGTGCGCGGGTTCAAGATCAAGGAATGGGCGCCGGGCTTGCATTGGTACTGGCCGCTGGTGACCCAGTACAAACTGATGATGGTCGTGCGTCAGACCCAGCGCATCCAATCCAAGGTGGTCATGACCAAGGATCTGAAGACCGTGACAGTCGGCGCGCTCGTCACTTATGAAATCGACGACATCGTTGCCGCCGTGGCGAAGGTCGCCGATCTTCCGTCCGACATCATGGAGCGGTCGCAAGGGGCGATTCTTGCGGTGGTTGCTGAAAACACGATCGAGGAAATCCAGAAGAACCGTATTGTGTTCAACCAGCATCTCTCCGAACGGGTCGGTGAAGTATTGAACGGCTACGGCGTGCAGGTTTTGCAGGCGCAGTTGACCGAATTCGCGCCGTGCCGCGCGCTCGCGGTCAATGGTAACCTGGCGGTGGGAAGTTACGCGCTCTGGACGGGATTCTGAGTTGCAGAAATAGGGTGGCGCGTTCGCGCGTCTCCGTTATTTTTTCTTGCCGTCCTTTTCATACTGCTTGAGGAAGGCGGTCAGGTCGTTGATGCGCTGCTCGCCTTTCAGCCCGGCATAGATCATCTTGGTGCCGGGAATTTTTTCCTTCGGGTTCTGGATGTATTCGGCGAAAACCTTTTCGTCCCAGACGATGCCGGAATTCTTGTTCGCGTCCGAATAATTATAACCCTCGATCGTCCCCGACTTGCGGCCGAACAAACCGTTCAGGAGCGGCCCCACACTATTCTTCGCCGTCTCGCCGACCTGATGGCAGGCGCGGCATTGCACGAAAACCTTTTCGCCGGCGGCGGCGTCCTGCGCTTGCGCGGAAGATACGAAGCTGAATATGGCGGCGGCTACTAACAGCGTCTTTCTCATGGTTTCCTCGGTTTGTTTTTATGCGGATATGAATCGATAGGCGTTTCCGTGCGTCTCGACCATACCATGGCCGGGCCAGGCGACATGAAATGCGATCAGCGGAATTTTTTCGGAAGCAAGCATTCCGAGTAGTTTTTTGCGCGTCGCGGCGCCGAGATCGCGGTCGAAATCCGCGCCCACGCGCCAGTCCGGCTTTGCGAATGAAACGACGCCGTTGTTGAATACATCACCGCCCACAAGCAGACGTTCCTTGCCGCTTTCCAGCATTACGCACATATGGCCGGGCGTGTGGCCGGACGAAGCGACATAGGAAAGCCCAGGCGCGACCGCGTCGCCTTCCTTCTTGCGCTCGATCTTGTTCTCGATTTTTTTCAGCATGCGCGCGGAGCCGATCGCCATGCCCTTCAGCCAGTCGGGAGCCTTCTCGGCGGTTTTCGGATCGATCCAGAAATCCCACTCGGCGGCGGAGATAACATAGCTCGCATTGGGAAAACGCGCGCCATCATCGAAGTCGTCAATGGCGCCCCAAAGGTGATCCGCATGGGCGTGAGTGAACACAATCTTGTTGATCTTGGATAAATCAATTCCAGCCGCTTCCAGATTTTCCGCGAGCTTTCCGGCAGTCGGCTGGAAATTCGGGCCGGAGCCGGCGTCGATCAGAATATATTGCTCGCCGGATTTTACGAGCGTCACATTTGTCTGCGCGGGCGGCAGCTCACGCGCTACTTCATTGTATGCCCGGAAAAGCTCGGCGATTTCCGCAGCGGAATTTTCCGGCAGGGCGAAAGACTGCGGAACCTGCAGCGTGCCGTCGCTGAAAACAAAAATTTCCAGCTTTCCGAGCGGACGCTTGTAGGGAAGCTGCGCGCTGAATGCGGGTAGGGCAGGCAGTGTTGCGGCAACACCCGCGGCCGTCATTCCTGCGAGTATCTGGCGGCGATGCGGAAACCTGTTCCGCATCGCGCGCTTGTTGTGGGAGTGAGCAGTAAGCGAATTCATCATCCAAAGATGTCTGCGATGACGCCTGAATACCAGCCCATGTTCTCCACTTGAGTCTGCTTACGCAGTTCAGGCGTTTCGCCGGTCTTGGAGACGAAAGTAGAAGAGGCAAAAATCTTGCCGTCCTTCGGCTCGTAGCTGCCGCCAACCTTCACCGTGTCATCCGTCTCGATCAGAGACCAGCAGGTATTGGTGTAGCGGGCGGGGAAGGTTTCAGATTTCGTGAGATCGCCGCGGATCATCATGGCCGCGACCTTGGCCTGGCTGTTCGCGGAGAAACCGGATTTCGGCATGTCGCCCGGAATGCAGCTGTCGCCGACGATGTAGATATTCGCATCCATCGTGGACTGCATGTTTTCTGGATTGATCGGGCAAAAGCCGCTGTCGTTGGCAAGCTTCGCATCGAGCGCGATCTTGCCGGCCGACTGCGCCGGAATGACGTTGATGAGGTTCGCCTTGTAGGTGGCAAGATCCGTCACCACCGTCATGGTTTTCGCATCGACGCTCTTCAGGCCGCCATGCATCTTCGGTTCCTGCCATTCGACCATGCCGGGATAGTGTTTTTCCCAACCTTCGACGAATAGGCCCTGCTTCGAGAACGTGGCTTTCGGGTCGATGCAGATGATCTTTGACTTCTTGTGGCCCTTTGCCTTCAGCACATGCGCCATCATCGAAATGCGCTCGTAGGGTCCGGGTGGGCAGCGATAGGGATTTGGCGGCGCGATCATGACAATCGTGGCGCCATCGGAAAGGCTGTCGAGCTGCCGCTTGAGAATGACGGTTTGCGCTCCGGCCTTCCACGCATGCGGGAGCTGTTCTTCCACCGCCTGTGAATAGCCCGGCACGGATTCATATTTGATCTCGATGCCCGGCGCGATCGCGAGGCGGTCATATTGCAGGGTGGAGCCGTCGGCGAGGCGGACGGTTTTCTTGTCGCGGTCGATCGACGCCGCCATCGTGGCCGCGTGCTTCACACCGTATTTGGATACAAGAGTGTCATAGCCGTGGGTGATCGACTCCAGCGGGCGGTAGCCGCCGAGATACAAATTCGAGTGGAAGCAGGTGGTGAAGCTCTTCGACGGCTCCACCAGCGTTACGTCGATGGCGCCCTTGGAATCCCGCGCCACATATTTCGCGATGGTGGCGCCGCCCGGGCCGCCGCCGATCACGACGACGCGCGGCTTGGCCTGTGCGATGGATGGAGCTGCGAAGCTCGCGGACAGCGCAAGCGCGCCGGCGCCTGTCAGGAATTCTCTGCGATTGGTTGAAAAAAACATATCTCTCTCCCGATTTCTAACTACCGTTTTGGCGGAGCGCCCGCCGGAGGCAGGCTTCCGAAATAAGCGGCTAGTGCGGCGATTTCCTTTTCCCCAAGCCGGCCCGCAATCGTCTGCATCACCGGATTGTCGCGCTTCTTCGTGCGGTACTCTTCCATGATCTCAACAAAACTCGCCTCCGGCCAGCCCACGATGGGCGGGATGCCGGCGAAGTTTCCACTGAGCTGATGGCAAGTCACGCATTCGTTTGAAAGGTATTCGCCGTAAGCCTTGTTGCCGGAAGTTTGCGCCGCTCCAGGCAGCCACGGCGTTATGGCGAGAATCAAAATGAAAAAAAACAACAAAGACGGCGCGTATATTGTGGCCGGGAAATTCATTCCACTTTCGGGCTTTTGCCCGTTTCCGGCGTCACGTCGATTATACGCGCGCGGCCTGTGACTTGTGCCTGACCGGCAGCGCAATTCTTCATGCATGGGTCTTTGCGCCAGAATGCGCGCTCCGTTTTTTCCCGGTCATCTTCGGTGAAATTCGTCTGGTTCGGAAGCTTGATCGAAGCAAAGTTCTTGTCGTTCAGCTCGAATTTCTCGTCCTTAATCACGTCGTTCAAATAAAGCACATAAGCGGTCACCGCATAAAGCTCGTCATTGGTGAGTGTTTGCGATGCGCCATAGGGCATGGCGCGGCGGATATAGTCGATCAGCGTGGACGCATAAGGCCAGTAGGAACCGACCGACTTCACCGGATCGTGGCTCGCGAGCGACCCAGAGCCACCGCTCAAAATCGGCCAGCGTCCGGCACTCTCGCCGAACTCGCCGTGGCAGGAGGCGCAACGCTCCACATAAATCGGCTCGCCTTCTTTCACCGTACCTTTACCGGGCGGCAGTCCCTGACCGTCCGGGCGGATGTCGATGTCCCAGCCGGCGATTTCTTCCGGCTTCGCCTCGCGGCCGATGCCGAGCGGTTTCGGTTTGGCCTTTTGCGCTTGCGCGAAACTTGCACCGCTCTGGAAAAATTGCGCGCCCGCGAATGTGAGTCCCGCGAGCAGCAGTGCGCCGAGCAGCGCGAATGTCCTAGGAAACTTCGACATTCTCAACCGCTCCGCTCTTCAAGACATGCCAGGTCTGGATTCCATTGTTGTGATAGATCGAATTGACGCCGCGCACTTTGCGCAGTTCGTTCTTCGTCGGCTGCACATAGCCGGTTTCGTCCATCGCGCGGGACTGGATCAGCAACTCGCGCCCGTCCCAGTCGAACTCGTAATAGAAGCGCACCAGCGCCTTGTCCCAGATAGGCCCGTCGATGCGTGCGGTCTGCCAGTTACGGCCACCGTCGAGTGAAACATCCACGCGCTGGATTTTTCCGCGCCCCGACCAAGCAATGCCGGACAGAACCGTGAATCCTGATTTGTGATTGAGCGGCGCCTGTGGACTCGGATTGGTGATGACGGATTTCGCGTCCATCACATATGTAAATTGCCGTGCTTTGCCGTTCTCCAAAAGGTCCGTGTATTTCGAGGTTTCCTCGCGGTGATGCCATGGCTGGTCGCCGACTTCGATGCGGCGCAGCCACTTCACCCACATATTCGCTTCCCAGCCGGGAATGACCGCGCGCACCGGATAGCCGTTTTCCGGGTAGAGCATTTCGCCGTTCATTCTGTAAGCAATGAGCACGTCGTCGAGTGCCTTTTGCAGCGGCAGCGAGCGCGTCATCGCGGCGGCGTCACCACCTTCGAGCAAAAGCCACTTCGCGTTTGGTTTCAGTCCCGCTTCGTCGAGCAACGTTTTCAGTGTGACGCCGGTGTACATCACCGAATGAACCATGCCGTGCGTGTACTGGCAGCCGTCGAGCTGCGCGCCGCGCCATTCCATGCCGGAGTTGGCCGCGCATTCGCAGAAATATGGACGGTTCACGCGCGGCATGCGTTTGATATCGTCAATCGTGAACATCAGCGGCTTGTCCACGAGGCCATGCAGCATCAGCCGGTAATCGGCGGGATCGACTTCCGCGATGCCGGAATGATGCCGCTCGAACAGCAATCCGTTCGGAGTAATATTCCCATCCAGCGCGTGCAACGGCGTGAAGCTCACCGAACTTTCGCGCGAGGCGGTCAGCCATTCCACGTCACGTCGGATCACATTCTTCTCAAACTCGGACGGCTTGCCGTAGCTGCGCACGGCGACACCTTCGCCGAGGCTGCGCGACCAGTCGGGAATGTTCGGCGGCTGGTTGTCGGGATTGCCGGCACCCGGTGCGATGCCGCTGCCGGCCGCAATCGCCGCACCGCCCATCGTCAGGCTGCGCCACAGGAAAAGCCTGCGCGACGGATCTGGTTCTCGCCGGAGAGGGTCTTTCCGCATCAATGGCTCGCTCCTTCGAGGCTCCACAATCATGCAAGAACTTGCATATGTCGAGCTAAAAAAATTTACCTTCCCTAGCTTCCCACCACTTTCACATTGGCGGATTCGCGCGGGCTCACAACGCCCTTTTTCTTGATGTGATTGGTGACGATTTCCCAGATCGGCGGGCCTTCGGTGTTTTCATTCACGCTGGCCCAGCCCGCGACCGTGTATTCCTTCGCGGGGTCGAGCTTCTGGCCTTTCCGCGAAAGCACGAGGTTGGAGATGCGACCGCCGATCTTCCTGTTGATGTCGATCGTGTAGGAGAGGCCGCCGACGCGGACCATGTCGCCGCCCTGCTGGTAGTAGGGATCGGGATTAAACAGGTTGTCGGCGACGTCCTCCAATATTTCCTTCAGCCGCGCGCCGGTCATCTGCATCCGGTAGACATTGGGATAGCTGATGGCGGTGGCGTTGTAGATGTCCTCGCGGGTGATGTCCTGCCCCGGCAGCAGCGAATTGCCCCAGCGGAAACCCGGCGACAGCGCGATCTCGGCATCGCGCTCGGCAATCAGCGCGTCGCAGATCACGTCATCCAATGTGCCGTTGAAATTGCCGCGCCGGTAGAGAACGCTTTGCGCGCTGCCGATTTTCTCCCGCAGCATTTTTTCATGCGGCTCGCGGATTTTCTTGATTCGCGCGGCCATCTCGGCGTCGGGCGCAATCGCATCGGAGAAAATCGGGATCAGCTTGAAACGGAAATCCTTGACCTCGCCGTTGCGCACTTCAAGATCGAGCCGTGAAACAAACTTTCCGTGGCTGCCGGAAGCGACCAGCAGCGTCTTTCCGACTTTCACCACATCCGGCAGCGCGTCATGCGTATGTGCGGTCAGGATCACGTCGATGCCGCTCACGCGCGATGCAAGCTTGCGGTCCACGTCGAAACCGTTGTGGGAGAGGAGAACGACCAGGCTGGCACCCGCTTTGCGCGCCTTCTCCACATTCGCCTGCAAATCTTCTTCCCTGATTCCAAAAGACCATTTCGGAATCATCCAGCGCGGATTGGCGATTGGCGTATAGGGAAACGCCTGACCGATGATTGCGATCTTCACACCGCCGCGTTCGACAAATGCAGTGGATTTAAAAGCAGGTTCGTTCCACTCGTTATCGCGAACGTTATGGGAACGGAATGGAAAGCCGGGCTTGTCGGCGATCTGCTTTACGCGCTCCGCGCCAAGCGTGAATTCCCAATGGCCGGTCATCGCGTCCGGCTTCAGCAGGGACATGCAATCGACCATGTCCTGCCCCTTGGTCTGCAAGGCGGTGTAGCTGTTGGTCCAGGTATCGCCGCCGTCCAGGAATACAGTGCGTTCTCCGCGTTCCGCGCGGATCGACTTCACCACCGTGGCAATGCGGTCGAGTCCGCCGAGCTTGCCGTAGGTTTTTCCGAGTGCCGCGAAATCGTCATAGGTGAGGGCGTGCGCCTGCGCGGAGCCCGCCGGAATCTTGTATTTGCCGAGCAATGCTTTGCCGGTGAGGTGAGGGACAAGCCCTTTCACTTCGCCGACCCCCAGGTTCATTGAGGGTTCGCGGAAATAAATCGGGATCAGTTGCCCGTGAATGTCGGCGACATGAACGAGCGTCACGTTGCCGATGGCGTCGAATTTCAGAAGCTCAGCCTGCGTGAGCTTCTGCTGCGCGAAGGCGCGGCTCCATCCAGCGGGAAGAATTGCCGCGGTCGCCGCGGCAAGCTGGACAAAGTCGCGCCTTGAAATCATCGAACGCTCCGTGTCACCGCCGGAGCGGGTGCTCAGCTCACCTTGATCGTGTCTTCGCCGACGATCTTGGAGCCATCGTCGTCAAGCCAGGTCAGCACGACCGGGCCGGATTCCTCGGCCTTGAACTTGAACTGGATATACGGGTTCGCCGAGACGGCCGGTTCAAAATCCGCCGAGAACACTTCCTTGCCGTTCACCGTGCAGGTGAACTTGTTGAGGATCTTGCGCGGGATCACCTTGCCTTCGCGGTCCTTGCGCTGGCCCGTTTCCATGATGTGCGAGACGAGCGCCTTCACCTCGACGACGTCGCCCTTCTTCGCTTCTTTCTTGTCGAGCTTGATGCGCGGTTTAACTTCAGCCATCGAAATCTCCTGAATCCTGTTAGGCGCTGCGCGTCAGCCGCCGCATCCGCCGATGGTGACCTTCACTTCCTTGGTCACCGAAAAGAAGTTGCCGTCGCTCATTTTCGCGACCGCGGTGATGTTCTGGGTGCTGGCGAGCCGGATGCGCGTATTGGCTTCGGCAACGCCGGTAGCCGGTCCAAAGCGGAATGTAGCGACGCCCGCGCGCGGATTGCCGTCGGCGACCACGAGCACTTCCTGCACATAGTCTTTCGCCGTCATCGGGCTATCGACCGAAACCGTCATCGGAACGGTATTGCCGTTTTCCGCGATCTCGGGGACATCGAGCTTCACGCGGCCCGCTACCGGCGTCTTGCCGCCGGTGAATTTGCCGATCACTTCGCTGATGTCGTTCTTGCCCTGGGCGGACGCGAAGTCCACGCCCACAATGCCGGTAAGCGCGCAACCCGCGCCAAGAACCAGCACCTGCCGGCGGTCGAATGTAAGATTCATAGTCTCTCTCCTGCGCCCTATACGGCTGTTCAGTCCAATATAGTGGACCCGCACGCAAATCAAAATGAGGAGAGGCTAAATGCTCCAGGCAGGCGGAATTTCACAGTTCCACCTGTGAATGTCATTCGGCGCTTCCTCACGCTCGCGTGGACCGCGAGACATATTCAGTTCTCGATAAGTGTAAATCGAATGCCTGCTCGCTGGCAACAAGATTCCATCCGCCGAAAGTAGCTCTCCACCTTTCCATCTCCACGGAGGCATGTATGGTTGGCATTCCGCCGGTTTTTCCGGGGGAAATAAAAGCCGGAAGGACGCAAGTCCGCCAGCCAGCAATAAACGGGAGGAAAACCGTGCGAGCCCGATTTTCGATTTTGATTGTTGCCGCTTGCGCGGCTTTTTTCGCCGCTCATTCAGTTCAGGCGCAGGACGCCGAAACTGAAAAAGCCATCGAAAAATATCGCCAGATGCTGCGCGAAGACCCATGGAGCAATCCGGGACTTCTGGATGCCGACCGCGGCGAAGCGCTCTGGAAGACGGCGCGCGGCCCGAACAAGGTCAGCCTTGAAAAATGCGATCTCGGCAAGGGTGCGGGCGTGGTCGATGGCGCCTTCGCCGAACTGCCGCGCTATTTCGATGACGCCAAGCAGGTGATGGATGTGGAAGCGCGGCTGCTCTGGTGCATGGAGCAGTTGCAAGGCTTCAAGCGGGCCGAAGTCGTGCGGCGTATCCATCCGGGCGGCGGCGCACCGGTAAAAGAACTTGGCGCCATAGCCACCTATATATCGAGCAAATCTTCCGGCATGAAATTCGCGGCCAAGTTTGACAAGCCGCAGGAAAAGGAAGTCGTGGCGCTCGGCGAAAACCTTTTCCATCGCCGTTCGGGTCCGTTCGATTTCTCCTGCTCGACCTGCCACGCAGCGGAAGGGCTGCGCATCCGCCTGCAAGGCCTGCCGTATCTTGAAAACAAGGAAGCGGCGAAGAAAGTCGTCGGCGAGTGGCCGGCCTATCGCGTGTCCTCCACCCACGTCATGACCATGCAGCACCGCATGTATGACTGTTACTGGCAGATGCGGATGCCCGAACTTGAAATGGGCTCCGACGTCAGCACCGCCTTGATCGCCTATCTCACCAAGAATGCCGAGGGCGGCGAGATCAATGCCCCCGGCCTGAAGCGTTGAGGAATATGGATATGAAAAAAACGACACTCCTCATTGCGGCTTTTTCCGTCGCTGTCGCTTCCGCCGCTTTCTCCCAGCAGCAAAAGCCCGCGGTCGATCCCGCGAAGGCCGATGCCGCGATCAAGAAGGCGTTTCCCGGCGCGCCGGAAGATTGGGCGCCTCGTTTGACCCAAGACGAAACGATGAAAGCCTGCTCGGCGACCGGCAACAATCCGTCCAAGGCGCAGGCCGACGCAATCATGAAGCGCGAGCGCGCCACGATCGAATATCCGGCCGACGGAAAATTCATCGGCAACTGGAAGAAAGGCGAGGCGCTGGCGCAATCAGGTTACGGGATGCGTTTCACCGATTACCCAGCGGCGCGCGAGAATGGCGGCAACTGCTACGCCTGCCATCAGCTCAGCGCAAAAGAACTGAGTTTCGGCACGGTCGGCCCGAGCCTTCAGCAATACGGCAAGCTGCGTGACTTCAAGGAAGCGGAGGCGAAAATCGCCTACGAAAAAATCTACAACGGTCACTCCGCTTTTCCGTGCTCCAACATGCCGCGCTTCGGCACGAACAAAGTGCTGACCATAGATCAGATCAAGGACGCGGTGGCGCTGCTGATGGATCCGGAAAGTCCGGTCAATAAATGAACATTACGCCGGCGGGATACTCCGCCGGCGTTTTCAGTTTCAGCTATACTGCTCACGCGCGAGAAGGAGTGAAGTCCATGAGCCTGACCAGCAGACGGAATTTTCTCGGCACGCTTGCGCTCGGTGGCGCGGCGCTCGGTACCACCGCGGTTTCGGCGGCTCCCGGGAAGCTGAATATGAGCACGGTGAAAAAGGAAACCGACGTTGCTTGCCTCTATCACTGCGACTTCGGCGATCCGCAGCGTTTCGGGCAGTTACTGCGCAACATGAACAATCATCTGTCTGTCTACGAGTTCGATCCGTTTAAGGTGAAGCTTGTCATCGTTGCCCACGGTGCCGGACTTAAATTCTTCCTGAAGGATTTATCGGACACTCAATGGGAAAAGGAAACGGTGAACGAGGAACTGTATCAACGGTTCGTCGGTCTCACGAAATATGGTGTCGAGGCCTATCTCTGCGAGATCACTTACAAGCTGAACAAGATCGATATGGCGAAGACACGCGACGGCGATTACCTGAAATTCGTGCCGTCCGGTGTTGCCACCGTCGCGGAGTTGCAGGCCAAGGGATACGGGTATCTGAAGGTCGGCTGACCCTAGCTATTCGCCTTCAGGTAATCGGACAGGCTGGTTTTCTCGTAGGCCTTTTCCGCCACATAGCGAAACGCCGCAAGAAATTGCGGCGGCTTCATCACGCCCTGCAATCGCGTCACCTC
>CAZUJE010000028.1:19853-25769 GCA_964620215.1 uncultured Hyphomicrobiales bacterium
GCGAAGGGCCGGAACCACGGCGCCAGCGGCGAGAGAAGCGATCAGCGCGCGCCTCGAAATCATGCGGGATTCCTATATTCAATTTCTTGCAAGTGTAACCGGCCGCGATGCATATATAAAGCGGGGCTCCATCAACGGCTATAAATCACCATGCAAATTCGCGTGTTCGCTCTCATCACTGCGCTGACGCTGTGCGCGTTGCCCGCGGCGGCCGCGGAGCTTCTTATGTTCCGGCAGGCCGGCTGCCCGTGGTGCGCAACGTGGGACCGGACCATCGGCCCGATCTATCCCAAGACTGACATTGGCAAGAAATTCACATTGCGGCATGTGGATTTGTACGGCGGCCGGAAAGACTGGCCCCAGCTCAAGGTGCCGGTTCGTTTCACGCCGACTTTTGTTCTGGTCGATCAGGGCCGGGAGCTTGGCCGGATCGAAGGATATGCCGGAGAACACTTCTTTTGGGGCCAGCTGGAGCGGCTTGTAGAGCAAGCAGGGCAGTAACACATTCATATATTGTATAATAAGCATCCATCCGATGTGAATTTGTGTTTTTTTACTTGTGCCAGATGTGAAGTGTAATTAAATACAGGGGCACGAAATTCCCTTGGGGAATTGTAGGGGCTGTCCCATGAAGTCATCCGCGCTCGCTCCCCGCAAACCGAAGAAGCCGGACGTCGACATCGACTTGCTGATGGACAATGCGCGCGACGCGGCTGAGTTTTTGAAAGCGCTTTCACACGAAGCGCGCCTCGTCATTCTCTGCATGCTGGCGGAAGGCGAAAAGTCGGTTTCCGAAATCGAGGAAATTCTCGACCTGCGCCAGCCCGCCGTCTCGCAACAGCTCGCGCGCCTGCGCGCGGACAATCTCGTGGACACGCGCCGCGACGGCAAGAACATCTACTATTCGCTCTCGCGCCCCGAGGTCCGCAAGATCATCGGCGCGCTTTACGATTCATTCTGCAACGCTCAACGCAAAAAATAAGGGTGGCAGGCGCCGGGCTCAGGGCCGGGCGCCGGGAGTAAGACAATGATCGATTTCAGCGAACCATATATTCTCCGTCTGGCACTGGGTCTGGCGCTCGGCATCGCACTGGGCTTCGTCGTGCGCCTCGGCCGCTTCTGCACATTCGGCGCGCTGGAAGACGCGACCTATTCCGGCGACAGCCGCCGGCTGCGTTCCTGGATCGTCGCGGTGGCGGTCGCGATCGCTGGCGTGCATGCGCTCGAACTTTGGGGTGGGCTCGATCTCTCCCGCTCGATCTACACCGGCTCCCGCGTTGAATGGGGCGGCGCCATCATCGGTGGCCTCATCTTTGGCTTCGGCATGGCGCTCGTCGGCACCTGCGGTCTCGGTACGCTGCGCCGTATCGGCGGCGGCGACCTGCGGGCACTCGTCGTATTTTTCGTGATGGCGGTCAGCGCCATGATGACGCTGCGCGGACTGTTCGGAAATGTGCGTCTCAATCTAACGAACACGCTTGGAACCACGATCGCCGGCAAGTCCCAGCGCATCACTGAACTCTTCGGTGTCACCGGCACATCCGCGGCCCTCGCTGCCGGAATCATCGCGCTTCTTCTGCTCGTGATCGCTTTCAATCACAAAGGCTTTCGTCAGGCGCCGCGTTATGCGCTGACGGGAGTGGCGGTTGGCGCGCTGATTGTGCTTGGCTGGTGGGCGACCGGAATCATCGGTTTTGATTCTTTTGAAGACCGCCGCATCGAGTCTTTCACCTTTGTGGCGCCGCTTGGCGACACGCTGCTCTATGCGATGATCTCAAGCGGCCTGAAACCAGACTTCGCCATCGGCGCAGTGCTTGGCGTCGTATTCGGTTCGTTCCTCGCCGCGCTCTATGCCGGTGCGTTCAAGATCATCGGGGCGCGTGACGTCGGCCATCTTGGCCGCGGCATCGTTGGCGGCGTGATGATGGGCTTTGGCGGCGTCACCGCGCTTGGCTGCACCATTGGTCAGGGCGTCACCGGCGTCTCCACGCTTTCGCTGACTTCCTTCATCGCCATCGCCTCGATCATCGCGGGCGCGCGGCTTGGCCTCTATTACATGGTCGAATGGAAGAAATCGGCCTATGCGAAACCGGTCGCCGCTCCAAAGAAGGTGGCGCTACAGGCCGCCACGGTCCCGGACCGTGTGAGCTGCCCGGACTAGTTCCTCCCGAGACGACTTGAGGCCGGCGAATTCGCCGGCCTTTTATTTAGGAACAACGGCGTTGGCCTCGATCTCCACGAGCGCGTCATCTTCCACCAGCGCCACCACCTGCACCATCGTCATCGCGGGGAAATTTTTCCCCATCACCGCGCGGTAGGCCTCGCCGATCTCGCCGAGCCGCGCGAGATATTCCTTCCTGTCGGTGACGTACCAGGTGAGCCGCGTGATGTGTTCCGGCCTGCCGCCGGCTTCCGCGACGATGGCAACGATATTCTCCAGCGCCTGCCGCGTCTGCTTGACGAAATCCCGGCTTTCGAATTTCTGCTCCGCGTTCCATCCGATCTGGCCCGCGACAAACACGAGCCGTCCTTCGGCGGCGATGCCGTTGGCATAGCCTTTCGCGGGTTTCCAGTTTTTTGGATGGAGAATTTGTCGGATCATTGTTACTCCGTTACCTGGCGGCTTGCCGCAGCCGGAAGCGCTGAATTTTTCCGGTCTGGGTTTTCGGCAAGGCGTCGATGAATTTCACCGAGCGCGGATATTTGAAGGGCGCGATCACCGCCTTCACATGGTCCTGCAATTTTTTGACGGTGGCGGCGTCGCCGATGACGCCTTCAACCAGCACCACATGCGCCTGCACGATCTGGCCGCGCTCCTCGTCGGCGATGCCGATGACGGCGCATTCCTTCACGTCGGCATGGGCGAGCAAGGCGGCTTCCACTTCCGGCCCGGCGATGTTGTAACCCGACGAAATAATCATGTCGTCCGAGCGCGCGGCGAAATGGAAATAGCCGTCCGCGTCCTGAATGAAGGCGTCGCCGGTGATGTTCCAGCCATCGCGGACGTAATCGCGCTGGCGCTTGTCGGCAAGATAGCGGCAGGCGGTCGGCCCGCGCACCGCGAGCTTGCCCACTTCGCCGCGCGGTTTTTCTTTCATTTCCTCATCGACGATCTTCGCCTCGTAGCCGCTGACCGGCTTTCCGGTGCAGGCCGCGTGCGCGTCGCCAAACCGGTTCGTGATGAAAATATGCAGCAGTTCCGTCGAGCCGATGCCGTCCAAAATCGGCTTGCCGGTTTTTTTCGTCCAGTCCTCGAACACGGGCGCGGGCAGCGTCTCGCCAGCAGATACGGCCGCGCGCAGCGAGGAGAGGTCAGCGCCTTTTTCCATCGCCGCCAGCATCACCCTGTAAGCTGTCGGTGCGGTGAACGAAATCGTCGCCTTATAGGTCTCGATGATCTCGATCATGTTCGCGGGCGAAGCGTTTTCCAGCAGCGTTGCCGTCGCGCCAAAACGCAGTGGAAAAATCGCAAGCCCGCCCAGTCCGAATGTGAAGGCTAGGGGCGGCGAGCCGACGAAAATATCGTCTGGCGTGACCTTCAAAACTTCCTTCGCATAGCCATCGGCGATAATCAGCAAGTCCCGGTGGAAATGCATCGTGGCTTTAGGCTCTCCCGTCGTTCCAGAAGTGAAGGCGAGCAACGCCACGTCATCGCGCCCGGTCTTCACCGCCTGGTAGCGCACGTCTTTCGAGAGCGCTATGCGGTCCAGCTCCGCGTCGTGATTGGCGGTGCCGTCGAAGCCGATCACTTTTTTGAGAAATTTGGAATCCTTCGCGCAGGCGACAAGCTCGTCCATCAGCCGCGTGTCACAAAGGGCGAGGGCGATTTCCGCCTTGTCCACGATTTTCGTGAGTTCAACCGCGCGCAACATCGGCATCGTGTTGACCACGACGGCGCCGGCCTTGGTGGCGCCGAGCCAGCACGCCACCATCGCCGGATTGTTGGCGGAGCGGATCAGGATGCGATTGCCCGGTTTCACGCCGTAGTCTTCGGCGAGCGCGTGGGCGATGCGGTTGGTCCAGTCCGACAGTTCCTTATAAGTGCGGCGGCGTCCATTGCCGATCAGCGCGGTGTGGTCGCCGAAGCCCTGCGCCACCAGCCTGTCGGTGAGTTCGACGCCGGCGTTCAGAAATTCCGGATAATCGAATCCCTTCAGCAAAATTTCCGGCCATTGATCGGACGGCGGAAGATTGTCGCGGGTGAAGCTGTCGATATGTCCGGAGGGGCCAAGCATCTTACGTCTCCGACAGAACCTGTCTTGCGATGACGACTTTCTGCACTTCCGACGCGCCCTCATAGATGCGGAGCGCGCGGATTTCGCGATAGAGACTTTCCACGATATGCCCGCGCCGCACGCCATCGCCGCCGTGGATCTGCACGGCTTTATCGATGACCCGCTGCGCGCGTTCGGTGGCAAACAGTTTTGCCATCGCCGCCTCGCGGGTGACGCGTGGGGCACCCATGTCTTTCGCCCATGCGGCTCTGTAAACAAGCAGAGCGGCCGCATCCACATCGAGCGCCATTTCCGCCAGCTGCGCCTGTACGATTTGAAGTTCAGCCAGCGGCGCGCCGAACAGTTCGCGCTCCTTCGCGCGCTTGATGGATTCTTCCAACGCGCGGCGCGCAAAGCCGAGAGCCGCAGCACCTACCGTTGTGCGGAATACATCGAGCGTCGCCATCGCGATCTTGAAGCCTTCGCCCGGCTTGCCGACCATGGCGCTCGCCGGAATGCGCGCGTTCTTGAACGCGATGCGTGCCAGCGGATGCGGTGCGATCACGTCGATACGTTCCGCGACTGACAATCCCTTCAGATCAGCGGGCACAATGAAAGCCGACAGCCCCTTGGCGCCGGGCGCTTCCCCCGTGCGCGCGAAGGTGATGTAGAAACTGGCGATGCCGCCGTTCGAGATCAGCGTTTTTTCGCCGTCGAGGATATAGGAGTCGCCATCGCGTTTCGCGGCGAGTGCGATGTTCGCGACATCGGAGCCAGACTTCGGCTCCGTCAGCGCGAAAGCCGCAATGGCTTCGCCCTTGCGCGTTTTTTTCAGCCACTCTTTTTGTTCGCTGTTGCCGAAAAATGTGATCGCACCCGCGCCAAGCCCCTGCATCGCGAAGGAAAAATCCGCGAGGCCGTCATGGCGCGCGAGCGTCTCCCGCATCAGGCAAAGCGTGCGGACGTCGAGCTTCGCATCAGTGGATTCAGGCGCGGTGTGCGTGAGCCAGCTATCGCGGCCAAGTTTTTTCACAAGCTCGATGCAGGCAGTATCCACATTGCTGTGATCGACCGGCAGATTTTTTTCGCACCAGCGCTCGGCCTCCGCCGCCAGCTTGCGGTGGCGATCCTCGAAAAACGGCCAGTTGAGAAAACTGCTGTCCGCCATTAGTTGCCCTCGAATACCGGCTTCTGTTTCGCGGCGAATGCCTTGTAGGCGCGTTCGAAATCCTTGGTCTGCATGCAGAGCGCCTGCGCCTGCGCTTCCGCCTCGATGGCCTGGTCGAGCGTCATCGACCATTCCTGATTGAGCTGCGTCTTGGTGATGCTGTGCGCGAAAGTCGGCCCAAGAGAAAGCTGATGCGCGAGCGCGAGCGCGACACCTTCCAGCGCTTTCTGCTCGACAAGCTTGTTGTAGAAGCCCCAGCGCTCGCCTTCCTCCGCGCTGAAGGTACGGCCGGTGTAAAGCAGTTCAGCGGCGCGGCCCTGTCCGATAATGCGTGGAAGCATCGCGCTCGCGCCCATGTCGCAGCCCGCAAGCCCGACGCGCGTGAACAGAAAAGCGGTCTTTGCTTCCGGCGTCGCCAGCCGCATGTCGGATGCCATTGCCAGAATTGCGCCGGCACCGACGCAGATGCCGTCCACCGCGGAAATCACCGGCTTCCCGCAATGGATCATCGCCTTCACGAGATCGCCGGTCATG
>CAZUJE010000029.1:0-25426 GCA_964620215.1 uncultured Hyphomicrobiales bacterium
GGCGCGCGCCATTCGGTCTTGGTGAAATCGGGCAGCCGGGTCATCGGGCTTTCCTCGCGATTTCATTATAGCACGCGGTGCATTTCATTCGAACTGCTCACCCAGCCTGATACGCGGCAGTGGTTCCACTTGAACGGCGGGCTTCATGGGTGGAAGGCTGATGCGCCGCGCGTCCAGCACATCCACCGGCAGTTCTTTCGAATTCCTGAACACCGTAACGCCGATCAGAGGGTCTTTGCCGTCTTTAACGGCCTTGATGCGCTGTTCGCGCACGGCGGCGGCCTGTTTCTGGATCAGGCCTTTATCGAGCGCGGCGTATGCGCCACCCGCTGCTTCAATTTCCTGAAACTGTTTCCACGCTGTCGCGCAGAGTTTCTCGGTCAAATCCTCAATCGCGCCCGAACCCGCAGCCGGATCGTCCACGCGGTGCAGATTGGATTCCTCGATCAAAAGCAATTGCAGGTTGCGGGCAATACGGCGCGCGAAACGGTCGGGCAATCCATGCGCGGCGGTGTGCGGCAGCACGCTGACACTGTCCGCGCCGCCAAGTCCCGCTGAAAACGCGGCAATGGTGCAGCGGAGCCAGTTCACATGCGGATCGCGCCTGGTCATCATGCGCCAAGCGGTTTCGGCGTGGAGTTTGATAGGTTTCGGCGTCAGTCCGCTCGCCTCTTCCACGCGCGCCCAGAGTTTTCGCAGCGCGCGGAATTTTGACATGGTCAGAAACTGGTCCGCATCGGCGGACAGGAGAAATGCGATCTGCGCGCTCGCCTGATCGAGCGAAAGCCCGGCTTTCTCCATGGCGCGAAGATAGGTGACCGCGCTGGCAACGACCCACGCCAGCTCCTGCGCCTCTGATCCGCCGGCGTCGTGTATCGGTCTTCCATCGGCGATGAATGTCTGTCCGCGAAATCCACGCTTCACAAGCGAGGCAGCAAAATCCGCGCGCTTCGCAATTCCCTCATTCGCGGATTCGGGAATTCCGCCCAGTGCGGCAAGCGCGCCGAGCGGATCGATGCCAAGCGCCACGTCGAGTTTTGAAATTTCAATTCCGCGCGTTTCCGTAACCTTGAGAAAGGACTTCGCCGCCTTGAACACGCGCGGCCGTGCGTCGAGGCGAATGGAGACGGCATCAAGCCAGACATTTTCCAGCAGGCGCGACAGCGTCTTCTCATCCACTTCCGCAAGGCCATAACCGTTCGCCGAAGGCGCGCCCGCGAAAATCAGGGAGAGGCCGGCCGCGCCGTTTTCCAGATCATGCAGCGCTTCCTTATTGGCGATGGCGGCATCGGGATGATCGGCGCGCTGGATGACTTGCCAGGGCGTTCCCGGCGCGCGTCCCGCCACCGCTTTCGCATCCTTCGCGCGCTCGTAAAGCGGCTCAATCCGCAGCCCGTCATAGGTCTTGGAGACGAGCGTCCCGAAAGGCGCGCCCTTCAACGCCCTCTCAACCAGCGCGAGCCAATCCTCGCGCCTTGCCGGCGGAAATTCTGAAGCGAGCGGAAGTCCGGTCATCTCGTTATGGTCTGGCGTTGCGTTGTATTTCGCCCAAAGTGCCACGGGCGAGCGCTAGCGCCAACCGCGCTTTGTCTGGCTTAGTTGCCGTTCTCTAGCCGCACAACGCCCGTAATTCCCGCCCGCGCCAGAGCCGAGCGTACGGGTATGCCGTTGACAACCATATGTGGCGCGATCTCGTTGAGCGGCACCAGCACGAAAGCCCGTTGCAACATGCGCGGGTGTGGAATGTGGAGCACTTTGGTTGTGAGACGCACGCCTTCGTACAGCAGAATGTCGAGGTCCATCGTGCGCGGGCCGAAGCGCTGTTCTTTCCGGCGGTCGCGGCCGAGTGAAGTTTCGATCCGGCGCAATGCCCGCAAGAGCGCATAGGGGGTGAGTTCTGTGCCGCCGCGAATGACCTGATTGAGATAGCGGCTCTGCTTCACCGGCCCCCAAGGCTCCGTTTCATAAATCGATGAGACGGCTTTCAGCGAAATGCCCATGCGCCGCATGGCGGCGCGGGCATGGGCGAGATTTTTCTTCCGGTCGCCGAGATTGCTGCCGAGCGCGATGAAGACCTCAGCCATCGCGCTTGCGCGTCACCGTCGCCGAAACATGGTCGATCACCGCTGGCACTGGCGCGGACGGCTTGCGCACGGTCACGCGGGCAAGGTCGATCTTCGAAAAATGGGCGAGGATCGCGCCGGCGATATGCGAAGCCACGGCCTCGATCAGATAGAAACGCTTGTCGCGGAAAGCCGCTTCGGCCACCGCGACAACCTCTCCGTAATCGACGGAGTCCGCGATGCGGTCGGATTTTGCCGCTTCGCGCATGTCGTATCGCAGGTGCAAATCCATAATGAAACGCTGGCCGAGTTCTTCCTCGGCCTTGTTCACGCCATGGCGGCCGAAAATGACGAGGCCGATGACTTCAATTTCACCTTGCATCAGCGGGCACTCCTCGGATTGCATCAATTACACGCATGGCCTGCACATGCGCGGCGACATCGTGAACTCTGATAATATCAGCGCCCGTAAGAACGCCGGCGCTGTTGGCGGCGATGCTTCCGGGCAAGCGTTCCTTTGGCTCGGATGGATATAGCCGGTTGATGAAGGATTTTCGCGACACGCCCAGTAAAATTGGATAGCCGAAATTCTGTAATTCCCCAAGCCGTTTAAGTGCTGACAGATTTTGTTCCGGGGATTTTCCGAAACCGATGCCCGGATCGAGCACAATCCGGTCCTCGCGGATGCCCGCCTTGCTCGCGCGCTCAAGAGAGCGGCCAAAGAAAGCACGCATCTCTTCCACAATATCCAGCGAGGCGTCGATGCCTTCGCGATTATGCATGATAACGACAGCGGCCTCGAACGCGGCAACCACTTTGGCGATGTCGGGATCGCGCTGCAAGCCCCAGACGTCGTTCACGATCTTCGCCCCAGCCAGCAGGGCGCGCTCCGCGACCTTCGCTTTATAGGTGTCGATCGAAACCGGAACGGAAATCTTTTCCACGAGCCCTTCGATTACCGGAAGCGCGCGAGAAATTTCTTCTTCAATGGAAATTTCCTGGTGGCCGGGCCGTGTCGATTCTCCGCCGACATCGATCATGTCAGCGCCTTCCTTCACAAGTTGAAGTCCGGCCGCCATCGCGGCTTTCGAATCCGCATAGGATCCGCCGTCCGAAAATGAATCCGGCGTTACGTTGATAATTCCCATGATGAGCGTGCGGGGACCGAGCGGCAATTTCACACCGCGCGCGTCAAGGGAACGAATGGGATTTTGATGCAGCATCTAAATGCAACCGAAGGCGGTTATCTGACCGGGCGCGTGAAATTGCAAGGCCGGTCAGGAATCCGCATCAAACGGGATGCTGAATGAATCTATCGATCAATAGGTGATCTTCATCGGGAGCGATCTGGCCTGCGCAATCCACTTGGCCACCATTTGCTCGCTCGGAACGACCCTTACAAGCTTGCGCGCCTTGTTCGCCTCAGCCATTGCTTCCGCCAGATTCTTCGGGTTGCGGTATTTCAGTTCGCGGACCGTATCGACACCGGCGGCTTCCAGCAGTTCCGAATATTCCTCGCCGACGCCCTTGATGCGCATCATGTCGGCCATGTTCGCCCATTTCAGGATTCGCGCACATTCGACGCCGGTTTTCGCGGCGAGCGCCTTGCGGCCTTTCGGGCTTTTCGCCGCCTCAAGCAGCTTCTGCATCGTGCGGATGCGCTGGGCCTTGAGCCGTTCGGCGATCGTGGGGGCAATGCCCTCGATATCGCTGATGGGATAGCTCATTGCATTCGCCCCGATCCCGAACATTTCCGGCAGTCACCGGGCCATCCGCAGCGGTCCGGGCCGTCGTGACTCACAACTTATGTGATGCGCCCCGGGAGCCGATCAGGGTCTCCGGAATTCGCCAAAACCCGCTACGAAACGTTCGATTGAATTCGGCGCAACAGAAAAATTCCGGAGCCGCCGTGCAGTCAGACGCTACAATCGATTTGCTTCCGTAGTTTTCGAGCCAATTTGAGCAAGCTGCGGCCTCCAGCACAAGCGCAAAGATTTTATATTTTCGAAGGGCTCGACAGCTTCAAGTGATCGGCTTGTGCGATGCGCAAACCGGTAGAAACCCGGGAGACGGCGGACTATAAGCGGGCTAAGAAGTAAACGGCGTCCGAAAAGGGAGAGCCTGATGGCGGCAGCAAAGACCGACGACAAGATTTTCGTAGGCAAGAGCGTCAAGCCCGAATACCTCGAACTGCATCTTGCGAACCGTCACGGGCTGGTGACCGGCGCGACCGGCACCGGCAAGACCGTCACGCTGCAAATTCTCGCTGAAGGTTTCTCCAATGCGGGCGTCCCGGTGTTTGCCGCCGACATCAAGGGTGACCTATCCGGCATCTCGCAGGAGGGGCAGGGCCAGGACTTCATCCTGAAGCGCGCGAAAGAGGTCGGGATCAAATACGAGCCGGACCAGTTTCCGGTCATCTTCTGGGATTTGTTCGGCGAGCAGGGTCATCCGATCCGCGCGACGGTGACGGAAATGGGTCCGTTGCTGTTTTCGCGGCTCATGGACCTGAATGAAACGCAGGAAGGTGTGCTCAACATCGCGTTCCGCGTCGCCGACGAGCAGGGCTTGCTGTTGCTCGACCTGAAAGACCTGCGCGCGATGCTGACGTTCATCGCGGAGAATGCCGCCAGCCTCACCAAAACATACGGAAACGTTTCCACCGCGACGATCGGCACCATCCAGCGCGCATTGCTGGTGCTGGAAAACCAGAACGGCGACAGGTTTTTCGGGGAGCCGGCGCTGGAAATCAAAGACCTCATGCGCAAGGACCGCGATGGCCGGGGCGTTATCAGCATTCTCGCCGCCGATAAACTGATGGAAAACCCCCGTCTTTACTCGACTTTCCTGCTCTGGCTGCTGTCCGAACTGTTCGAGGAGCTTCCCGAAGTTGGCGACGTGGACAAGCCGAAAGCCGTGTTCTTTTTCGACGAAGCCCATCTCCTGTTCGACGAGGCGCCGAAGGCGCTGTTGCAGAAGATCGAGCAGGTCGTCCGTCTCATCCGCTCCAAGGGTGTCGGCGTTTATTTTGTCACCCAGAATCCGCTCGACGTTCCCGACACCGTGCTCGCCAAGCTCGGCAACCGCGTGCAGCATGCATTGCGCGCCTACACGCCGCGCGAGCAGAAGGCGGTGAAAGCCGCCGCCGAAACCTTCCGGCCGAATCCGAAAATCAAGACCGAGCGCGTGATTACCGAACTCGGCAAGGGCGAGGCGCTTGTTTCATTTCTCGAAGGCAACGGCGTGCCCGCAATGGTGCAACAGGCGCTTATCCGCCCGCCTTCGGCGCGCGTCGGCGCGATCACGCCACAGGAGCGCCAGTCCGTCATCAAGGACAGTTCGGTGCGCGGCCAGTACGAAAAGGCCATCGACCGCGAGTCCGCCTACGAGAAGCTGCAAGGCCGCGCGAACGAGAAGGCGGCGGATGCAAGCGAAGTTGAGGAATCCGGCGGCGGCGTTGGCGGAGCCATCGGCGGCATGATCGGCTCGATCTTCGGCACCAACCGCAAACGCGGAGAGAGGTTGACGACTTCGCAGACCGTCGCGCGTGAGGTGACCCGGACAGTCACAAACCGTGTCGCCGGCAAGGTCGCAGCCGAACTCGGCAAAAGCGTTGCTGGCAGCGTCGGCGGCTCGATCGGCCGCGCGATCATCCGCGGCACGCTGGGTGGCATCCTGCGGTCACGATAGTTCGCGCCGTTATGTCCCTCGACCGCGTACTCGCGAGCATTGACGGCGGCCTCGACAACAGCCTTGAGCGGCTGTTCGGGCTGCTGAGGATTCCAAGCGTCTCCACCGATCCCGCCTACAAGGATGAGTGCAAACGCGCTGCGAACTGGCTGAAGGAAGAACTGGACGCGCTCAATTTCAGCGCGAAGGTTCATCCCACGCCGGGGCATCCGATGGTCGTTGCCCACGCCAAGGGCCGGAGCGGAAGCACAGGCCCGCATGTTCTGTTTTATGGCCATTACGACGTGCAGCCGCCCGATCCGCTCGATCTGTGGAAGACGAAGCCGTTCGAGCCGGCCATCGTGGAGATCGGCGGCAAGCAGGTGATCGTCGCCCGTGGCTCGGCGGACGACAAAGGCCAGCTAATGACCTTTCTGGAGGCCTGTCGCGCCTTTATCGCGGTTGAGGGCTCGCTGCCGCTTCCGGTGACCATCCTGTTTGAAGGCGAGGAAGAAACCGGCAGCCCGTCGCTGAAGCCGTTTCTCGACGCCCACAAGGATGAGCTGAAAGCCGATCTGGCGCTGATCTGCGACACCGATATGTGGGACGAGGAAACGCCCGCCGTCACCACCATGCTGCGCGGGCTGGTGCTGGAAGAAGTCACCATCAAGGGCGCCGACCGCGACCTGCATTCAGGCCTGTTCGGGGGTGCCGCGATCAATCCGATCCGGGTGCTGTCACGTATTCTCGGCGAGATTCACGATGCGGATGGCCGCATCACAATCCCCGGCTTTTATGACGGCGTGCGCGAACTCGATGCCGAAGTGCAGGCGCAGTGGAAGGCGCTGGCATTCGATCAAAACAGTTTTCTCGGCGACCTCGGCCTGAAGCAGCCCGCGGGCGAGCGCGGCAGGCACCCGCTCGAGCAAATCTGGTCGCGGCCGACCTGCGACGTGAACGGAATCTACGGCGGCTACATGGGCGAGGGATCGAAGACCGTGATCCCGGCGAAGGCCACGGCGAAGGTTTCATTCCGGCTGGTGAGCGAGCAGAACCCGATCAAGATACGCGATGCCTTCCGCGCATTCGTGCGAGAGAGATTGCCTGCGGATTGCACGGCGGAATTCATTTCGCATGGCGCAAGCCCGGCACTTCAATTGCCGCTCGACTCTCCGCATCTGGCCAAGGCCAGAGCCGCCCTCGCGGCGGAGTGGGGAAGGCCGGCCGTGCTGAAAGGCTCCGGCGGTTCCATTCCGATCGTGGGGTCATTCAAGCACGATCTTGGAATGAATTCGCTTTTGATCGGCTTTGGCCTCGACGACGACCGCATCCATTCGCCGAACGAGAAATACGATCTTGCGTCGTTCCGGAAGGGCACCCGTTCCTGGGCGCGGATTCTGGCGGCGCTGGCGGAATAAACCGCCGAAACGGCCGGAGCGAATTTACTTCGGCTTGCCGATAGCGATCGTCTTCTGCTCGCTCGTTTGGGAGATGGTGGATACAGGCTTCACAGCAGTGTTGGTCTTCTGCTCGTGCCAGAAAGTGTGTACTTTTTTCTTCGCGAGTTTGCGGTCGGATTCCGTCGCCGGCGTATAGGTCGAAGCCACCGTCCTGCCGCGCAGGTCATAGGCGCGCGCGAAAACAACGCCCTCGCGCTCGGCCTTTGCGAGCACGGGCGCGTCGAGTTTCGCGCAATAGAAGGTGCCGAGCGAGAGCGCGAAATCGGCTCCCCTCGGGTCGTAGGTCGTGTCGAATTTCGGGCCAAGCTCGAATGAAACCGTATGCGCCGGCCCGCAGACCGCGACTTTCCACTTTCTGCCCTTGGGTGCGTGCATATGCTGCTTCTGGAGTTTTTCCAGCAGCTCTTCCGAAGCTTCCTTGAAGCCCAGTCCCCAGTAATCGAGCATGTAGTGATTGCGGGCACCTTCAAGGCCGCCCGCGAAATGATTGAACAGCGCGTATTGATAGGGGTGGATGCGTACGAGCTGCGAGACGCTGATGGCGGTGAGCATCACGAAGGCGGCTCCCGCGAACTTCATGCCGTTTTCCGATCGCGCGCTGATCCAGTTAAAGACGTAAGCGCCGGCCAGGCCGCCGAGCACCGCCAGCGGCGGCAGCACGAACAGGAAATGCCGGATGCCGTTATACATCACGGGCTTTGTGATGATGGTGAAAATGATCGGCACGGTCGCCGCCGAAACGATCAGCGCCAGTACCGCGCGGCGGCGGCAGGGGATCTTGCGGTTGAGGATCGCGAAGCCACAGCCGATCACGCCTGAAATCGTGAACAGCACAAGCAGTTCAGGCAGTTTCAACAGGCAAAGCTTCGCCACGTAGTAACGCGGCATGTCCGGGATCGGTATAGCTACGCCGTCGTACAGTTCTTTCCACGGCGCTTCCCAGAAGTTCGAATAATAGGCGAGGGCGCGGACTGGATTGAGCGGGCTGACCGCCGCCCACGGCCAGACAAACGCCATCACGAGATAAGCGAGCGGCAGGGACAGCAGCAGCCACCCGCTGAATCCCGCGAGGCGTTCCGCCGCTTTCTTGAAACCGAATTTTTGAGCTTCCCCGTGCAGCAGCACTGCGGCCGCCACCATGAAGTAAATCACGGCAATGCCGCCGATCAGGCGCGTACCGACGGTCAGCCCCAGCGCGATACCGAACAGCAGGATCGTGGTCGGTTGCGGTTTTGGATATTCGTCGAAGGCGCGGACCAGCGTGTAGAGCAGGAACACCATGGCCACGGCGAAGGGGATATCCTTCGAATTGATGAACATATGGCCGTAATAGGCGGGCGTGATCGCAAGCAGGGTCATGGCGACGACGCCGGCGACAGGGCCGCCGATGCGGCGCGCGAGACGCCAGACGATGGCGAGGCCTGCAATGCCGACAAGCGCGCCCAGTAGCCTGCGCGTCTCGAACAGATCGAATTTTCCGGCCCGGTGCAGGGCTTCGGCGACGAGATCGAAACCGCCGCCATAGAAATAAAGATTGGAGAAGGAAAAGGCGGAAACGTCCTTCATCCCCGACGCATAAAATTGAAAGAGCAGCTTGCCGTAATGGGAGTGTGCGTAGTCGTCCCACGCCAGGCCGTAATCGCGGAATGTGAGAATTGCGACGCCGAACAAGGCCACCAATAGGCCCGCGGACACATAATCACCCGGCGCGGTAAGCCACCGCGCTATATTTCTTTTTTCGGACATCGAAATTTACGCCAACCCGCCCGTTAAGAGCCCGCAGCAGCTTCAGTTGCCGATGCGTGTGCCCCGCCCCCTAAACAATCCATAAAATTATCAAACTGCGGTGAAATTATGCAATCGCTCCGGCGCAAAATAACGCAGTTTGATTAAATGCTTGGCTGCAATGCAGCATCGATCTTCAGGGAATAAGGGCTTTCCAGGTGTATTTGTTCCAGCGGGGTCGCCATTCCGGCAACCCCACCGGTTCAAGAGCGTGGTTTTTAGGCCGGCCGTTATTTCGCCTTTGCGAACAGCTCGGCCACATATTCCCAGTTTACGAGGTTCTCGACGAAGGCCTTGAGGTAGTCGGGCCGGCGGTTGCGGTAGTCGATGTAATAGGAGTGCTCCCATACATCGCAGCCGAGGATCGGCGTCGCGCCATGCACGAGCGGGCTTTCACCGTTCGCGGTTTTCGAGATGATGATCTTGCCGTCCTTCACCGCAAGCCAGCTCCAGCCCGAGCCGAACTGGGTGACACCGGCCTGAATGAAGTCTTCCTTCATTTTATCGACGGAGCCGAGGTCCGCGGCGATCTGCTTTTCGAGTTCGCCGGGAATCTTGCCGCCGCCTTTCGGCTTCATCCACTTCCAGAAATGCAGATGGTTGTAGTGCTGGCCCGCATTGTTGAAGAGGCCGGCATTCTTGCCGAACGAACCCTTCACGATTTCTTCGAGGCTTTTTCCCTCGAGGCCGGAACCTTTGAGCAGGTTGTTGCCATTATTGACGTAAGCAAGGTGATGCTTGTCGTGGTGGTACTCAAGCGTCTCGCGCGACATATAAGGCGCCAACGCGTCATGGGAATAAGGAAGGTCGGGCAGGCTGAAAGACATTGTTTTTTCTCCTCCGGGGAGATTGGGTTGTAGGCCTATATGGACCGGAAAGTGCGATCCTGCAAAATTCAACTCGAATCCTAGCTACTTGGTTCGGGACGCTGATGATTGCTTGTAGCCACAATCACTTATCCATGTTCGATTTTTCTGATTTTGAGTTCGCTGCAATTAGGAGCATTATATAACCGTCGTGTAACTTCGTAGCAGTGCTGGAGTAGCGTCCCTTATGCCGCAGATGTTGACAGTGATTGGCTGTTCTCTGGTCTTTGCTGGACTGGCCAGTATAGCGGCCGGGGCTCCGGAATGGGCGCAGGGGTTAGGGCTGGGCAGCACGCTGATTCAGAGCGGTACCATCAGTTTTGTCGGCGGTCTTATCCTGATCGGTGTGTCGCTGCTGCTGCGCTCGGTGCAGGATCTCTCCCGACGGATCGAGATGCTTTCCCGCTCGCAGGCGGCGATTGGACGGCAGCTTCCGCCGCCCGCCCACGCTCCCGAGCAGCCCATGCAGCCGCCGCGAGAGCAGCGTGAGCCACGCGAAGCCCGTGAACCGCGCGATCCGCGCGAACCCGCTCGCGAGCCGATGCGGGGCCGCCGCGAGCCGCCGCCGCTTCCAGCGCAGCATGACGACCGTTTTCCGCAGGACGACCGGAGAATGCCGCCGCCCGAACGCCGCGCGCCGCCTCCGCCGCCTGACAACCGCCGCATGGCGCCGCAGGTGCCGCAAGACGATTGGGGCGCTCCCGCTCACGCGGATGCCTATCAGGAGACGCCGCCTCCACCCGCGCCTCGCGGCCGACAGCAGGAGCAGCACCCGGGCGACCGGGGCACGCCGGCAGTGCCGACCGTGGTGCGCTCCGGCATTATCGGCGGCATGGCTTACACGCTTTATTCCGACGGCTCGATCGAGGCCGAGCTTCCGATCGGCACCGTGCGTTTCGATTCAATCCAGGAATTGCAGGAGCATGTGTCGAACACCGGCATGGATGCTGACATGCAGTTCAACGAGCCGGCGCGCTAAGGATTATGCTCGGGCCAGCCCTGCGGTTTTCAGCGCGAACACATATTCCAGCGCCACTTCCTCAAGCCGGTCGAAGCGTCCCGCCGCGCCGCCGTGGCCCGCATCCATGTTGGTCTTCAGATAGATCGGCTTCTGGCCGGTATTGAAGGCGCGCAGCTTCGCCACCCATTTCGCCGGCTCCCAATAGGTCACGCGCGGATCGGTGAGGCCCGCGAGTACGAGCAGAGCGGGATAATCCTGCGCCCGCACATTTTCATAGGGCGAATAGCGCTTCAGCAATTTATACGCTTCCGGGTCGGTGATCGGATTTCCCCATTCCGGCCATTCCGGCGGCGTCAGCGGCAGCGTTTCGTCCAGCATCGTATGGACCGCATCCACGAACGGTACTTCCGCGATGATGCCCGCGAAAAGTTCGGGCCGCATATTGGCGACGGCACCCATCAGCAGCCCGCCGGCGGAGCCGCCATGCGCCACGATTTTTTCCGGTGAAGCGAATTTCTTGGCGATCAGATGCTCGGCCGCGGCGATGAAATCGGTGAAGGTGTTTTCTTTTTTCGTGAGCTTGCCCTCGCGATACCAGCGCCAGCCTTTTTCCGTGCCGCCGCGGATATGGGCGATGGCATAGACGAAACCGCGGTCGACGAGCGAGAGCCGGTTGGTGTTGAAGGAGGCGGGCATTGAGTTGCCGTAAGCGCCGTAGCCATACAACAGGCATGGCGCGGAGCCGTCGAGCTTGGTCTCGCGCCGATAGAGCAGGGAGACCGGCACCGTCTCGCCGTCCTTCGCAGGCGCCTGGATGCGCCGGGTGATGTAATTCGCCGGATCGTGGCCGGATGGCACTTCCTGGCGTTTTTTCAGTTCGCGCTTGCGCGTGCGCATGTCGTAATCCCACACCTCGGTAGGCGTGGTCATCGACGCATAGGAAAAGCGCAACTCGTCGGTGACGAAATCGTAGCCGCCGGCCATGCCGAGCGCGTAGGCCTCTTCCGCGAAGCTGATCGTGTGTTCGCTGCCATCGGAAACCTGGCGCACGATCAGGCGGGGCAGGCCTTCGTGCCGCTCCAGCCGGACCATCCAGTCGCGCACGACGGAAACATCCATGACCAGCGTGCCGGGCCGGTGGGGGATGAACTCGCGCCAGTTCTCGCGGGCGGAATTTTCCAGCGGCGCGGTCATGACCTTAAAGTCTTCAGCACCATTCGCATTCGTCACAATGACGAGCATATCTTTGCCGTCGAGCGACGGATGATGCTCGATCTCATAACGCTCGCCGGTCTTGCGGGGCGCCACGATTTTTGGCGGCGCGAGCGGATCGGAAAGATCCAGCAGCCGTGTTTCGGTGGTTTCGTGATCGCCGATGGTGATGACACCGAAAATGCCCGCACGCAGTTCGCCGATTCCGACGAACATGCCTTTGTCCGGCTCTTCGTAGATCAGCGTATCCTGCTCGGGCTTGGTGCCGAGCTTGTGCAGGAAAACCTTGCTTGGGCGGTTCTCCGCGTCGCGCCAGACATAATAGAAGGCGCTGGCGTCGCGGGTCCAAACCACCGAGCCGGTCGCGTCGGCCACGACTTCGGGCAAATCCTGACCGGTCGTCACATCGCGCACGCGGATTTTGCAGAATTCAGAACCGGCGTCGTCCGCCGACCAGGCGAATAGTTTGTGATCCGGCGAATGGCGGGAGGGACCAAGCTGAAAATAAGCCAGCCCCTTCGCCTGGGCGTCGCCGTCGAGGAGCAATTGTTCCGGACCGCCTTCGGAGGGAATCCGGCACAGAAGCGGATGCTGCCCGCCGTCGCGAAAGCGCAGGTAATAAGCGTAAGGGCCGTCGCGTGAGGGGACGGAGGAGTCGTCCTCCTTGATGCGGGCGCGCATCTCCGCCACGAGCGTGCGTTTGAGCGCGTCAAAAGGTGCGAACGCCGCTTCGGTATGACGGTTTTCGGCCTCCAGATTTTCGCGGATTTCCGGATTGAGGCGTGAGGGATCGCGCATCACCTCGCGCCAGTTCACGTCGCGCAGCCAGTCGTAATCGTCGATGAGCGTTTCGCCGTGAATTTCGAGTTTGGCGGGACGGCGCGGCGCCACTGGCGGAGAAGGAGTTTTGCCTCCGCCTGCCGAGAAATCAGTCTTTTTCACCGGCACCGTCCTCGGGCTTCAGTTTCAGGGCGGTGCCGTTCATGCAGTAGCGCAGGCCGGTGGGATTCGGGCCGTCATTGAAGACATGGCCAAGATGCGCCTCGCAGGAGTTGCAGCGCACCTCGACGCGGCGCATGAGCATGGAGAAATCCTCATGCTCGCTGACAGCCTCCTTGTTAGCTGGCGCATAAAAGCTCGGCCAGCCGCTTCCGGAATCGTATTTGGTATCAGAAGCGAACAGTGGATTGCCGCAGCTCACGCAGAGATAAGTGCCCGGTTGTTTCTCGTTCAGATACGGCCCGGTGAAAGGGCGTTCGGTTCCGTGCTGGCGGGTGACGTAAAACTGCTCCGGCGTCAATTCCTTCGCCCATTCCTCTTTCGTCTTTTTCACTTTCGGAACTGAATTCTCGGCCATTCTGATTGCTCCCGCGAAGGTGAGTTTCCGCAGGACAACTAGGGCTGCGGATCATCACCGACAAGGTTCAGATCATACACTTCCTCGCGAGCGGTGGGCTGCTTTTCCGCGTTCTTCTTCGATACCGCTATTTTATGCGAAGCCTCGTGCAATTTGAGTGATTTCAGATAGCGGGCAAGCAAAAGATGGCGCACCGGGTCGTAGTCCCGCATTCCTCCGCTCGCCGCCCTCCGTGCCATCCGTAATGCGCGCACCAGGCGATAGGGCTGGGACGGGTCCAGTGTTGTGAACCCGGCGCCCATGCCGAGCTGGATGCGGCATCGTTCAAGCTGGCGATCGGCGTCTTCGCGGCGAAATGCGCGGATGCGGGCGCGGGTTTCCGGCGTTTTAGGTTTAGCGGGGTTCAGGGTCATATCAGGCCTCCATGCGGGAGAACCTGAGGCCTTCAGGAAGCAGGGGGATAAATTCCTAACCATGAAATAGCGAAACGCACGGTTAGCCACAGGCTAAACCGCTGAAATAAATCAGGAAGTCTCTGATGCGAACAGGCTTATCCCCGCACCGGGGAAATGGCGCAAACTGTGAATAGGGATATAGTCCTATTCATGGAGCAGACGATGAATGCGCTTTTTCACACCGGAACAACATCCGCAACGAACAGATACCGGCCTTGCAAACCGGCTCACAGCCGCCCCTCAAGGCGCAGAAAGAACCGGATGCTGAAGACGGCAAACTGGCCGGAGGCGCTCTTTTGCAACGTGGCGGTGAAGCTTTCCGCCGACCGCTACGAAGTGACGGTTGAGGATCTGTCCGCGCATACCCGCCGTTCGCCCCAGGTGGCCCGCGCGCGGCAGGTCGCGATGTATCTGGCGCATGTGGCTTTCGGTGTTCCGCTGGCTGAAGTGGGCACCTGCTTTGGCCGTGACCGCACCACGGTTTCCTATGCCTGCCATCGTATCGAGGACCGGCGCGACGATCCCGGCTTCGATGCCGATCTGCTGGAAATGGAAATCGCCGCGGCGATCATGCGCGGCTTGCACACCCGCGAGGTGCGGCCATGAACACGCCATCTCGCAAAAGACGCAAGCAGGAAGAAAATCCATCGGGGCTATTGCAATTTCTCGCAGCGGGCGCGGCGGATTACGTGGAGAAAGATGATGGTCGAGTGCTGTTGCGGCGGGCCGATGTCATCCGGCATTCGACCGCTGGAAATATCGAGATGCTCGCCAGCGCCGATCTGCTGCGGATCGACGATGGTGTTGTCTCGATTACCGATAGCGGGGTCGCGAAATTGAAACGGCTTGCGGCTCCTGCCGAGCCGTATCTTGCCCAGCATGAAAGAATTTCAGAACGAAAAAAAATTGCGAACGATCCGGTGGATGCCGCGCATTTCGACGAATCCGAAAGCCCGCTCGCATGGCTTGCACGCCGCAAGGACCGCGATGGCAAGCCGTTGATCGATCCGGCACAACTCGCGGCAGGCGAACGAATGCGCGCCGATTTCACCCGCGCGGGCATGACGCCGCGGGTGACGGCGAACTGGATTGCGCCGGTGGCACAGGGGCGGCGTGGCGGCGGCGATAGCGCGGCCGCATTCGCCGACGTGGTGATCGCGTCCAAGGAACGGCTGAACCGCGCGATCGAATCCGTGGGCCCGGAATTTTCCGGTCTGTTGCTCGATGTCTGCTGTTTTCTGAAAGGTCTGGAAACCGTGGAACGCGAGCGCCGCTGGCCGCAACGCACGGCCAAGGTCGTGCTCGGTCTGGCACTCGACCGGCTCGCACGGCATTACGGAATTTCCGTTGAGGCAAAAGGCCCGGCGCGTGGAGTAATGCGCACGTGGCAGGCCGAGGGCGCGCGTCCAACAATGGAGGGCTATTGAATCAAGCCGCGCGGGCGAGCGCTTTCTCCGCGTCCGCGCGGACACGGTTCACCATCGAGCGAAAACCGTTCGAGCGTTGTGGTGTCAGGTGTTCACCAAGACCTAGCTTGTTGAACACCTCGTTGGCGTCGGTCTCCAGAATCTTTTTCGCGGGCTGGCCCGAATAAAGCGCGAACAGGATCGCGATCAGACCCTTCACAATATGGGCATCGCTGTCGCCTTGGAATTCGAGCACCGGGCCGCCGCCGTTTTTCGCGGGTTTGGCGTCGCTGACGAGCCAGACCTGGCTTGCGCAGCCCTGCACCTTGTTCGTGTCATTGTGCTCGGATTCCGGGAGTAGGGGGAGCGCGCGGCCAAGCTCGATCACATAGCGATAGCGGTCATCCCAGCTATCGAGGACTTCAAAATCGTCCATGATCTGTTGAATCGGCATGCCGGTATCCACTCCATGGACACATATAAGGTGTTGGAGAGGTCAGGCCAACCGGCCCGCAGGATCAAGCCGGGCGGCGCGGAGGCAGCGGAACACGGACAGGTTCGGGACCATTCCAGCGCGGCACCACATCGGCGGGCGTCAGCGTATCGCGGCCCGGATGATTGAACGACTTGCGCAGCCGCGGATCGTTGGTGGAGGCCGTGTGATCGCTGTCGCCGAATTTATCCGACAGGAATTCGTAGAGCATCTTCGCGCCATGCTGCGCCTTCTGGCCGAAGGTCTGGAACGCCTGTGCGCCGGTCTCGCAGGCTTCAGGGCGGCGCGCGCAAAAACGCGCGGCGTCCTCGAGTGCTGCTTGCGCCACGCCGAGCGCTTCCACCGTGCCGACCTGCGCGCGCGCGCCGTCACGCTGTGACGCCGGATCGGCCGGCAGAAACAGCACAACGATCGTGAGCCAAAAAGCTACGCGAAGAACAAACCTGATCACTTTCCCTGCGTCCCTTGAATCTTCCCTGGCGGCTGTTTTTCCGCCGCTTGAACGCGCACCCTATCGAAGCCATTTGAAATTTTTGTTCGGCTTTCTTCGCGCATTGCATCCGAATCGTTGTGGATTTGGAAACCATACCGGGCGCGCCGATTCGGGATTCGAGGCGAGTACCGCGCGAAATCCGCTTCAAAGTTGAACAATTCGCAACGCTTCGTTCACCATGCACAAGGGTTCCCCGCGGCCAATACAAGAAGTGCCTGCGGGACAGGCGTTTTTGGAACTTCCGGGTTCCGCCGTTTAGCGTTCGCTTAAGCGGCGGATGTCACGATCCCGCCTACAGGTGAGGGACGGCGTGACGGGATCGCGCCGGAAATTTTAGTTGCGTAACTCGTATTTCGAACCAGTCCGCGCTTACATCGATGCACTCGTGCATCCGTCCGCGCGCACGGACTCCATGACGGCGGCTAGGCATCGCGCATTCATCGCGACGAGGATGCTCGGCGGTCTGATCGCGCTTGCGATTATGCCGGTGCTGTTCGCGGTCAAGGGCGCGCCGTCGCCGCTGGAAGTGATTATTTTCGCCTGGCTGGTCTCACCGCTGCTCTTGGCCTGGTACTTGTCGCGCACTGGCGCTTATGAGCGCGCGCATTTTTTCTCGACCGTGATGCTTGCTGGACTGATTGCGATTGTCGCCGGAGCGACCGGCGGCATGACCTCTTTCGTTGCGCCATGGATCGTGGTGTTGCCCTTTGAGGCGGCACTTTCCGCCTCGCGCAAGGTCATTCTCGCCGCCACCGGTATCGCGGTAGCCTTGATGGCGGCCCTCTGGTTTGCGGTGTCCGCGAAATTATTGCCGCAGCCGCCGCAAGGCTGGCTCGATTCCTCGACCCTTTTTCTGCTCGGCACCTTGTCCGCGGCGCTTTATGCTGCGGCCGTGGCGCTGGGCGCGGGTTCGCTCTCCCGCTTCAGCGAGCGGGTGAAAAACCTCGGCGAGTTCCGTTATCGCCTGCTGGCGCAGCATTCCACCGATGTCGTCTCCCGGCACGCAGGCAACGGAACGACGTTGTTTGTCTCTCCCGCTGGCGAAAAATTGGCCGGCGTTCCCTGCGCGCAACTGCTCGGTCACGGCCTGTTCGATCGCGTGCATGTCGCCGACCGCCCGGCTTTTCTCAACGCCATCGCGGACGCCAGCCTGTCACGGGATCCAGTGACCACCGAATACCGGCTGCGCCGCGGCTCTCTCTCCGCTGAAATCACGCCGCTGCATGAGCCGATGTTCGTATGGGTCGAAATGCGCTGCCACCCGGCCGAACGCGGAACCGGATTGCAGGAAAACGACCGCCGCGAGATCGTCGCCGTCACGCGCGATATTTCACGCCGCAAGCAGAGCGCACTCGAACTTGAGGCGGCGCAGGAAGAAGCCGACCGCGCGAATTCCGCCAAAAGCCGGTTCCTCGCGACGGTGAGCCATGAGCTGCGCACGCCGCTCAACGCGATCATCGGCTTCTCGGAAATGCTGAAGAAAGAATCCGAAATCGGCCTCGATGCCGAACGCCGCGAGGATTACGCGCGTCTCATCAACGAGAGCGGCCTGCATCTGCTTGCGGTCGTGAACGGCATCCTCGATGTTTCACGCATCGAAGCGGGGCATTTCGAGGTGACGCCCGAAAGCTTCGCCGTCGCTCCACTCGCCGAAAGCTGTTACGAAATGATGCTGCTGCGCGCCGAGCAGGCTGGTCTCGATCTCGAACTGAATGTCGCGCCCGATCTGCCGGAAATCCGTGCGGACAAGGTGGCGCTGCGCCAGGTTCTCATCAATCTGATTTCCAACGCGGTCAAATTCACGCCGCGCGGCGGCACTGTCGATATCTCTGTCGATGTGGACGAGAGTGACCTCATCGTCGTGGTTGAGGATACCGGCATCGGCATCGCCGAAAGCGATCTAGTGCAGCTCGGCAATCCGTTCTTCCAGGTGAAGGGTGCCTACGACCGTCCTTATGAAGGAACCGGCCTTGGCCTTTCCGTGGTGAAGGGTCTGGTTGGCCTGCATGGCGGGCGCATCGATATCAAGAGCCGCCTCGGCCACGGCACCAGCGTGGTGGTGCGCCTGCCGAGAAATGCCGTGAAGAAAACCGAGAAAGAACCGTCGGTGGTGGAAATGCTGAAGCCGCGTATGCCGGCCAAGGAAATACTGAAGGTGAAGAAAAGTGCGTGAACCTGAACTTCGTCCTAGGGCTCGCCCCATTCCGCGCAGCCCCCGCGTCGATCCGCGCGCCCAGCGCGCGCGGAAACGCTCGTTCCTGGGCGGGCTCTTTCGCCTGCTGTTGCCGCGCCGGGCTTCCGACGGAATTGCCCTGCTTGTCGCCGTCACCGCCACCGCGGTGGTGTTTGTGAATGCGCTGGCGCTTCAGCAGTCCACGCAACCGGCTCCGGCTTCCGCTCCTGTCGAAATGGCCGTGAAGGCGAATGTGCCGCTGCCACCCAAGCGCAGCGTCCCCGCGTCACCATCTCCCATGCTCACGCCATCCCCTGTACCCACGATCAATTCGCTGGTGCCACCGGCGAATGTGCCGCTCGCGAATGTGCGGACCGACAGTCCCGCCGTGAAGGCGCGCGTGGAGATGATCGTCACTGTACAGCGCGAATTGGCGCAGCGCGGCTATTATGACGGCGCCTTCGACGGGCTTCCCGGTCCCCGCACCGAACAGGCGATCAAGGAATTCGAGCAGGCCAATGGCTTGCGCGTGACGGGCGATGTGAATGAGCAGCTTCTCACCCAGATCCGCAAGGCACGGCATCGTTCTGAGATCACCGGCTCTATCTCGCGTACGGCGGAGCCGAAACAGTCTACGCAGATTTTGGGCGTGCAACGCACGCTTGCGCGTCTCGGCTACGGCCCGGTGAAATTCAGCGGCCTGCATGATGCCGCCACCCGCTCCGCCATCGAACGTTTCGAGCGCGACCGGGGGCTGCCCGCAACCGGCGAGATCACGCCGAAGCTCCAGAGCGAGCTTTCCCTGGTGACGGGCGCTTCACTCGATTAGGCGCTAGAGTCCTCCCGTGAGACTGAAAAGCGCCATCTGGGTGGCGGCCTATATCCGCCGCTGCAATCTCGAAGGAGCCTCCGCGGTGGTCCGTCGCCGCGGCGCCGAGGAAGCCGGCGCGGTTTTTGTGAAACTGGCCCGGCTTGACGGAACCGCGGCCCTTTTCGGACCCGCCCCGCAATCGGCCTTCGATGAGGCAAAACCCAGCGAGCGGCTGTTTGTCTCCACCTATCCCGAAGGTTTCGTGCCGGAGGAAAAAGTGGAAGCCCGGCTTGCGAAGGAAATCGGTTTCGATCCGGATACCTGGATCGTCGAAGTCGAGGACCGCGCCGGAAGGCATTTCCTTGATCTGGCGGAAAGCCTCCGCTGAAGCGGTGCTGCCTCCGATTTAAACTGCAAAATGGCTGCATTTCCCGCATGCCCGATCCTCCGGCGTTAGGAAACTATTAACCATAACCGAACCTAACTGTGCGGGGCCGCTGGATGGAAGCGGCCAACACCCGGGTTTGGCCGGAGGAGGGCGAGATGGGCACAGTCCATCGTTTTCCGAGTGAGCGAGTAAGGGGCGCGCTTTATCCCGTGGCGCGCGAGGAAGCGGCGGAGATTCTCATTCTTCCCGCGGTCCGCATCGAACGGCACGAGGAATCCTCCTCGGCCATGACGGCTGACGAAAGCCTGCCACCGGCAGGAAGCAGCGGCAGCAAAAGCCGCCGCCGTGCACCGCGCGGCTGAGCCGGTATTCAACGAAAGATTTCAATGCGGCATGTACCAAAAATTCTGGCGCTGATTATGCTGCCCTCGCTGGCAGCGGGTTGCGCTTCGCCGATGGGCGATTTCGGACGGCCGAGCGCTTCCTATATGAACGACGAGGTGCTGCCTAAAGTGGGTGCTTACAATGCATCCCGCCGCGGCGAGCCGGTATCCTATGCGCCCAACACGAACGAAGAACGCGACCTTCAAAATCAGTCTTACGCAATTCTGATGCCGGCCTCCGATCGGCGCGAGTGGGATCGCAGCCTCGCGGAAATGCGCCGCACGAGAATTGTCCCGAACGACTATCCGCCCTTCAACGCGCGCGCCTATGCCGACAATCTGCTGGATACGCCTTACCGTTCCAGCACGGCGCGCTATTCCAAGCTGATGGACGACATTCGCTCCGATCTTGCGCGCGTCGGGCCTTTTTTCGGCTCGGCGAAACGGGTTGTGGATATGGATACGGTGCGCGAGCGTAGTCTTACGCGCCTGTCCAGCGTCACACCGGTCGACTATGAAAATGCGATGGCGCGCGTCGCGGAAAACAGAATGCTGATAGGCTGGGTATATCGCCGTCTGGGCGAGCGCTATATGGGCTACAAAATCGCGCTTGAGCTGCTTGTGGTTTCCACGCCGGCACCGGCCGCAGTGGACGCGGAACGCGCGCTGAAATCGCTGGAAGAGCGGCTTGCGATGATTCCGGTTTTGACCGCGCCCGCGGGCGTGCCGGTCGCCGCTGTCGGCGTCACCATCAGCAAATAATTTTAGATCAATCAGATGCCGCAGGCGGCCGCCCGCTTGAGCAGGAATTCTTTCTCGCGTTCGTTCCTGGTAAGCGTGGCCGCGCGCTCGAATTCGGCCTTGGCTTCGGCGAGCCGGCCGGCGTGGAACAGAAAATCTCCTTTCGCCGCCGGCAAAGGCGCGTAATTGCGCAAGGCCTCGGCCTTCTCAATCTCCTCAATGAGTTTCAGACCGGCCCCGGGACCGAAAGCCATGCTGTGGGCCACGGCCCGATTGAGATCGACCACCGGCGATGGCATCACCTTACGGAGCGCATCGTAGAGTGCCGCGATCTTCTTCCAGTCCGTGTCCTCAGCCTTGCGGGCGCGCGCGTGACAGGCGGCGAGTGCTGCCTGCAAGGCATAAGGTCCATTGGCTCCTCCTAGCATCTCGGCCTGTTCTAGCACGGAGAGACCCCGGCGGATCAGAAGTTGATCCCAGCGGGCACGGTTCTGCTCGGTCAGCGGAACGAAAGCACCGTCCGGCGCGATGCGGGCGTTGAGCCGCGAGGCCTGGATTTCCATCAGCGCGAGCAACCCGAGGACTTCAGGTGTGGCGGGCATCAGGCTGGCGAGAATGCGGCCAAGTCTTTGCGCCTCGGCGCATAAAGCCGGGCGTATCAGGTCTTCGCCAGCCGTGGCCGCGTAGCCCTCGTTGAAGATCAGGTAGATCACCTCCAGCACCGAAGCGAGGCGTTCCTGTAATTCCGCGCCGCGCGGCACTTCATAATTGAGTCCGGCTTCGCCGAGCGTTTTCTTCGCGCGAACGATGCGCTGGGAGATAGTGGCTTCATTTGAAAGAAACGCGCGGGCGATTTCTTCCGTAGTCAGCCCGCCAATCAGGCGCAGGGTCAGGGCCGCGCGTGCGTCCGTGGACAAGACGGGATGGCAGGCGGTGAAAATCAAACCCAGAAGTTCATCGCCGACATCGTTATCCATGGCCGCTGCAATGTCATCGGCGCTGCTATCGCGTTCTTCTTCCAGATCGCGCGCGATCTCGGCGTGCCTGCGCTCAAGCATCTTTTTTCGGCGAAAGCCGTCGATGGCGCGGCGCTTCGCGGCGGCCATCAGCCAGGCGCCGGGATTTTGAGGGATTTCGCTTTTGGGCCATTCGGACAAGGCGATCACAAGCGCGTCCTGCGCCAGTTCTTCCGCCAGATCGACGTCGCGCACCATCCGGGCGAGGCCCGCGATGAGCCTCGCCCGTTCGATCCGGAAAACCGTCTCGATCTCTTGATGGGTTTCGGTTGCCGCCACCTTTCCCGGTTAAGGGAGAGCGAACCGCGAGGCAAGCCGCGGAGCCAACCGGTTTAAGTCAGCGCTTTGCTGTCTTCTCGCGGCTGCGATTGTGCAACTCCGCCAGTTCCGGCGTCAGAACTTCACCAAAGTCCGCCATCTCATAGATCGGCCGGACTTCGATTTCGCTCGGGCCGAACATCGGATTGGGGCAACGCTTCACCCATTCGATGGCCTCGGCCATGTCCTTGACTTCCCACAACCAGAAACCGGCGACCAGTTCGCGGGTCTCGGCGAAGGGACCGTCGATAACCGTGCGGCTCGGACCGTCAAAAGCCACACGCTTGCCCTTCGACGATGGCTTCAGACCCTCGCCGGCCAGCATGACACCGGCATTGACGAGCTGTTCGTTGAATTTACCCATGGCCTCGAGCAGTTCAGTCGTGGGCATTCTGCCGTCTTCGCTGTCCTTGGTGGCTTTCACCATAACCATAACGCGCATTGTCTTTTCTCCTTTTAAATCACGGAGACCGGAACGGCCTTCCTGCCCATACGACGAACGGGCATTGGCGAAATCGACACCGCTCTGAAACTTTTTTGCCTCGAAAAATGGGTCAAAATACGGGGTTGCAGACGATTTACTGCTGCACGCAGGAGGACTCGGCGACGCGCGCCCAGATGGAATCCTGCACGCCCTGTTCCCGCGCCAGCGCGCGGATGAGCACAATGCCGTCAAAAGTCGGCGACTCCACGATCAGCCGGTCGGCGGCGGTGATTTCCTCATCTTCCGGCAGCGCCGCGCGTTGCGCGGGCGTCATCAGCGTGAGATCGATATTCCGGCGGCCCGCGGCGCGGTCATTGATCGCGTAATAGGGCAGTCCGTGGCGGGTGTAGAAGGAAACCGAAGTGTAATCGGGCGCGAGCGGGACGCGCACGCGCAACGGACCGCGCCGCAGATCGTAAATGCAGACCGCCGATACGAAGGCCGGATCCATACGTGGCAGCGTGGCGGCAAACGGCGTCGGGTTCGGCAGCATATGGACCTTGTTCGCCGAGCCAATTCGTTCGAACCGCGCATAGGCATCTTCGAGCGCCAGCCTCGGCATGGCGAGCACTGTCGTCAGGTGAACAAGGCCGCCAAGCACGGCGCCGATCGCGACGGGAAGCGCATAATTTCTCATGGGCATTTCACCTGCGTGACGGTTGGCAGGTCGACGGCTTCGCCCGAGCGGCTGGCGAGTCCCACGGGCGCATCGTAAAGGCGAAGCAGCAGTACAATCCGTTCATTGCTTCCGGTCGGCAGCCAGTTTCCGCTGCGCGCGCGCGGTGCCAGCGTTACCTCAAAACTGCCGTCCCCGTTCCATGCAATTTCCGAACTGTTGAAAGCATAACGGTTTGCGGCGTTCTCAATCAGGCGTCCGCGCGAGTCGTAAACCGTCAGCGTCCAGAAACGCGCCGAGGGAAGGCGTCCCACGATGCGCGTTTCGCATCGCCCGTCGAGGCGGCCGCCATTGTTGTCCTTGTATGCTTCAAACGCGATTCCGTCCGCGCGCTCCAGCGGCAGTTCTCCCGAACGGGCGAAGCCCGCGCGTGAATAGGGGTCGATGTCCGAGGTTCCGCTGCGCGGCCAGGTCGTCCAGGCGCCGATCTGGACCGAGCCGAACGGTGTGCCGGCTGAGGCGAGCCAGGTCAGACCGAGGCCGGTCAGTGTGCCGACAAGAAACGCGACAAGGATGGCAAAGATGCGCACGGTCTGTCTGTCCGATTAACGCGCGAATTGTTCTGGCGGCATTGCCTATCAATGAGACGGGTGGGGCTGGCCGTCAATTGCCGCGGGTGGGTACTTCTCCGGGTGCGGAAGCGCTGCGGCCCGGATGCGACAGGGAAGACGAGGTCGGCGGCGCTTCCTTCAGCAGGCGTTCGAGTTTCAGCAGATGCGTGACCGAACGCGGCGACAGCGTGGTTGGGCGCTGACCCGGCGCGAAATCCGGATTGGCGGCGGCCACCGCCTGCCCATCGACGCGCGGGGCCGGGCCTTTCAGTCCGGTCAGGACGACTGGTTCGACGCCTTGATGGGCATAGGCCATTGCTTTCTGCCAGGTCATCGCCGGCAATGAGCCGCCCGTCATGCGGCGCGTGGGCGAGTAATCGTCATTGCCGAGCCATACGCCGCCGACGAAATTTCCAGTGTAGCCCATGAACCAGGCGTCGCGGTATGCGTTGGTGGTGCCGGTTTTGCCCGCAACATGCACACCATTGATCCGCGCGCGGCGGCCGGTGCCGTTCTCCACGGCGTTGTGGAGCATCATGTTCATTTCGGCGACGACTTCCGGCGGGAGTATCTGCGCGGGTTTCTGTGCGTCGCGTTCATGGCGCCAGATGATTTCGCCAAGTGGTGTTCTGATTTCGATGGCGGCGTGGCTATCCACCGCGCGCCCGTTGTTTGCAAAATGCGCGTAGGCACGCGTCATCTCAAGCACGGTAAGGTCGGCCGCACCGAGCGGCAACGGCGCCGAATTGACGATGTCGCTGGTTACTCCCATGCGCCGCATCAACGCGATGATCTTGTCGCGGCCTATCGCCTGCGCCGTGCGTACGGCAGGAATGTTGTAGGAATTCGTGAGCGCGGTCAGCATTGTGACGGGGCCGGCATAGCCACCGGAGTAATTGTGCGGACACCAGTTTCCGAGACAGAACGGCGCGTCGAGGATGATGGATGACGACTTGTAGCCATTCATCAGCGCCGTCGCGTACACATAGGGCTTGAACGAAGAGCCGGGCTGCCGTTGCGCATCGGTGGCGCGGTTGAACTGACTCTCGCCATAATCCCGCCCGCCGGTCATCGCGCGCACGAGGCCGTCCGGCTGCATGATCACGATGGCACCCTGGCTCGCGCCGTAATCACGGCCGAACTGGCGGAGACTCGATTCCAAAGACGCGTCCGCCGCGCGCTGGATGCCCGGATCAAAACCAGTGCGCACCACGAATACGCGCTCGGCGGTCTGCTTGCCGATCTTCTTTTCCACGAGCTGTTGAATTTCGCGGTAGGCCCAGTCGAGATAATAATTCGGCGTGTCTTCCTGACGGCGGTCGATGGGCCGCGCCGGATTGCGCCGCGCGCCGAACACCTGGCCTTCGGTCATGAATCCGGCTTCGACCAGATTGTCCAGCACCACCGAAGCGCGCGCACGCGCGGCGGCCAGATTGATATGCGGTGCGAAGCGCGCCGGCGCCTTGAACAGGCCCGCCAGCATCGCTGCTTCCGCGAGGCTTACATCGCGCGCCGACTTGTTGAAATAATACTGCGCCGCGCCGTCCACGCCGAAAGTGCCGCCGCCGAGATAGGCGCGGTCCAGATACAGCTTCAGAATTTCCTTCTTCGTGAGCCGCGTTTCCAGCCAGACGGCGAGAAAGGCTTCCTTCACCTTGCGCTCGA
>CAZUJE010000030.1:0-25206 GCA_964620215.1 uncultured Hyphomicrobiales bacterium
GCGGCGGTGGAATGGACGGCGACGGTGGGGATGCCGGGTTCCTTGCATGCGCGCAGCACTCTGAGCGCGATCTCGCCCCGGTTCGCGATCAGGATTTTTTCAAACATGCTTACCGGTCACTCGATAATCACAAGCGGCTCGCCGTATTCGACCGGCTGGCCGCTCTCGACGAGAATTTTGGTGACGGTACCCGCTTTCGGCGCCGGGATGGCGTTCATGGTCTTCATCGCTTCGACGATGAGAATGGTCTGACCGGCTTTTACTTTTGTGCCTTCCTCGACGAAGGGCTTGGCGCCCGGTTCCGGCGAGAGATAGGCGGTGCCGACCATCGGAGATGGAACGGCGCCCGGATGCTTGCCGTCACCGGCGTCCTTGATCGGAGTGATCGCCACAGGTGCCGAGGCTGCGCGTGCCATCGGGGCCGCCGCGACGGCGACACCGCCGCCGCGCGAAATGCGCACGCGCTGCTGGCCGTGCTGCAATTCGATTTCGGTCAGGCCGTTCTCCTCGAGGAGCTTGCTCAGCTCGGCGATGAGCGCGGCGTCGATATTGAATTTCTTTCCAAACATCGGATCACTTCTTTCCAGTGCGAATAACGGAAGCAAGCGCGTCGATCGCGAGCGGGTAGCCGTCCGCGCCGAAGCCGCAGATCATACCGCGCGCGACCGGCGACACATGGGAATGATGACGCCACGGCTCGCGCGCGAAAATATTGGACAAATGCACCTCAACCACCGGAATGCCGATCGCCTTGATCGCATCATGCAGCGCGACCGAGGTGTGTGTATAGGCGGCAGGATTGATGACGACGCCCACGGCCTTTTCCCGGGCTTCCTGTAACCAGTTCACCAGTTCGCCCTCGATATTGCTCTGGCGGAAATCGACCTCGAAACCGTGCTTTTGCCCGGCCGCCTTTGTCATCTTCTCGATGTCAGGCAGGGTCGTGGAGCCATAGACATCCGGCTCCCGCGTACCGAGCAGGTTCAAATTGGGGCCGTTCAGCACAAAGACTTTTGCCATGGGTGGGCGGGGAATCCGGGTCGCGGCTTCAGGGCCGGGCGATCCTTATAGAAAGATGCCCGCCTGAGTCCAAGCGGGCATCTGAATAACCGAATCTGACGGTAAAAAAGGCGGTGTTTCGCGGCCTCAGCAGGTCGCCGTGCCGCATTTGCGCACGGCATCGACGCGCTTCTTGAGTTCGGCGACGCCGACAGCGCCCGGCACCACTTCATTGGGCATCACATAGCTTGGCGTGCCTGAAATTCCCAGAAGGTCGGCGAGCTGGCCGCTCTCTTGCAGCGTGGCCTCGATCTCCGGCGTTTTCAGGTCGGCTTCCAGCTTCGCCATGTCGACGCCGGCTTCCTGGGCGGCGGCTTTCGCCTTCTCGCCATTCACCTCGCCGCGGCCGGACAGGAGCGTCTGGTGGAATTTGAGATATTTCTTGCCATCGGTGTCCTGCATCCGCACGGCGACGGCGACCTTCGCGGTATCCAGCGAGCCCTGGCCGAGCACCGGGAATTCCTTGAGCACGAATTTCAGCTTCGGATCGGCGCTCACAAGCTTCATCATGTCTTCCATGGCGCGCTTGCAGTAGCCGCAATTGTAATCGAAGAACTCGACAATGGTGACATCGCCCTTCGGGTTGCCGACCACGACGCCGCGCGGGCTGTCGTAAATCAGTTTCGCGTTTTCCTTCATCGCGCCGGCGCGGCGGGAATTTTCCTCCGCGGCCATTTTCTTTTCCAGCTCCTGCATCACGTCGCGCAGGAGTTCCGGATTCTTCATCAGATAGTCGCGGATGATCTGCTCGACTTCTTTTTTGTCGTTGGCGTTGAGCGCATTCGCCGCTTGCGGCAGCGATAGCGCGAAGGCGCAAGCGAACAGAACGGCGGTCAAACGCAAGGGAAGCGCGCGAAGCGAAAGCATTTGTTTTCTCCTGAATCCGTTCAGTTCAGCCCGATTTTGGGCGGCCTATAGCTAACAATATCTTCGGCTTTCAGCCATCCGGGCGAGCCGTTCTTCAAGTTCTTTTGAGCGCGCGCGGCGAGCTGGCGCGCGGTTGGGAGATCGCCTTCGTTGAAGGAGGCCTGTGCCGAGGCAAGATCGGCATTGGCGCGGTCACCCTTGCGGCCGAGCGCGATCGCAAGCTGGCGATAACCCATTGAGGTCGTCGGCTCGCGTTGCAGTCCCTGGCGCAATTCGTTGAGCGCCTCGTCGGCATAGGCGTCGTTGCCGGACGCAACGAGCGCCTGCCCGAGCATCATGCGGATGAGGGGCGAGCCGTTCGAGAGCGACACCGCGCGGCGCAGCGGCGCGATGGCTTCCGTCGCCTTGCCGGCTTCCAGCAGCGCTTGCCCCTTCAACTCGTGAAAATAAGCGTTGTTCGGCTGTTCAGAGATCAGCGCGTCGATCTGCGCGATGGAATCCCGCACATTGCCGAAACGATAGGCCGAGATCGCGCGCGCGTACCGCGCGGGCAGCGTGGTGTTGGCGGATGGATAGCGCCGCATCACCGCGTCTGGCTTGTCGGTGAAGCCGACGAGCTTCGCGCGCATCATGTCGTGGCGGAACTGAAGCGCCGGCGGATCCTTCTTGTCGTAATACGGGCTTTCCCGCGCGATGTTTTCGAGCGCGATGACGCGCTCCTGCGGCATCGGATGCGACATCGTGTAGGGATCGACGCCGCGGGTCATGAACATTGACTGGTCCGCGAATCGCTTGAAGGTCTGGATCATGCCGAGCGTGGACTGCCCGGTGGCGTTCAGAAATCTCACCGCGGAACGGTCGGCGTTTTCCTCCTGGCTGCGCGCGTAGGACAGCAGCGAACGGCGGATCATTTCCTGCGGACCCATGATGACGCCGGGCAGCGCCTGCGCCACGTTGGAATTTCCGCTCGATGCGCCGGCGACGACGCCGGCGATGCCCGCGAGCATCGCGATGATGGAAGCCGTCTGTGCGCTCGCGATCTGATCGCGCATGCGCGCGAGATGTCCGCCGGCGATATGCCCCGCTTCGTGGGCGAGCACGCCGATGATCTGGTTCGGTGTGGTGGCTTCATAGAGTGCGCCGAGATTGACGAAGATGCGGCGCCCGTCGGCGACGAAAGCGTTGAACGCGCGGTCGCCGATGATGACGACTTCGATATTTTGCGCGCCGAGGCCGGCAGCCTTCAGGATCGGCCGGGTGTATTCGCGCAGCAACTCCTCGATTTCGGCATCGCGGATCACGTTCAGGCTGGGCGGCTTGCCTTGGGCATGGACCACCGGAATTGGGGTGAGCAGCATCGCGCCGGCGAGCATCGCGGCGAACAGACGCTTCGGGAATGAAACTCCCGCTTTCAGCGCGGCCGCTGGAAAGTGGCGAAGCGGCTTGCTAGCTGTGTTGCAATCGATCATTGGACTGAACGGAGCGCTCCAATTGCCCAAAATCATGCGGAAAAAGCACGCTAGGGGCGGGTCGTTTCAGGGTCAATGCGGCTTCCTTCACGAAGCAATGAGTGGAGCCGGCACCAGTTTCAGTCATTGGCCGCCCGAATGCGGCGGCAGCGGGGCATGTCCACCAAAATGCTGAGAGAGAAGCAAAACGGCAACGGACTTGAGGCGGCGAAGCGTCTGTTGTCGCCTTCCAAACGCGGCGACGTGCCGCCGTTCATGGTGATGGATGTGATGGCCGCCGCCGCCCGCATCGAGGAGCAGGGCGGGCGGGTGATTCACATGGAGGTGGGCCAGCCCGCGGCGCCGGCTCCGGCTACCGCCATCCAGGCGGCGAAGCGCGCGCTGGACGCGGGGCGTATCGGCTACACCGAGGCGCTCGGCATTCCGCCGTTGCGCGCGCGGATCGCGAAACACTACGCGGAGACTTACAAGCTCGCTCTCGATCCCGTGCGCGTTGTGGTGACGACCGGCTCGTCGGGTGGTTTCGTGCTGGCGTTTCTCTCCATGTTTGAGCCCGGCGACCGGGTGGCGCTGGCGGAGCCGGGCTATCCGCCGTACCGGCATATTCTGACGGCGCTGGGTTGCGAGCCGGTTTCGATTCCGATTTCGGCGGAGACGCGCTGGGCGCTGACGGTGGATGCGCTGCTCGCCGAACACCGGCGCAAGCCGCTGCAAGGCGTGATCGTCGCGTCGCCCGCCAATCCGACCGGCACGATGATAACGCCGGAAATTTTGCGGGAACTGGTGAAGGCTTGCGGCGAGGCGGGGATCAAATTCATCTCGGATGAAATCTATCACGGGCTCGACTATGCTTTTCCCGCCGAGACGGCGGCGAAGTTTTCGCACCAATCGCTCATCATCAATTCCTTCTCCAAATATTTCTGCATGACCGGCTGGCGGGTGGGCTGGATGGTGGTGCCGGAGACTTTGGTGAGATCCGTGGAGCGGTTGCAGCAGAATCTCGCGATCTCGGTGCCGACCTTGTCACAGCTTGCCGCCGTGGCCGCGTTCGACGGCCGCGATGAAATGCAAAATGTGAAACACGGCTACGAGGAGAACCGGAAAATTCTCGTGGAAGGATTGCCGAAGGCGGGCCTGGAAAAATTCCTGCCGGTGGACGGCGCGTTTTATCTCTATGCCGACGTTTCACGTTTCACGGACAACAGCCACGAATTCGCGGGCCGCATGTTGCAGGAGACGCATGTGGCGGCGACTTCGGGAATCGATTTCGATCCGGTGCGCGGCAAACATTACGTGCGCTTCTGCTACGCCGGTTCAGCCGCGGAGATGCATGAAGCGGTGGAGCGGATCGGCAAGTGGCTGAAAAAATAATGCGGGCGAAAAATTCGCCCGCATCAATTTTCGGTCTAAAAATTCTTACCAGTGATACCGCCGCGCGTAGGGCCGGTAGTAAGGCGGGGGCGGCGGGCCATAGACCGGCGGCCCATAAACCGGTGGGCCATACGCTACCGGCGGAGGCGGCGGGGGCGGCGCGCGATAGCCGCGCATCGGTTCGCCGAAATCCAGATAGTCGCCCTTCACGAATCCGTTGCGGCCAAAGGCCGAAACGGCGCACCAGCCTTGCTGGCACTCAAATACATTCACCGTGCTGCCGCCGGGGACGACGCCGACCGAACGATGCTGCACGCCGGGACCGGCACGCAGATTGAGATCGGCGGTGACGAGGGCGGGCGAGGCGATTGCGGATGCGGCCGATACGAGAACGGCGGCACCCGCAAGCAAATACGCTCGTACGGAATTCATGGGCTTGCTCCCGGTTATTCTTCCGGAAGCCTAGCCGAATTCAGCGCTTTTTCCACCAGCCCGAACGGGCAGGCCCGGCATCCTGTTTCTCGCCGTTTTCGCCGCCATTTCCGCCGTTGGAGTCGGAAGGCGAAATGGTGGGAGGGGTCTCAACGGCACGCGCCTGCGGGGTGTCCTGCTCGAAGCTCCAGGAAGGTGCCGCTTCGCGAATGGTCGAGCGGCGTTTCGGCTGCTGCTCCTGTTGCGCCGGCTCCGGCGAAGAAGGCTCCGCGAACGGGGTCGGCTCGAACCGCGGCATCGGCTCCGGTCTCGGATCCGAATGGAACGGAGGGGTGTCGATTTCCTCCGACTCCGCTGGCCCGCGCGTGGACAACGGGTGTTCGCCCTGATGCTCAGGGCTGTGGTCGGGACCATGCTCCGGCCGTCCACGGTCGCGGCGATTGCGCCGTCCGCCCCGCCGCCCGCGGCGGCGTCTGCGGCGAGGTTCGCCGTCGGGACCAAGCTGTGGCGGGCCGTTGTCGTCCTGTTCGCCGGTTTCGCCCGAAGCGGCATCCGCGCCCGTCGATTCATATTCTTCCGGCGATCCGCCGAATGTCGCCGGCTGGATGGTCGCCTGTCCGTGCTGCTCGCGTGGCTGATGGCCTTCGCCACCACGTCCACGACCACCGCGTCCGCGGCGGCGTCTGCGGCGTCCGGGCCGCGCGTCCTGATCGCCGTCGCGTTTTTCCCCGGAAGCTTCGGTGGATTCTTCTACCTCGGAGGTGTTTTCTTCCCCGGTTGAATCCATTTCCTCGGATTCATCCTCGTCCACTTCCGGCGCGATGGAATCCGGGCCGACGCGCACAGGCACCGGCATCGGCTTGCCGCGCGACGGCGCGCCCTTTTCGATGACGAAATGCTGCTGGCCGGTGAGCGTGGTGTCGGGCTGAATGAGAATGTTCACGCCAAAACGCTGCTCGATGTCGCGCAGATGCGCGCGCTTGGCATTCAAGAGATAAGTCGCGACTTCCATCTTGGTGCGCACGACCAGATCATGGGTATGCTGCTTGGTGAGATGCTCCTCGAGCGAGCGCAGCAGATGCAGCGCCACCGAGGAGACGGAGCGCACATGGCCGGTGCCGCCGCAGGCGGGGCAGGTGGTGGTGGAGGATTCCAGCACGCCGGCACGGATGCGCTGGCGCGACATTTCCATCAGGCCAAAGTGAGAAATGCGTCCGACCTGAATGCGCGCGCGGTCGTCCTTCAGGCAATCCTTCAGCTTGCGCTCGACTGTCCGGTTGTTGCGCTTCTGCTCCATGTCGATGAAATCGATCACGATGAGGCCCGCGAGATCGCGCAGTCTCAATTGTCTTGCGACTTCTTCCGCCGCCTCCGTGTTGGTGCGGACGGCGGTGTCCTCGATGTGGTGTTCGCGCGTGGAGCGGCCAGAGTTCACGTCGATCGCGACCAAGGCCTCGGTCGGGTTGATGACGATGTAGCCGCCGGATTTCAATTGCACGACCGGTGAGAACATGGCGTCGAGCTGGCTCTCGACCGCGTAGCGCACGAACAGCGGCTGGCTGTCCTGGTAGAGTTTGACGTTCTTCGCGTGGCTCGGCTGAAGCATCTTCATGAATTCGCGTGCTTCGCCGTAGCCGTCCTCGCCGGACACGATCACTTCGTCGATGTCCTTATTGTAGAGATCGCGGATCGCGCGCTTCGTCAGCGAGCCTTCCTCATAGACGAGGGCAGGGGCCGTTGATTTCAGCGTCAGCTCGCGCACGGTTTCCCAGAGGCGAAGGAGATATTCAAAGTCGCGGGCGATCTCGGTCTTGGTGCGCGAGGCGCCTGCGGTGCGCAGGATCACGCCCATGCCTGCGGGTACTTGCAGGTCTTCAACCAGTTCCTTGAGGCGGCGGCGGTCGGCGCCATCGGTGATCTTGCGGGAAATGCCGCCGCCGCGCGAAGTGTTCGGCATCAAAACCGAATAGCGGCCTGCGAGCGACAGGTAAGTGGTCATCGCTGCGCCCTTGGTGCCGCGTTCTTCCTTCACCACCTGCACCAGAATGACCTGGCGGCGCTTGATGACCTCTTGAATCTTGTAATGACGCCGGCGCGGCGCGCGCCGTTCCGGCACTTCTTCCATCGCGCCACCGCCGACGGATTCCACGACTTCCTCTTCTTGCGGCTCTTCGTCGTGGTGTTCGTTTTCGGGAGCGGACGCTTCGCCTTGGCCGGGAGCGGCTTCGGCTGAGGCATTTTCGCCGGTATTTTCGGACTGCGTTTCCGCGCGCTCGGATTCCTGCGCGGGGGGTTCGTGGTGTTCGTGTTCGTGCGGAGTCTCGATGGAATCGGCGGCGGAGTCCGTCTCGCCGGCGGAATCGAGCGCCTCTACGGTTTCCGCGTCGCCGGAAGGAGCTTCGCTGATGCTTTCGCCCCGCGGACGCGAGCGGGGACGTTCGCGCCGGTGACTGCGGCGCTCGTGTTCGGACTCCGCTGCGTGCGCTTCGCGTTCTTCCTCGGCGAGGAGCGCTTCGCGGTCGGCAACCGGGATTTGATAGTAGTCCGGATGAATTTCGCTGAAGGCGAGAAAGCCGTGCCGGTTGCCGCCGTAATCGACGAAACAGGCTTGCAGCGAAGGCTCTACGCGCGTGACCTTGGCTAGATAGATGTTCCCGCGAAGCGGACGGCGGGTTGCGGACTCGAAATCGAATTCCTCGACGCGATTGCCGCGCACAACCACGACCCGGGTTTCTTCCGGGTGGGAAGCGTCGATGAGCATTTTGTTGGCCATGTTGAACTCGCTGGGCGGCGCGCGTGAACCGCGCCGCGAATAGGCGCGTGCCGGACCGTGAGGCCCGCGCGCCGGAGGATGTTGATGTATGGATGGGGTAGGGACGCGAACGCGCGCCCGTAGAAACTGGCGAACGGCAAAGCCGGGTACTGAATCTGTTTGTACGATCCGGCGCTAACTGCGTTGCCGCCCATGATCCTGTTACCAGTTCGGGTCGGCCTGAACGCCGGCCCGGTCTCCTTGGGCGCCTGAAGAGGGGACCGCACGTCGCGGCTTCGTCACGGAAGCCGGTCGCTGCGAGCGCCCCGCGGAATCCAATCAAGTCCGCAGCGCAATCGAGGAGTCACAAACTACTTAGGCGCGTGCCTGCCACTTGGCAAGGCAAATGCCCATAAACACCGCGTTTATAAGGGTTTTGTCCCGAAGTTCCCTGTGCGTTGGCTGCCGGACTGGCCAAGCGGGTGCGCCAGCCGTTCTGATTCGGACTTCTCAATCGCACATTAACCACGGGCTTGTATCCGTGGGACCGGGTGTTCTGCGTTCCGACGGGTTTTGTAATGCGTACCGCCGCAATTCCGCTCGCGCTCTCCATTGCCGTTTTCGGCATGACCGGCGATGCCGCGGCCCAAAAAGCTCCGAACTTTACCAATTCCGTTTCGCCCGGTGCGAAGGCGCTGATCTCGGGCAAGACGGTGGCGCTCGACGCAAGGGTGGTTGGCGACGACAAGCGCACCCGCTTCGTCCTGGATCTCAGCCGCAAGGTTGAACTGCATGCCTTCACGCTGGCCGATCCCTATCGCGTCATCGTCGATTTGCCGGAACTGACTTTCGATCTGCCGCAGACCGCCGGGAAAAAAGGCCGCGGCCTCGTCACCGCGTTCCGTTATGGCCTGTTCGCGAAGGACAAGGCGCGGATGGTGATCGACACCAACGGGCCGGTTCTGATCGACAAGGCCTTCGTGCTGGAGGAAATGGAAGATCAGCCGGCGCGGCTTGTGATCGATCTGGTGCCGACCGACCGTGCTTCGTTCATGAAAAAAGCGGCGGTGCCCGCGCAAACGGAAACGGTGAAAGCGCCGGAGCCCGCGCGCAAAGCTGAAATCGGGAAACCCGCCGCGGAAAAACCCAAAGCCGATGACCGCAAGGTCGTCGTGATCGATGCGGGTCACGGCGGTGAAGATACCGGCGCGGTGGCGTCGTCCGGAGAGGAAGAAAAGGACGTCGTGCTTTCCGTGGTGAAAAAGGTGCGCGATGTCCTGGAGAAATCCGGGCGCTATAAGGTCGTGCTGACACGCACCACCGACGTCTTCATCCCGCTCAATGAGCGCGTGAATATTGCGCGCGCCAACAACGCATCGCTGTTTCTGTCCATCCACGCGGATTCGATTTCGAGCAATACTTCCATTGTGACCGGCGCAACCATCTACACCGCCTCCGACCGCGCCTCGGACCAGGAGGCGGCGCGGTTCGCCGCGAAGGAAAACAGCGCCGACCGCTTCGCCAAGCTGAAATTCAACGGGCAAAGCCCGGACGTGGAAAAAATCCTGTTCGACCTCGCCCACCGGGAGACGAAAAATTTCTCCAATATGTTCGCCCGTTCGCTCGTCTCATACATGAAGGACGCCGCCCGGATGCATAAAACGCCGCTGAAATCGGCGGGGTTCGTGGTGCTGCGGGCGCCGGACGTGCCTTCGGTGCTGCTGGAATTGGGTTATCTGTCCAATGCCGAGGACGTAAAAATGCTGCGCTCCGAAGCCTGGCAGCAGAAGGTGGCGGGCACCATCGCCGAGGCGATTGGCGGCTTTTTCACAAGCACGGTGGCGTCCGCGCGTTGACGCTGGACGGGCAGCCCCCGGCTGCCCGATTATCCGATCATGGCCGCACCTAGTATGATCGCGATGGCTGGAGAGGCACCGTCCGATCCCATGCGTGAAGCCCCGACGCAGTATTATGAGGCGCTGACCAATCTTGTCTCGCGCCTGAAACCGAACACGCGGCAAACGCGCACCCAGGTGTATGACCGGGTGCGTGAGCTTCTGGTGCTGGAAGCGCAGCAGTCCGACCCGCCGTGGGATCTCCTTGAAGTGGTGCAGGAGCAGAGCGCCCTCGAGGAAGCGATCAAGGAGATCGAAGCGGACTACGAATTCGAGGAAGCCCGCCGCCGCCCGAAACTGCCCGATCCGGAGGAATGGCAGGAGCTTGAGCGCAGCCTTCCGCAAGCCGCGCGCCGTGCCAACAGCCAGCGCGCGATTGCGTCGAGGCGCGGCAGGCAGGAAATCCAGGAAAGGCAGCGCGGGCGCGCGCTTGAACGCTTCAAGTTTCCCGCCTGGAAAATGCCGGACCCGCGCCAGTTCATTCTCGTCGGCACCGTGCTCGCGGTGGTGGCCGCGGCCTATCTGTCGGTCGCCGCGATCCTTGGTCTCTACCCGTTCGGGCGCAGCGCGCAGGTCACACCGCCGCAACAATCGGCGCAGGAACCGGAAGTGCCGCCGGCGCTTAAACTCACACCCGCCGAGTGGGTCGAGCGCGGCAACGAGGCGAGCAAGAAAGGCGATACCGACGCCGCGATCGATGCCTATGGCAACGCCATTCGCGGTGGCCAGCGCACGATCAGCGTATTCAACAACCGTGCCTATGCGTTCTGGGTGAAGGGCGAGACCAATCGCGCCATCGCCGACTATGACGAGGCGCTCAGGTTGGAGCCCGACAACATCGTGGCCCTTACGAACCGGGCGGTCGCCTATAATTTCCGCGGCGACTACGACCTAGCTGTCAGGGATCTCGACCGCGCGCTGAAGCTTGAGCCCAACAACGCTGATATCTGGAACAGCCGCTGCTGGGGCAGGGCGCTGGCGGAGCAACTGAAGGAGGCGCTTTCGGATTGCGCCGAAGCGCTGCGCCTCAGGCCCAACGACGCCAATACCTATGACAGCCGCGGCTTCGTGTATCTCAAAATGGGTCAGTTCGATCGCTCGATCTCGGACTATGACCAGGCGCTGCGGATCAATCCGCGGCTCGCCGGCGCGCTCTATGGACGCGGCATCGCCAAAAACCGCAAAGGCGATAAAGGTGGCAGCACCGATATCGCCGCCGCCAAGGCCATGAAGCCCGAAATTGAGGCAATCTTCTCGCGGTACGGCATCCGTTAATCTCCCCGCAATTTTCACGGACTGCCTAACATCAATCATTATATATATAATGTGCCGCTCTCCCGGCGCGTGAACCATGCTCGAATCCAGAACCGACTATTACCGAGTGATCTCCGAAAGTTTCGGCAGTGTCGTTCCCGGCACGCGCGAGGCGCGCAAGACCGTCTATAATGAAATTCGCAAGGTGGTGAGAGAACAGTCGAAGCTGGCGCCGCACCGGTTCGATTTGTCCGCCGAGCAGCGTGCGCTGGAAAAAGCCATCCTCGACATTGAGATCAGCGCGAAGCTCGGCGAGCCGATCCCGCGCGTGATGCCGGGAGCCACGCTGAAACAGGCCGGGTCCGCGCCGCAACGCCCGGCCCCGATGCAAGCACAGACGCCAACTCCTCCCGCGCAGCCATATATCGCGGAGCAATTCAGTCACCCGCAAGCCGATCAGTTCAGCGCACCGGTTGCGCAACCGGCGATGCCCCGCATCGAATGGACCGATCCAGCTCCGGGCCAACCACCGCTTCAGCAACTCTCAACGCAGCCGCTGCCATCCCGGGCCTATTCCCCTCCGAGAACCGACGCGCGCCAGGGCTCGCCATTTTTTCAACCGGGATTTCTGAACAAACCCGACCGCGTTTCCTATGCGCGCCGCGCGGACCCGCCGCCACCTCCGTCAAAACCAAGGCCGCAGCCGAGACAGGTTCCGCCTCAGCAGCAAATGCCATCGCCTCAGCCGGACCCGCAGCACGAAGAAGTCCCGGCCGATCTGAAGGCCGCATTGCCGCCGCCTGAAGCCTTGAGACAGGCGGGCGACGTGAACATGCTTGACCCCTCGCAATCCAAAAAAGCGCGCAAGGTTTTCTCGCCGGCTGAAATGCCGGTGCAAAAGCCGCGCAGCACCGCACGTATCGTTTTCATCGTTATTCTTGCGGCCGCCGTCGGCGGAGCGATTTCCTATTTCGCGAAGCCGGAACAACTGATCGCGAAAATGATCGAATTTGTGCAGACGTTTGCCGGGCCGGTTTCCACGCCGACCCCGAAAACTCCTCCCACCGGCGCGACCGTGAGCTTTGGCGAGCAGCGCGAACCGACCGTCGCGGAAATCGTCTCGCAGGCAATCCAGCAAAGTTCGCAGCGCGAATATAGTCGGGCACTTGCCACACTGGATGAAGCGCGCGCGAAAGGTGCGTCCGGCGCCGACTTTTATGCGGCACGCGCTTATGCGAACTGGGGCGCGGGCGATGTCCCGAACGCCATTTCCGATTACACGGAAGCGATCCGGCTCGATCCCGGCAACGGAGCGAACTACACCAACCGGGCCGTCGCCTATAATTCGCGGGGCGAATATCTGCTTGGCATCCGAGACCTCGAACGCGCCATCGCGATCGAGCCAAATAATCCGGATAGCTGGAACAGCCGATGCTGGGCGCGGGCGCTTGCGGGGCAGTTGCAGGAAGCGATCGTCGATTGCAACGAGTCGCTGCGGCTTCGCCCGAACGACCCGAACACTTTGGACAGCCGGGGCTTCGCTCACCTGAAAGCAGGGCAGAACAGCCGCGCCATCGCGGATTTCGAGGCTGCCCTGAAGATCGACCCACGGATCGCAAGCGCGATTTACGGCCGCGGGATCGCCCGGATGCGGAGCGGTGACCGCGCCGCCGGCTTTACGGACATCGCCGAAGCCAGGACGATCAATCCGAATATCGAGGCCCAATTCGCCAAATTCGGCGTGCGCTGAAAAAATCCCGTCTTAAATCTGAACCCTTATCAGTACACGGGATTATTCCGACGGAATGTCCATTTCCGCCATATTCGAGGAACTTACGAAGGTAGTTGAATTCGGCCCAAATAACGCCATAGCGAGGGGCGAAAGAGTCGAAAGCGCAATCGAACCCGGCTATATGCTATATTAGGTCTCGCGAGCGGCTGCTGAATCGCGAACGGAAACCCAATGCGTCTTTTGATGAGATTTTTCGGCTTCCTGTTTGCGGCGGGCGCGATCCTGTTCGTGGTCGGCGCGGTCGCGGCGACGGCGCTCGTCTATCATTACTCGAAAGACCTGCCGGAATATTCCCAGCTTCAGGACTACGAGCCGCCTGTGATGACGCGCGTGCATGCGGCGGATGGTTCGCTCGTCGCGGAGTACGCGAAAGAGCGCCGGCTTTACCTGCCGATCCAGGCGGTCCCGAAGAACGTGATCGAGGCCTTCATCTCGGCCGAAGACAAGAATTTCTACGATCACGGCGGCATCGATCTCACCGGCATCGCGCGCGCGGTTTATACCAACTTCGAAAACATGGGTTCCGGCCGCCGCGCGCAGGGCGCTTCTACGATCACGCAGCAGGTCGCCAAGAACTTCATCGTCGGCTCTGAGACTTCCTACACCCGCAAGATAAAGGAAGCGCTGCTGGCACTCCGCATCGAGCGCACTTATTCCAAGGACAAGATTCTCGAGCTGTATCTGAACGAAATCTATCTCGGCCTTGGCTCCTACGGCATTGCCGCGGCCTCGCTGATCTATTTCGACAAGTCCGTGCACCAACTGAACTTGCAGGAAGCCGCCTATCTCGCGGCGCTCCCCAAAGCGCCGACCACGCTGCATCCGTTCCGCCAGCGCGAGCGCGCCACCGAGCGCCGCAACTACGTCATCGATCGCATGGTCGAGAATGGTTACGTGAAGCGTGCAGATGCGGAAGCCGCTAAAAAGACTCCGCTCTCCGTCACGCCGCGCACGACCGGCGCGCATGTATTCGCTGCCGAATATTTCTCCGAGGAAGTGCGGCGCTGGGTTTATGAGCGTTATGGCGAGAAGAAACTCTACGAAGGCGGCCTCTCGGTCCGCACCACGCTCAATCCCGCCATGCAGGAAATGGCGAAGAAGGCGCTGTCGGACGGACTCGTGAAGTTCGACGAAAATCAGGGATGGCGCGGAGCGGTCAACAAGATCGAGGCTGTTGACGGAGGCGATTGGGGTCCGAAGCTCGCCGATGTCCGCTCGCTCACTGACATTCGCTGGCGGCTCGCGGTGGTGCTGGAAACCACCGATCAGGCCGCGCGCGTCGGCTTGCAGCCCAAGCGCGAAGCATCCGGCCAGCTTTCCGCCGAGCGCATTGTCGGCATCATTCCGTTCGATGCGATGAAATGGGCGGCGAAGATCAACCCGACCGCGCGCGATAAAGTGACGGGCGGCGGCAAGGGCGTGCGCGGAATCCTCTCGCCCGGCGACGTTGTTTATGTCGAGCAACTGGTCGATCCGAAAACCGGTCCGCGCGAAGGGCAGTATCGTCTTCGTCAGGTGCCGGAAGTGGAAGGCGCCATCGCAGCGATGGATCCGTGGACGGGCCGCGTGTTCGCGCTGGTCGGCGGTTTCTCCTTCGACGACAGCCAGTTCAACCGCGCCACCCAGGCGCTGCGCCAGCCCGGCTCGTCGTTCAAGCCGTTCGTGTATGCCTCCGCACTCGACAATGGCTACACGCCGTCCACCGTCGTGCTCGACGCGCCGGTCGAAGTCGATCAGGGCAGCGGCAAGATATGGAAGCCGGAAAACTATTCACGCCAGTTCTACGGCCCGCAGACATTGCGCTTCGGTATCGAACAGTCGCGCAACGTGATGACGGTGCGGCTCGCGCAGGATGTCGGCATGCCGCTCGTGGTGGAATACGCCAAGCGCTTCGGCATCTATGACGACCTGCCGCCGTATCTTTCCTATGCGCTGGGTGCCGGCGAAACCACGCTCGTGCGCATGCTCGCGGGCTATTCCATGTTCGACAATGGCGGCCGCCGCGTGAAGGCGACGCTGATCGACCGCATTCAGGACCGCTACGGCAAAACCATTTACCGCCACGACGACCGCGAGTGCCAGGATTGCGGTGCGAAGCAGTGGGCAAACCAGGCCGAGCCGAAACTCGTGGACCGCCGCGAGATCGTGATCGACCCGATGACCGCCTATCAGATCACCGCAATGATGGAAGGCGCCGTCCAGCGCGGCACCGGTACCGCGTTGCGCGAACTCGGCCGCCCAGTCGCCGGCAAGACCGGCACGACCAACGACGAAAAGGATGTCTGGTTCATCGGCTACACACCCGACATGGTGGTGGGCGTTTATCTTGGCTACGACCGCCCGCGCCAGTTGGGCCGTGGCGTCACCGGCGGACAATATGCGGCGCCGATCGTGCGTGAATTCATGAAAGTGGCGCTCGCCGACAAGCCGGCGCAGCCCTTCCGCGTGCCGCCGGGCATCAAGCTGATCCGCATCAATTCCAAGACCGGTCTGCGGGCGCAGGCTGGCGATGAGCGCGTGATCCTCGAGGCGTTCAAGCCCGGCACGCAGCCCTCCGACAGTTACGGCGTGATCGGCGTGATGGACGAGGACGGGCGGCCTTACGGCGGCGGCGTCTCGCAGGACAGCCAGCGCTATCTCGGCCGCGGCGGCGGATTGTGGTGAGCCGGACGGAAATTCGCCTTAAGCAACTACCCCCGCCATAACTTCCTGTCTCCGGTGAATCCCCGATAGCTATATTTCCCGCTTCATTGGAAACTGCCCTTCGGGGTTCTGCCAGCATTCAGCTGGCTGCGAGGGGACAATGAAACAATCGAACATTCCTGGGGTGCTCGCCGCCGTTTGCGCGCTGGTATCTCCGTCGCTGGCGCTGGAAATGCCACATGCCAGAAATCCCGAGGTCTATCTCGGCGGCCTTGCGCAGGGCTCGAACTACACCGTCGTTGGCAGCGTCAGAAGCGACGGCTTCATGCACACCTACTCGGTACAGACGCCATACGGGAATTTTCGGGTCGTCGGCGATGACCTGATGAAGCAGCGCATTCAGGAATTACGCGCACTGGATGCCCTGGAAAAAATGTCGCAAAGCGACGTCTTTGCGAAATCTTTCGGGCAAGCGGTGACAGCACCCATTCGCTTCGGCGCCGATCTGATCATGAAGCCAGGCCAGACCATCGCTCAATCTTTCTCGGGCGTCGCCAATATGTTCGATCAGGTCGGGACGAGCATGGCGAATCCCGATTCTTCGCGTGACACACTCGCTGGAAGCGCGCTCGGGGTCGATGCGGCCCGCAGGCAATTTGCTGTTGCCTTGAATGTCGATCCGTACACGGATTTCGAGCCGCTCGCACAGAAGCTCACCGACATCGCGAGCGCCGCGGCACTTGGCGGCCTGTCGGTCCGGGTTGCGCTGGCCGCGATCCCCGGCGGGGCGGGGATGGCGGTTTCCGCCACCAGCGGCGCACAATCCGCGCAGGATACATTACGCGACAAGACCTCAACACAGATCGTGCAGGAAGTGAGAACAACTCTCCGGGGCTTGAATGTCCCCGCCAATCTCATCTCTCGTTTCGTCGATAACCGGATCTATACACCAGCCGATCTGCTGATTATCGCGCGCGCGCTTTCGCAACTGAACGCCAGGAACACGGCAGTCTTCATCGAGCGGGCCGCCGAAGCCCGCACGCGCGATGTCGCCTATTTCCAGCGGCGCCGGGCCGAATTGCTTGCGTCTTCAACGCACAGCATCACGGAATTTGTCAGGGTCGCGGGCTTTCCGCTGAACGGCATCACGACGGGCAGTATCGTCGCGATATTCCCGCTGGACGAACTGGCCTGGACTTCCATCTCGGAGCGCGCCTTCAAAGCGGCGACGGAAGAAATCCGCCGCCGACCGGGAACGCAAGGTGCTCCCATTCTTGCGACGAACGGGATCATCTCCGCCGACGCAAAGGAAGAGCTGGGCAAGCTCGGCTGGCGAATTATTCCGCTGAAGTAAGCACGCAGTCAGGGATGTTTGCGGGTTTGATGCGGGCTGATGAAGCGCGTTACCGCGAGTACCAGCAGTGCAATCACGCCCACGATAACGGCGAGCCAGCTTCCCGTTGCGGCGACGCCCGCGGTCGCCGCCCATGAAATCGACGAGAAGGCTTCTCCGAAAGTTGCCACCCTTGAAGACGTATGACGGCGGCGGAAATCGCTGCGCTTCGCCTGGGTCCGAAACCAGAACTGGATGGAGGTGGCGGAAGCAGCCGAGATGGCGACGAAAATCGCTGTGACGGCTGCGCTCAAGGGGGCTGCTATCGCCATCGCGAGAATGAATGGCGCGAAGACAATGCCGACTGCGATCAGGACGGCTTCCACCTTGGCCTGCATGATCCATTGCTTGGGTATCGGCGCGGTTGCCACAAAATCCGGCGCATCTTCGCCGGAGATCGCGAGCCATGCGAGGCCGCCCGCGAGCTGGCCAGCGGCCATTACGAGGACAGGGACCAGCAGCAGCAACGCGCTGGTGCCTTCGCCAAAATTTTTCCAGAGCAGCAGGGCAGGCGGCAGCAGATAGAGAATCTGCATCAAGGTTTGCGACATCAGCCACGGGTCGCGGCGCAGGAGCGCCAGTTCCTTCCGGCGGAGCGCGGCTTTCGGTGCATCGGCGCGGAAGGCGCGGGTGATGTTTTTACTTCTTGAATTCGGCGAAATGCTCGCCGCCGAAATCGCATGTTCGCCGAAGCGCGAGGCAAAAATCGCGATGGCGAGCGCCAGCAACGCTACGCCCGATGCAACAACGATCAGCAGCGCGGAGGAATCCGCCAAAATCGCGCGGGCGGGCCAATAAATCATGCTGTCGGCAGCGGGGGCGTTTGCGATGAAGGAGTCCGAAACCAGCAGCGTCACGCGCGAGATTGAGCCGTAGGAAATGATCGCGCCGGCTTGCAGGCCGATCACGAAGATCGCGCCGATCACGGCGGCGACCACCTGTGCGATGAAGCGCGTGCGGCGCGGGCCTATTAGCTTAAAGAGCGCGACGGTGAGCGCGACCGCAAGCGCCGCGGCTGCCGCACCCATCGCCGCGAACACGCCATAACCGGAAAGCCAGTGCGCGCCGCCGAGCACCGCCAGCACATTCGCGAACGGACCGGCAAGCAGCACCGCCATGCCCATCGCCGACAGCGCGATGGCGGCGATGCGGACGGAAAACAATCGCCGCGCGACGATGGGCGAACTCAAGATCAAATCCAGATCGGAGCGCGAATAAAACGCGCGCGTCACCGACTCCATCGCCTGCGAGATCATCAGACACCAGGCGAGCACGACAAAACCCGTCAGCACGACGAGCAAAGTTTTGTTATTCGGGTCGGCGCTGTTAGCGAATGGGCCTACTGCAATGAGCGCGATCACATGCATAAAGATCAGGAACAGCGCGAGGCCGATCAGAATCGCGCCGGTACGCCGTCCGCGCCCGGCGGTAATCATCGACACCCAGTCGCGCCAGGTCAGGCGCAATTCATGCGCAGCGAACCAGGTGATGGAGGCAGGCCTGCTCACGCCGCCGCCTGTTCCGCCACCAGCGTCAGGAAAGTCTCTTCCAGATTGGCCGCGCCGCGTGCGCGCTGACGCAATTCCTCGAGCGAGCCTTCGGCGATCAGTCTGCCATGGGCGATGATGCCGATGCGGTCGGCCATGCGTTCGGCGACTTCCAGAATATGCGTGGTCATGATGACGGTGTTGCCGGCGTTCACGCGCTCGCGCAGCACGTTTTTCACCTGCCGCGCGGAGCCGGCATCGAGGCCGGTGAGCGGTTCGTCGAGGATGATGAGTTGCGGCTCGTGCACGAGGCCGCCCGCGAGCGCCACTTTCTGGCGCATGCCTTTCGAGAAGCCTTCGCAACGCTGATGGGCGTGCGGCTCAAGCCCAAGCCAGCCGAACAGTTCATTGGCGCGAGCTTCGGCAGTCTTGGCGTCGATGCCCCAAAGCCCCGCGACGAATTCCAGATATTCGAACGGCGAGAGCTTGTCGTAGATCATCGGCTCGTCCGACACCCACGCCATCGCGCGTTTGGCGGCGACCGGATCGGTGAGTGCATTATGCCCGCAGACAAAAATCTCGCCCGCGTCGGGCTGCATCAGGCCGGCGACCATGCGCAGCGTGGTGGTTTTTCCGGCGCCGTTCGGGCCGACCAGCGCGTAGAACTCGCCCGTCTTCACGCACAGATCGAGCTGGCTGACGGCGGGACGGTCGAATGTTTTGACGAGGCCGCGAATGTCGAGGGCGGCGGAGGATTTTGGGGGTGCGAGCATATCCGGAACCTAGCGCGCACATGTTTTGGCTGCGTAAGCCGGATGCGGAGAATTTTAGGCATTTTCTTAACAGCGCTTGATGACTGTCAACGGCGCACCTATACAGTATGCGACTCGTGGAGAAAAAAATGCGCGCCGAGACGCAAAGCACCGTAGAAGAAATCAAGCAGTCTGTCGGGCTGCTGAGGAGGGCGCTTTGACGTCGAGAAATCGGAAAAGCGCCTCGCCGAACTGAACCGGCTCGCCGAAGACCCCAAAATCTGGGACGACCCGCAGAAAGCATCGAAGCTGATGCAGGAGCGGACGGAGCTTGCCGACTCGCTCGAAGGCATCAAGACCATCGAACAGGATCTGGCTGACCAGATCGAACTGATCGAGATGGGCGAGGCCGAAAAAGATCGGGCCACCATCGCCGACGCTGAAGCGAAAATCGCCGCTCTTCATAAAGAGGTCGAGCGCCGCCGCATGGAGTCGCTGTTTTCCGGCGAGGCGGATGCGCTGGATTCCTATCTTGAAGTTCATGCGGGGGCCGGTGGCACCGAGAGCCAGGATTGGGCCGAGATGCTGATGCGCATGTATGTGCGCTGGGCGCAGTCGCACGGCTTCAAGGTCAATGTGCTGGAGCAGAGCGACGGCGAAGGAGCGGGCATCAAATCCGCCACCATCGAGGTCAAAGGCAAGAACGCTTATGGCTGGCTGAAGACCGAAGGCGGGGTGCACCGGCTCGTGCGAATTTCGCCTTATGACGCCAACTCGCGCCGGCATACTTCGTTTTCCTCGATCACCGTCTATCCGGTGATCGACGACGAAATCAAAATCGAGATTGCCGAATCCGATGTGCGCGTCGATACGATGCGTTCCGGCGGAGCGGGCGGCCAGCACGTGAACAAAACCGAGAGCGCCGTGCGCCTCACACATATTCCGACCGGCATCGCGGTGGTGAGTGAAGGCGACCGCTCCCAGCACAAGAACCGCGCGACCGCGTGGAACATGCTGCGTGCCAAACTCTATCAAGCGGAATTAAAACGCCGCGAGGAAAAGGCGGCGGCGGAGCAAGCGGCGAAAACCGACATCGGCTGGGGCCATCAAATCCGCTCGTATGTTTTGCAGCCCTATCAGCTCGTGAAGGATTTGCGCACCGGCGTTACATCTACATCCCCGCAGGATGTGCTGAACGGCGATCTCGATAACTTCATGCAGGCGACGCTGGCGCAGAAAGTGTTTGGCGGCGGGCCGGATAGCGTGGAGGACGTGGAATAGCGTCCGTGCTAATATGACCGGCCTTCAATCGCGGGGATCGGTCATGCGCAAAGCCAATGCTTTCATCGTTTCACTTGCCCTCTTTTTTGGCTCGGCGATTTTTATTCTGTCGCAGCAAGCCGAAGCGAAATCCCTTGCCGAGTGCAATGCGGCCTATGCAAGCTGTTCGCGCCGTTGCTTTGACGCTCCGCTTCCCGACCGTTTCGTTCAATGCAAACGGAATTGCCGCGCGGATTATCTAGCGTGTGGCAACACGCTGCCGATCACCGGCACGCTGCCGCTGAGCAAGGGCGATCCGAAGAAAGCAAAACAAAAGCCGGAAGCCACCAAGTAATCGCTCCCGTCCGACTAAGGAACCTCCCGCACTGCTTGCCGTTATCCGGCACCAGAGGGGCTGGGTGGCGCTCATCAATTGAGCGTGCGCTTTCGCTTTGCCTCTCGCTACCTTTTAGGGAGACAAACATGCGTATGATTTCAACGATTGCCGCCGCGGCGCTCATTGCCGCCAGCACTTCGGCCTTCGCCGGCCCGCTCAACACCTCGACGCCGGCAGCCGCGCCCGCGCCGATCACGCTGGTGCAGGAGAAGAAGGAAACCGTCACCGAGAAGGTCGAGCGCAACGTGAAGAAGGCGTGGAAGAGCCTCGTCGGCTACAAATTCGTGGCTGCCTGCCCGGTCTTTTTCCCGGTCAACCGCTACAACTGCACCGAGACCGGCAAGAACCGTGAGGAAGCCCGTGCCAAATGCCAGTCGAAGCATCCGTTCTGCGGAATTGGCGACGCGAGCTAACGTAATCCGATAACGACTTATGCAGAGGTCCGGCCGCTTGCGGCCGGGCTTTTGCGTTTGTAGTCTGGCTTGTGGGGGACAAGCAGACTCCCCGTCAAAGGCCTCCGGCCCAAGCTCTGCGCAACTCGCTTCGCGAGGGCAATGCGCATGGACGCGACCGGAAAATCACCCGCAACGGCAAATCAAAACCTGCCCGCCCACGGCGTATCGCTTTCTGAAGCCGTGAAAGTTTGGCTGCGCGTGGCGCTGTTGTCGTTCGGCGGACCCGCCGGACAGATCGCGGTGATGCACCGGATCATCGTCGAGGAAAAACGCTGGATTTCCGACACGCGATTTCTGCACGCGCTCAATTACTGCATGTTGCTGCCGGGGCCAGAGGCGCAGCAACTCGCCACCTACATCGGCTGGCTGATGCACAAGACGCGCGGCGGGCTGATCGCGGGCGGTCTGTTCATTGTACCCGGAATTATTTCCATTATGGCGCTCTCCTACATCTACGCGGGATGGGGGAACGTGCCGCTGGTGGCGGCGTTGTTTTTCGGCTTGAAGGCGGCGGTACTCGCCATTGTAATCGAAGCCGTATTCCGCATCGGCAAGCGCGCGCTGAAGAGCAATGAGATGATCTTGATCGCGGCGGCGGCTTTTATCGCGATCTATTTTTTCAGCGTGCCATTTCCGCTGATTATTCTGGCCGCCGCGCTGATCGGATTTTTCGGTGCGAAAGCGGGGCATCCAGCGTTCCTGGCGTCGGCTGGTCATGGCGCGGGTGGAAAGCCCATGATCGAGGAAAGCCTGCTGGGCGAAACAACGCCCGAACATGCAAAGCCGAACTCGGCAAATGCATTGAAGGTGGCCGCACTCTGGCTGGCGCTCTGGCTCATTCCAGTCGCGCTGATTATCGGATCGCTCGGCAGCAGCAATGTGTTCGGCGAAATCGCGATCTTCTTTTCCAAGATGGCGATGGTCACGTTCGGCGGCGCATACGCGGTGCTTGCATACGTCGCGCAGCAGGCGGTGGAGAATTACGGCTGGCTGAATGCGGGCGAAATGCTGGACGGCCTCGGCATGGCGGAGACGACGCCGGGTCCGCTCATCATGGTGCTGCAATTCGTGGGCTTCCTCGCGGCGTTTCGTGATCCGGGCGGTTTGCCGCCGATGCTGGCGGGTACGCTGGGCGGATTGCTCGCGACCTGGGTGACCTTCACGCCGTGTTTCCTGTGGATTTTCCTCGGCGCGCCCTACATTGAAAAACTGCGCGGCAACCGCGCGCTGAATGGCGCTTTGTCGACCATCACAGCGGCGGTAGTGGGTGTTGTGCTCAATCTTTCTGTTTGGTTCGCGGTGCATGTGCTGTTCCGCGATGTGCGCGAGGTGAAGCTGTTTCCGCTGGATTTCGATTTTCCGGTGCTGTCGAGCGTGGACGGATGGGCCTTGTTGCTGGCGCTTGCCGCTGCCTTTGCGATCTTCTGGCTGCGGGCGGGGATGGTGGTGACGCTGGCCGCATCCTGCGCGGCGGGTGTACTGCTCTACCTTCTCGGGCTGCACGGTTAGGCGTCAACCGGCTGTTGCAAATTTCCGGCAAGTGCTAAATTCGCCGCAAGCCGCTTTTCATGCGGCATTGGGGGAGCAATCCATGAAATTCGGATCACTGGCACTGGCCGCGGCCTTCTGTTCGCTGGCAACATTCGCAAACGCGCAGGAAGCATCCTGGAAAGGCGGCCGCATGTTCGTGCCGGCCGCGCTGACGACGGACGGCAAGCCTTGCGCCAGCGAAGCGGGCGGCAAATGCGTGGCGGGACTGAAGCCCGGTAAACATCCGGTGGTGCTGTTCCTGCATGGCTGCGGCGGCCCGCGCCAGCCGAATGCCTTCTTCGCGCTCGGCGCCATCATCGTGGCGCCGAACAGTTTCGCGCAGGGACAGAAGTGCAACGAGACCGACGCGGCCGGGATGCTCGGCTTGCTGAAAGCGCGGGGACAGGACGTGAATTACGCTTCCAAGCAGCTCCGTGAATCGTCCTATGCCGATCCGGAAAAAATGATTTTGGCGGGCTACAGCCAGGGCGGGCAACTCGCAGCACTTTATCCCGGCAACGAATTCAAGGCGCGCGTGATGGTCGCCTGGACCTGCAATCACAAGAATCCGAACCTGACCGGCGTGAAGGGCTCCGGCCCGGCGCTCGCGGTGCTTGGGACCAATGATGAGTACTACAAAAAAGTCGGCATCACCGGAAATTGCGACTCCGTGGTCGGCGCGCGAGGCGGGCCGTCGAAGTCGGTTCACATCAAGGGCGGCAGCCACGAGATTCTGGATCACGCCGAGACGAAAGCGGCGGTGGCGGCTTTCATTCCCGAAGTGTTGAAGTAGCCATTCGCCTTTAACTTGCTCTGGCACCCTGGAAAATTGCATGATCGGGCCGATCAATCGCGCCCGGACTTGCGGCGCTGCACAAAAAATCAGACAAGGCGCCCCGCCTGACAGGTGAATGGGGTTGCGTAAGAGGAGGGGACTGATGGCTCATTGGATCAGATACGAAAAAGGTGGCAAGGCGGGTTTCGGCACGCTCGAAGGCGAGACGATCAACGTCCATTCCGGCGACCTGTTCGCGGGCGCCAAGCCGAGCGGTGAAAAGGTGAAGCTGGGCGAGGTGAAAATTCTCACCCCCTGCGACGCCTCGAAGATGGTTTGCCTCTGGAACAACTTCCATCAGCTCGCCGCCAAGAACGATTTCCAGCGCCCCAAAGATCCGCTCTATTTTCTCAAGGCGCCGAACGCCTACCACCCCGCCAACGAGCCGATCCGCCGCCCGCCGACCTATGATGGACGCATTGTTTATGAAGCCGAACTCGGCGTCGTCATCGGCAAGAAATGCTTCAACATCAGCGAAGCGGAAGCCAAGGATTACATCTTCGGCTATACCTGCGTGAACGACGTTACCGCCGTCGATCTGATGAAGCAGTTCCCGACTTTCGATCAATGGACGCGCGCGAAGAGCTTCGACACCTTTGGTGTGTATGGCCCGACCATCGCTACTGGCGTGGATTCCTCCAAGCTTGTGATCCGCGCTGTTTTGAACGGCAAGGAAGTGCAGAATTATCCGGTAGCGGACATGTTTTTCCCGCCGGAGAAGCTGGTGGCTGCGGTTTCAAAGGACATGACATTGATGCCCGGCGACATCATCGCCTGCGGCACCTCGCTTGGCGCGGGCGTCATGTCGGCTGCCAGCAACACCATCGATATCGTGATCGACGGCGTCGGCAAGCTCTCCAACAAGTTCGATCAGGTATTGCCGAGCCCGTATCTGCTCGGCGCCGCGCCGAAGCCGCGCAAGATCTGCGTCGTGGGCGCGGGCGCCATCGGCGGCCTGCTCGCCGCGAAATTCGCGCTGGCCGGTGAGGATGTAACCGTGATCGACCAGGGCGCGCATCTCGCCGCCATCCAGAAAAACGGCCTCAAGCTTGAATGGCATGATGGCAAGACCGAAACCGCCAAGATGAAGGCGGTGGATAAGGCCGCCGATGCCGGCAAGCAGGATCTCGTCATTCTCGCTGTGAAGGCGCACTACCTCGAGCAGGTCGTGAAGGATATCGATCATCTGCTCGGCCCGGATACGGTTGTGCTGACGGTGCAGAACGGGCTGCCGTGGTGGTACTTCCAGAAGCTCGGCGGCAAATACGATAATCAAAAACTGAATAGCCTCGACCCGACCGGCGTGCTGACGAAGAAGATTCCGGCGGATCGCCTGATCGGCTGCGTCGTCTATCCCGCGGCCGGCGTCACAGCACCCGGCGTCATTCATCACGTGGAAGGCGACCGCTTCCCGATCGGCGAACTCGACGGCAAGGAACAGGCGCGCACGAAGTCGCTGCACGACCTGTTCGTGAAGGCGGGTCTGAAATCCCGCGTGCTGAAGGACATCCGCTCGGAAATCTGGCTGAAGGCCTGGGGCAATCTCTCCTTCAACCCGATCTC
>CAZUJE010000031.1:0-24338 GCA_964620215.1 uncultured Hyphomicrobiales bacterium
TACATCGTCGTGCTGACCAATCCGACCACCGGCGGCGTCACCGCTTCCTATGCGATGCTTGGCGATGTGCAGATCGCCGAGCCTGGCGCATTGATCGGCTTCGCAGGTCCGCGCGTGATCGAGCAGACCATTCGCGAAAAATTGCCGGCGGGATTCCAGCGCGCCGAATATCTGCGCGACCACGGCATGGTCGATCTCGTCGTGCATCGCCATGAAATGCGCGCAACGCTCAGCCGGCTCTGCCGCGTGCTGACCAAGCAGCCGCAGACGGCCGTCAACGATCCCTTGCTGCTGACGGGCTCCGCTTGAGCGGCGGCTCTGCGGCCGCCGCGCATACCAGAGAGCTGATCGCGAGGCTAGGCCAGCTCCATCCGAAGAAGATTGATCTTTCGCTCGGGCGTCTGGAAAATTTGCTGAAGCGGCTCGGTAATCCAGAGCGCAAACTGCCGCCGATCATTCATGTTGCTGGTACGAACGGGAAGGGGTCGACGGTTGCTTTTCTGCGGGCGATTCTGGAAGCAGCCGGCCTTTCGGTTCATGCCTACACTTCGCCGCATCTCGTGAATTTCAACGAACGTATCCGCCTCGGGACGAAAGACGGCGGCAAGATCGTCGGCGATGAAGAGCTGGCTGAAGCCCTATCCGAATGCGAGCGGGCGAATGGCGCCGATCCGATCACTTTTTTCGAGATCACGACCGCCGCGGCGTTTCTGATTTTTTCGCGTCACAAGGCCGATGTGCTTCTGCTGGAAGTAGGCCTTGGCGGCAGGCTCGATGCGACCAATGTGATCGAGAGAGCCGCAGCCACGGTAATTACGCCTGTCTCCATCGACCATACGGATTTTCTTGGCTCGTCGCTGGCGGGCATTGCCGCGGAAAAGGCGGGAATTCTCAAACGCGACACGACCGCGATCATTGCCCGGCAGATTCCCGAAGCGCTCGAGGTGATCGAGCGCGCGGGCCGCAAGGTGCGTGCAAAACTCGCACTTTCCGGCGAGCAGTGGAACGCGCATGAGGAGGCCGGACGTCTTGTCTATGCCGACGAGAACGGGCTGCTCGATTTGCCGCGCCCGCGCCTGCTTGGCGGTCATCAAATCGAGAACGCGGGATGTGCGATTGCCGCTTTGCGCTTCTCGGAAATCTTCAAATTGCCAATGGCCGCTTTCGAGGCGGGAATGCTCAATGCGGATTGGCCGGCGCGGATGCAACGCCTTGGCTCCGGGAAATTGATCGATCATTTGCCGGAGGGAAGCGAGCTGTGGCTCGACGGCGGACACAATGCAGGCGGCGGGCAGGCGGTGGCGGCAAGTCTTACGGAACTGGAAGAGCGCGTACCGAAGCCCCTGGTCCTGATCGCCGGGATGCTCAACACAAAGGATGCGGGTGGTTTCCTCGCGAGCTTTTCAGGCATTGCACGGCATCTGATTGCCGTGCCGGTGAATTCGGAAAATGCACGGATGCCGGCGGAGATAGCGGAGCTTGCAAAAGAAGCCGGGATTGCTTCGGAAGCGTCGCCAAGTCTCAACGATGCCCTGATCCGCGTGCGCGCGCTGGAACTTGAAACGCCGCCGCGCGTGCTGATTACCGGCTCGCTCTATCTTGCCGGGCAGGTACTGGAAGCAAACGGCACACCGCCCCAATAAAAGACTCCCGGCCGCGGGGGCCGGGAGTTTCAAATTTCAGAATGCGTCAGCTCAGATCGCGCCGTTGATCCACTGCACGATCTTCGCCTTCGGCGCGGCGCCGATCTGGCGCGCGGTCATTTCGCCGTTCTTGAAAATCATCAGGGTCGGAATCGACTGAATGCCGTATTTGGAAGCCGTGTTTGGGCTTTCATCCACATTCAGTTTCACGATCTTGACCTTGCCGGCGAGTTCGCCAGCGACTTCCTCAAGCACCGGAGCCACCTGGCGGCAGGGGCCGCACCATTCCGCCCAGAAATCGACGACGACGGGTTCCTTGGACTTCAACACATCGCTGTCCCACGATGTGTCGGAAACTTTAGATACGGCCATGACAACCTCTCGAATCTGGCGGGAATTCTTCTTACGCCCTTGCCAAGGGAATCCCTCGGCGGTTGACCATAAGTAGGGATGGCCCGCCCGCCGCGTCAAGGAGCTTCACGCCGAGGTGAGGGGCCGTCCACGCGTTAGAGCGTCAATTCGTGCACCAGCGGGCCGGTGGAATAGACCAAAAGCGTACGGATGGTTTTCCCGGGATAAATCCGCCCGATCGCCTCGCGGTAAAGGGCGAGCTGACGCCGGTAGCGTACAGGCACTTGTTCCGCGGTCTTGGGCGGGTTCGCGTCCGTTTTGTAGTCCACAATGATAATTTCACTGTCTTTCGCGAACAGCCGGTCGATCCGGCCGCTGATCTCGGAATTCCTGGCCGGGTCGCGAAGCAGAAAGGATACTTCCGGCAAGCTCCGCGCGCCCTGCAAGGCAGACATGCCGGGATGCGCGAGCAGGGCGAGCGCTTCGGCTGCGAGCGCGGTCTGTTCTTGTTCGGAAAGATCGGCGGCGGCGGATTTCAGAAAGTTTTTTGCCCTCGTTTCCCGTTCGGCTTCCGCCTGCTCCGGAAGGAACTGCAAGAGACGATGCAGGAGATCGCCGCGCCTGCGCGGGTCAAGCCGCGGCCCGGATTTCCCCGAGGCCTGATCCGCCGCTTCAATTCCGGTTTCATAATCGGAAGGCCGCACACGGGTGGCGCCTTCTCTCGAAGCGGGAGCGGCCCGCTCCAGCGCATCCGGAATTTTCACGGGTTGCTGTATGGCCGTTTCTTTTTGCGCTGCGGGTTCGAATTTATGCGGCCGCCAGCGCAAGACTTTTCCGTATTCAGTTTCAGTCTCGACCAGTTGAGAAGGCTCTCCCGCCTCCAGCGCATCACGGACCAGCCGGTACCAGCAGCCGTCGTCGAGTTTTCGGTTGCCCTCAGCGCCACAAATAATCAGCGCATCCGCCGCGCGGGTGAGCGCCACATAGAGAAGCCGCCGGTATTCCGCTTTGCGCGCTGTCTCCGCGGCGTCCCGCGCCGCTTGTTCGCATGATGAATCGAAATCTTTCTTCCCCGCCCAGACGAAAGCATCGCCCAGATCGTGAAGCCTCGTGTTGCGGCCCTCTGGAATGGTGGTGGTGTCGGCCAGAATGACAAGCGGGGCTTCCAGCCCCTTCGCGCCATGCACGGTCATCACGCGGACGGCATTGCTTTCCATTTCGAGGTCGCGCTTCACCTCGGTGCCGGCGCGCCGGAGAAAATTAAGAAAGCCAACGAGAGACGGGGTTTCAGTCTGTTCATAGGCAAGCGCGCTCGCGAGAAACTCGTCGATGGCGTCCGCCGCTTCATGGCCGAGGCGCGCCAGCATCAGCTCGCGCCCACGGTCGCGGCCAAGCACGCGCGAGTAAAAATCGAACGGCCGCAGGCTGGCGGCCTCGCGCCGCCAGCGGGCAAGCGTCATCGAAATCGCTTTGAAGCGCGGATCGCTCTCCGCTTGTTTATCCAGCGCAGCTGTCAGCGTTCCCGTTCGCTTGTGCGCGATTTCAAAGAGGTCATCGTCCGTCAGTCCAAATAACGGGCTCTTGAGCGCGCAGGCGAGAGAGAAATCGTCTGCTTCGAGCATCAGCGCCTCGCCGAGTGCTGCGAGATCCATGACGGCGATATGTTCGGAAAGCTTCAGCCGGTCCGCACCCGCGACTGGAACGCCTTCGCTTTTGAGGGCTTGCAGGATGGCCTCGAACAACGGGCCGCGCCGGCGCACGAGAACGATCACATCACCCGCGGTCGGCGTGCGGAGCTTTTCCGTTTTCCGGTCTTCAACGGAAAGCCCGCCCCCGGTCCAGAATTTGATCGCTTTGGCGATGCGCTTCGCAAGTTTAACGGCGGGGCTTGCCTCGCTCGTGGCATTCAGCGGCGCGTCCCAGGCCAGGGAATCGTCGTCGGCCTGCTCGCGTTTTTCCGTATTCCAGATTTCCACGAGCGCAGGCGCGCTGTCGCGAATCGCTTCGTGGACCGGTTTTTTCTGTTCCCCGCTCGACAAATCCGCATAGACTTCCGGCCGCTCGAACACTTTGTCCACGGCCTTGAGCACGACTGGGGCCGAACGAAATGACAGATCCAGTGTCTCTGGATGAAATTTCGATCCCGCTCCTTCCACCAGTTTCTGAAACGTATTCTTCATTTCACCGAACTGTTTCGGCACAGCACCCTGGAAACTGAAAATCGACTGCTTGTCATCGCCGACGGCGAAGATCGTACGATCGCGATTTTCGCGCGCGCCTTTCCCGGCGAAAAATTCCTCGGTCAATTTGCCGATCACGTTCCATTGCTCGGGGCTTGTGTCCTGCGCCTCGTCCACCAGCACATGATCGATGCCGCCGTCGAGTTTGTAGAGCACCCACTCGGAGCCTCTGTCGTTCAGCATGTCGGCTGTTTTTTCGATGAGGTCTGTGTAGTCGAGCGCGCCGCGCGCATGTTTTGCGGCTTCAAAGCGTTCGATGGTGGCCGATGCGAGCGTCAGCAATGCTTTTGTGCGTTCCAGCGCACGCGCGGCGAACAATTTGTCGCGGAGCTTAATAAGCCGGTCGCGTTCGGCGAAAATCCGGTCGAAAAGATCGGGCGCCGACTTCCGGACCTTGTCCGCCGCAAATCCGCTTTCATCACGGGGGCCGCCGTCGCTCTTGAAGAACACAATGAAATAGCATTCGACACAGCTTGCATCGTCACGCGCGGTAGATGCTTGCTGAAGCCGCTCGGCGCATTTTGCTGCATTCCCGCCGAACGGCGCCAATACGCTGGCGACGCTCGCCCATTCGCTCCGCGCCAGATTTGCGCTGTTAAGGATTTCAGCCGTCACCGCATCCACCGTCTCACCTGGCTGCAAGCCCAGGGACGCAGCTAACGGCTTCCCGGCGCCTGACTGATTCAGGCTTTTGACCTTGCGCCGCGCACGCACGGCTTCCGCCAATGCTTTCTCAAAGCTGTCGTCGGATGCCGCAGCCACCACGGTTGCGAGCGCCCGGCCAAGGGCGCTCCCGGTATCTGTCGCCGCCCCGATCATTACCGCATCGCGCGCGCGGCGCAGTAGATCGCCTTCGCTGACATCGTCGAGCACCTCGAAACCCGCAGGTACTCTCGCTTCGAAGGGAAACTGATGCAGCACGCGGTCGCAGAATGCATGGATCGTCTGCACCTTCAGGCCGCCGGGTGTCTCCAGTGCCGCCGCGAACAGCCTCCGCGCCCGTGCGCGCAAGGCGGGGGAAGATTTTTCCGGTGTTACCCGGGCGAGCTTCTGGTCGAGTGCCGCATCGTCTAGCCGCACCCATTCCGCGAGTGTCCCCAATACCTTGTTCGCCATGTTGGCGGCGGCGGCCTTGGTGAAGGTTAGGCAAAGGATTTTCGCGGGCTGTACATCGCGCAGCAACAAGCGGATCACGCGGCGCACGAGCACCGTGGTCTTACCCGAGCCGGCATTGGCCGAGACCCAGGCGGATACTTCGGGATTGGAAACAAGTTCCTGCTTCCTGCTCGTATCGGCGGGAATTTCCGGGCGCGCGCTCACTCCGCACCCTCCTCATTCGCCGACCATTCCTTGATGCGTGCCAGATGATCGTATTCCCCAAAACGGCCACGCCATTTCGGACGGGGTATGGAGAGATAAGGCGTTGTTTGATCGGCGAAGGTTTTGACGAGTGCTTCCATTTTCTCGCGCGCGAAATCGGCGAGGTCGTCGAAAGTTTTAACCTCGACTGATTTTTCTCTGGCTAGATCAAACGACACCAATTTTCCCGGCGGTTGCCCGCCGGATACGGCGAGTACGAAAATCCCCGCAGTGGCTTTGACGTCCTTGATTTTGTTAAATCCTCCCGCCCTAGCGATGGCGGCTTCCAGTGGCAGTTGCGGCGCAAGCCCAGTAAGCATCTGTTTGAGGCTCGGCGAGCTTCCAGTCTTGTAGTCGAAGATAGCTATTGCGCTGTTCTGATATCGGTCGATGCGATCGACGCGGGCGGTGAGTTTGAACATGCGTCCGCCTGCTTCGAACTCGATCGCGCCGCCGATCTCGCTGAAGACTTGCTCGATTCCCTTACGAAGCTCTTCTTCCTTGCCGATCATCCATTCGGCGGCGCGCATGAAGCGGGGCCACCAGATCGCCCGCAATTCCGGATAATCGTCGATTTTCAAAAATGCCTTTCGTCCGGCGCTGAGCAACTGTTCGAGTGCGTCCTTGGGAAGAGCTTTTGGCGCGGCGAGCGCGAACTCGGCAAAGGCATCATGAATGATCGTTCCGCGATCTGCCGCGCCTGGATCGGCGTCCAGTTCTTCCAGCGGTGTCAGCTTCAGAACATCCCTTGCATAAATCGAGTACGGATCGCGCACGAGTTTTTCGATATCGGTGACACTGAGTTGCACAGGCCGAGCGCTGGCCGGAGGCTTCGGCGCGGGGCGCTGAATTGGATCGGTGTCAATTCGGTTTTCAAGCGCCCGGGAAATATCGAGCAGGTTTTCGCCGCGCAGTTTTGCGGCATTCCATGCGTCCGCAGGCGCGATTGCGGAGAGACGCTGAAGAAAGCGCGAAGCGACCGTCTCGACGCCGTTTTGTTTTTTGGCGCGACTGAGAATGACATTATCCGTGCCCAACGCCTGCACGAAATCATGCGCCGTCAGTCCGATGCGGCGCTCGGGCAGATCGAGCCCAAGTTTTTTCCGCAGCGGACGGTTCAGCCATGCGTCGGAATGGGTTTCGGGCGGCCAGGAGCCTTCGTTCAAGCCGCCGATCAGGATTTGATCGGCTTGCAGCAAGCGCGCTTCGAGCGGGCCGAGAATGCGGATTCGCTCGTCGGGATCGAAGTCCCGGCGCACCGTCTCGCCGCGCAGCAATTCGGAAAACGCGCCGGCATAGGCTCCAAGATCAAGCTCGAGTGCCGCCGCGGTTTGTTCCAGCACAGTGAGAACTTCGCCAAGCTCAAAAGCCCCGTTCAAGCTTTCATGGGTAAAAACCAAACCGCATTGGCTGAGGCATTCCCGGTGCGCACTGATGAGTTCGCCGCAGGCAACATTTTTCCTTCCGGCGAACAGAAGCAGCGGATCGAGTGCCTTGGCAGTCTTTCGTGCGAGTTTTAGGGCAGCGTCCCACTTCGCATCGCCGAGTTTCGCGCGCGGATCGCGGTGATGATGTTTCCGGGATCGCGAATTCTCGATTGCCCGGATAAGTCCATCCGCACCGGCAGCAGGCCGTGGGCCACGCAGGACCGCCAGCTCCAGCGCGTCAACCGATCCAGTTTCAACCGTCAGATTATTGAGCGGATGACGCAGGAACGCGAGCAACGTGACCGGCGAGAGCGTTTCCGCCGCCGCCGCAGCCAGCAGGCGCGCGAAGCGGCCCGCCTCGGACTCCGCAAGCGGAATACCGGCCGAGTCGTCGACATTGATGTTCCAGCGCCGCAGTTCGGCGGCAACACGGCGCGCCAATGCGCGGTCGTGGGTGACGAATGCGGTTCGCCTGCGCTTCGCCTCAGCGGATTGACGCAGCACGATCGCCGCGGCAAGCGCCTCCTCGCGCGGATCCGCCGCTTCGATCAGGGAAATATTTTCGATTGCCTTGTTCGCCTCTGATTCCGGAAGCCGCTCTTGGCGCGTGTTCCAGAGATCGGAACTTTCCGCCGGGCGGAAGGCTTCGGAAAGAAAAATTTCTTTTTCAGATCGCGTTTCGCCGCCAAGCGGACGAACCTCCCCGCGGGGAATTTTTAGTTTCGTCAGAAGGCGGCTCAGGCCGAATTGCGGGTGACCGAAAGAGGCGTCGATTTTTACCGTGTCTGTTTCGATGCCCTGAATCATCCGGAAAGAATTTTCGTCGAGCTTCTGGTCGAGGCCCGGCAGAATCACGGCGCCGTCTTCGCGTTCCGAAATCGCCACCAGCAGATTGGCGACCGCCGGAATGGTGCCGGTCGACCCCGCCGCGATAAAGGGTCCGCCTTTACGCTTGCGCAAATCATCCGCCTTGCGTGCGAGCAAAAGATCGCGGTGAACAGTGGGGTCTGCTTTCCCCCGTTCAGCGAGATAGCCGCGCCATGCCCTGTGCGCTATCTTCAGAAATTCGAGCGATTTCTGCCAGAACTCGTCGAGATTCAAAGGCACAAGATCGGCATCTTCCAGCTTCTCGATCGGTATGCCGGCTATCGTCAGGTCGTCGAAGAACCGGGCCAGTTCGTCGGCAAGTTTGATAGACGATGCGGGCGACGCGGCGATCATTCGGGATTCGGAAAAGCCCGCGACAAGTCGGGCCAGCACCAGCCTCCGCTCATTCGCGGAAACTGCGGGCAAAACATTTTCTTCCGGCTGTTCTTCCGAAAAAGCGAACGCATCTTCGTCGAGATCGCCGAGCGGAACGATGCGCGGAAGCAGTGATGCATCCGTGCCGAGCGCGTCGAGAATCGCGTATTCAAACGCGCGCGCCGCGCGCCGGGTGGGAAGAAACACAGTGGCGGCCGCGAGCGTCATCGGATCGCTGCGAGGCAGAAATCCCGGTATCAGCTCACCGTCCAGCATCGCTGACGCAAGCGTTGGTAAAAACGGAAGCGAAGACGGAATTGTAAAAACGGGAGGCCGGCGCGGCATGCGCGCACTATAGATGATGCGCGGCGTCCGTCATCTGTTTGCGCGGGTTATCGCTGCTTCGGCTGCCGTCACCGCTTCGGGCGTGCCGACATGCAGGAAAGTGCCTTCCAGAGGCAGCCCGAACAGACGTGATTTTTCCTCCGCCTTGTCGAACAGGCGGCCGAGCGGAAAGGCGCCTGCGGGCGAATCCAGAAAAAAATCATGGGTGAGAATGGCCGCCCCCGCATAGGCGAAGGGGGCCGTTTCCTGAGCCGCGCGGCGTTTGATGCGGCCGTCTTGCTCCAGCGAATAGTCGCCGCGTCCATCATATCCGAGCGCATTGCCCAAAGACGCCAGAAGCAGCAATCCATCCATGCGCTTGCGGTCGAAGGCCGCCGCCAGGCGTGAAAGGTTCGGCGTCGCTCCCTCGATCCAGAGACTGTCCGAATTCACCAGCATGAAGGGTTCGGTACCCAAAAGCGGCAAGGCCTTGCGGATGCCGCCGCCGGTTTCGAGCAATTCCCCGCGCTCGTCGGAGATCAGAATCTTCGGACTGGTTCGTCCGTTCAGATGCGACTGAAGCAGATCGCCGAAATGATGGACATTTACAACGACGCGGGAAACGCCTGCCGCGGCCAGCCGGTCCAGCACGTGATCGATCAGCGGCCGGCCCATGAAATCCACGAGCGGCTTTGGCCGTTCACCGGTCAAATGCCGCATGCGCTTGCCGTAACCCGCGGCGAGAACCATCGCGGATTCCGGCATTTGAATTTTTGATTCTGGCTTCAAGGGTGCTGGGCCGGATGGGAAAATCCCGCCATGCCTTGGCGTTCGGCGCCATATGCCGCGGGCGGCGGAACATTTGCATTGTACCAGGCGGCGAGCTTTTCCAGCGAAGGATGCGCAAAGCAGCGTTGCAGATAGGTCCACACGCGCGGCAAGTGGCGAATGTAATGTGGCTTGCGGTCGCGGCGGTCGAGCCGCGCAAAAATGCCGAGAATTTTCGTCGCACGTTGCGCGCCCATCAGCACATAGCGGGCGGCGAAATTGGCCGGGTCGAAATTCGGATCGCGCAATCTGCGGCCCGCCGCGTAGCGCGACAGGAGCCGCAATTCCAGACTGTCGGGAATATCCACACGCGCATCCATCAACAGCGAGGCCACGTCATAGGCGGCCGGCCCCATCACCGCGTCCTGAAAATCCAGCAATCCAACCGCCTGAATTCCACTGCGATGCGGCAACCACATCAGGTTGGGCGAATGAAAGTCGCGCAGCACCCAGGTTTTTTGTTCAGCCAGCGTATGCGCAAGCATCAACCGCCAGTCGGTGAGTAACTGCTCGCGCGATGCGGCGTCTGGAATTTTCGCACCCCGATACGGCAAATACCAGTCGAACAGAAGTCCGATCTCGATCAAAAACGCGTCGAGATCGTAATGCGGAAGCTTGTGCTCGATGCGCGGGGCGACCGGTAATTTCTCCGGCAGGGTCATCGTATGCAGCGCAATCAGCACGTCGATCGCGGCTGCGTAGCGCTCCTCTATCGGTGCCGGCGGGTCTTCGGTGACAAACCGTTCGCTGCCGAAATCCTCCAGCAGCAGAATGCCGCCTTCCAGATCGGCGGCGTAAAGTTCGGGAGCGCTCAAGCCGCGGTCGCGCAGTCCGCGCGCCATCGCGACGAATGGACGGACATTCTGCGCAAGATGCGCGGTCTCGCTGTAGGTCCGCCCATGCCGCAGTTTCGGTTCGCCGGTGCGGGGCGGATGCTTCATCAAGACAGCGGTGCCGGCCGTGAGATAGAGCCGCTCGTAACTCCTGCTGGAAGCGTCGCCTTCAAGATGCGTGCGCAGGGCGGAGCCGAATCCTGATGCATCGAGCATGGTGCGCGAGGCACGCAGTTGCACGAGGCGCATTGCCCATGCGCCGTAGCCGGTGAGTCTGAGGCGGCGGAAGTTCGGACCGCGTTTCGCGGAGAGCAGGAGCGAAATATCCAGCCGGTCCGGCTGCAACAGCGATGTTGCCCGGTCAGGCCATTCCACCAGAACGGCGGCGCCCTCGGCGGCATCGCGCCAGCCGATCTCCGTCAGTTCCGCGACCGTGGTGACGCGATAAAGATCGACATGGATCAGTGGAAAACGCGGCAGGTCGTAAATCTGCATCAAGGTGAAAGTCGGACTCGGCACTTCGAGGTCAGGGTCCGCCGCGAGATAGCGGATCATCGCCCGGGCAAGCGTGGTTTTGCCGGCGCCGAGATCCCCTGAAAGCGTTACGAGATCGCCCGGCCCGATCGCGACAGCAATATCCATCGCGAGATGCTGGGTTGCATCCTCGTCGGTTAGTTCGATATCCCAGGTCGCGCGCGGGGTGTTGACGTTCGGCATCGAGGCTCTATTCGGCGGCCTTCGATCCTACTTCTGCATGAATCGGGAAGGCGCAGACGGCCACAGTACCTTTTCCGGGCATGGAGTCGATGGTGATACTGCCGCCGTGCAATTCCATCAGCGATTGGACGATGGAAAGGCCAAGGCCAGCACCCCGGTGCTGCGAGCCGCCCGGGTGCGTTTCAAAACGCTCGAAGATACGCGCCTTTATGTCTGGCGGTATTCCGGGGCCGCTGTCCGCGATTCTGAACAGCATTGTCCGGTCGGTACGCTCCGCGGTCAGCAGCACCTCCCCGCCTTGCGGCGAAAAGCCGACCGCGTTTGACAAAAGATTAAACAGCACCTGTCGCACGCGCTTTTCATCCGCGACGAAGCTGCCGATATTTTTAGGCACGCGAATGGTCAGCCGTGCGCCGCGCTCATTGAGGCGGATACGAACGCCTTCCGCCGCTGCGTCGATGGCGGAAGCCGCATCCACTTCGCCGAGTTCCAGCGTCATGACGCCTGCGTCGATAGTGGCGAGATCGAGAATGTCATTGATGATCGCAAGCAACGCCGCGCTGGAGTCCGTGATGTGAGAAAGATACTGGCGCTGCTTGTCGTTGAGCGGGCCGATCAGCGGGTCGTCCAGCAATTGCGCGAAGCCGATGATCGTGGTCAGCGGCGAGCGCAGTTCGTAGGACACATGGCTGACAAATGTGTTTTTGAGAGAGTCGGCCGCGATGAGCGCTTCGTTGCGCTCGATCAGTGCGCGCTCCACCCGCATCCGGTCGCTGACATCGCGGAAGGTGACGAGCGTGCCACCGTCAGGCAGCGGCACCGCGGCCCCGTCCAGCACACGGCTGTCCACGAGTTCGAGCTGGCGCGAGACCGGATGCCGCTGGCCGATGCCGGTGACCGCGAGCTGCATTGCCGTCCATGCCGCGTCACTTACGTTCAGATAGGGACGGCATAAACCGGCGATCGTGTCGATGTGCGGGTGTTCGGAAAGCTGCTCCGGCGGCAGGGTCCATAGTTCAGCAAAAGCGCGGTTGAAGAGTTTTAGCTTGCCGTCGCTGCCGAACACGGCGACTGCCTCAGCCAATGCATCCAGTGTCTCGCCCTGCATCTGGATCAGGGCATTGTGCCGGCTTTCCAGATCGTATTTTTCGGTCAGCTCATCGAAGAGGTAAGTCACGCCCCCTTCGGGATTGGGAGCGGTGACAACGCGAAGCGTGCGCCCGCCCGGCAGGTGCCAGGCATGTTCTTTGATGTCGGTGGCGCGGTAGGCATCGTGGAGCTGCTTTTTCCATTTCCTGAAGTCGGCTTCCTCAGGCAGCAGACGCTCGGATCTCAGGCGATCAAGGATCGCGGAGTCGGTTGGGCGCTCATCCAGAAAGGAAGAGTCGAACCGGAACAGCGAGCGGTAGGCGTCGTTGTGAAAAACCAGCCGTTCGTCGGCCCCGAAAATTGCGACCGCGGTGGCAAGCTGGTCGAGCGTGCGTCGGTGCTCCGCGACTGAACGGTTTATTCCGGCGCGCAGCCGCTCGGATTCCGTGACATCGATGGCTATTCCCGCGGCACCATGCGAACCGCCTGCTTCGACAATATCAAACACGCGCCGCTCTCCGGCAGCGACAACCGGCAAGCGCCTGGCAAAAGTTTCTCCGTTGGCGCGCAGACTGACCGCCTGATCGCGAGCGTCGCGGTCGAGCAATTCAATGCCGCGCGCAACCGCTTCGCCGGTGTCTTTTGCCTCGACGGCGGATGCATAGGCACTGTTGGCGTAAGCGAGTTTCCCGTCAGCGGCGCGAATCCAGATCGGCGCTGGCAGCATATCGAGGAGTTTCCGCAGACCGGTTACTTCATTGGAGAGGGCCCGATGCTGCTCGGCGAGTTCCACATGATCCAGTTTAGCGCCAGTAATGTCGCGCAGACGCAAGACCGCGGCTCCCGCCAGTGGCTGGCCCTCGGCTTCGATATGGCGAGCGCGGGTGCTGACCAGCAACAGCTTGAACGACTCGCCGCGTTTTCTCAGCGCATCCACGGCCACGTCCATCGAATGAGCGCGCGCGGGATCGAGCCAGCTTCCAAATACAAGCACGCGGCGCGCGCCCGGGTGGCCGGTGATTTCCGCGGTATCGCCAATGATCACCGGGTCGGACCTGTTGTCGCGCCAGAGAATCACGACCTGTGGATCGGTCTGCATCAGGGCGAGGGAAAGATCGGCTTCTTCCCGCAACGCCGAAATCTGCTGTTTCGCTCTCGCCAGTTGCAGCGCCGAGCGCGTGCGAAGACGCATGAAAGCGATGGCCGATATGGCGGCGAACAGGAAAACACCGGCGACGAACGCGAACATCGCCAGTTCATGGGTGGCGAAACTTTCAAGCGCGGCTTCAATTTTTTCAAAACCGGAGATCGCCGCGTGCGAGGCCGTACTTGTCAGCGGGACTAAAAGCACCGGCAGCAACGCGCGCCAGACTGTCCCGCGCAGAAATACGCGAGCTTCGGCGCCGCTGATCGACAGACCCGGCATTCCCCGCTTTGCCTTCACTGATTGCCGCCCGAATCGTTCCGGAATCTAACCCCTGGTGGAGTCAGTGCAGAAGGGCAAAGCGGCAAAAATGATGAGAAAAAGCGGCTGGTCTGATGAACCGGCCGCTTTTTTTAACCTCTCGTTCCCGTTTTGATTCCGTTTGCCGCCGTGCGGCCGCCGGTTCCCGTCTCAGAGTCCTTCGAACAGCGCGGTGGAGAGATAGCGTTCCGCGAACGAAGGAATAATGACGACGATGTTTTTGCCGGCATTTTCGGCCCGGCTCCCGACCTCGAATGCCGCGGCAAGTGCTGCACCCGAGGAGATGCCGACGGGGATTCCCTCGAAGCGTGCAACTTCGCGCGCGGTCTCGAACGCGGTCTGGTTGCCAACGGTCACAACTTCATCGACGACCGAACGGTCAAGCACTTCAGGCACGAAGCCCGCCCCGATGCCCTGAATCTTGTGCGGGCCGGGCTGCCCGCCCGAAAGTACCGGACTGTCTTCCGGCTCAACGGCCACCATGCGCAGCGACGGCTTGCGCGGTTTCAGCACCTGGCCCACGCCGGTGATCGTGCCACCCGTGCCGACGCCGGCCACAATAATATCGACGGTGCCGCCGGTGTCGTTCCAGATTTCCTCCGCGGTGGTGCGGCGGTGAATTTCCGGATTGGCGAGATTCTTGAACTGCTGCGGCATCGCGGCCTTGGGCAGTTCGCGGATCAATTCCTCGGCTTTGGAAACAGCTCCGCGCATTCCTTTGGCTGGATCGGTGAGCACCAGCTCCGCGCCGAGAAGTGCGAGCATCTTGCGCCGCTCCAGCGACATCGATTCCGGCATCACCAGAATAAGCCGGTAGCCGCGTGCAGCCGCGACGAAGGCCAGCGCGATGCCGGTGTTGCCCGATGTCGGCTCTACGAGAACCGTGTCCCTATCAATGGCACCGGATGTCTCCATCGCATCGATCATGGAGACGCCAATGCGGTCCTTCACCGAGCCAATCGGGTTGAAGAATTCGAGTTTGGCGAGGATGTTTGCTTTCACGCCGCGCTGCTGCGGCAGCCGGTTCAGGCGCACGAGCGGCGTGTCGCCGATCGTTTCCGTAATGGAGTCAAATACGCGGCCGCGTCCGGGCGCCCGTTCGGGCACGGATTGGGGGCGGGGTTTACGAACCGGCTCGGCCATTTTGTACTCCTGCGATCAAATTTTCTTGGATGAACATGCTGCGAAAAAATCCGCGCACCAATGTTCGCATCATATCGTGAAGTCGGAACTCGCCGCCGGTTCGATCAGCCCGGTCTTCTCGGCCTGCTGGCAAAGCCGGTCAATCGTTACCGAAGACAGCGATGTCTCGAAAATCGCCTCGGCTTCAGCGATGGCGGGCGAGATCACGTCACGCACGATTGCGGGCACGGCTGCATCCTTGTCTTCGTTCGTGGCCTCGGCGATGCGGACGATCTCCGCGACCGAAATGCGCCGGCGCTCACGCGCAAGTTCGTAGCCGCCGCGTGGACCACGCACGCCCTTGAGAATACCGGCATGGACCAGCGCTTGCAGCACCGGTTCCAGATGCCGCGGCGGAAGATTGTGGCGCTCGGCGAGCGCCTTTGCCGCCACCGGCTGGCCGCGCGCATGAATGGCCACGTCGATCACAGCGGCGACGGCAAGCAAGCTCTTTTCAGACAATCGTGCCATCGTGCTCCTCAGCCGATTTTTCGCTCAAACGCGGTTCCCGTGGAGCCGAAGCCCCCGGCGCCGCGCGTGGTTGAATCAAGTGTTTGAACGCGCTCCAGCTTCGCCTGCACCACCGGCGCAAATACGAGCTGCGCGATCCGCATGCCGCGGGTGATCTTGAAATCTTCCTGACCTAGATTGACGAGGATGACCTTCACCTCGCCGCGGTAATCCGCGTCGATGGTGCCCGGTGCATTCAGCACCGTGACCGCGTTGTTGAGTGCAAGTCCTGAGCGCGGTCTTACCTGCCCCTCGAAGCCGGACGGAATCGCGAGCGTCAGCCCGGTCGGAACAGCGGCGCGTTCGCCCGCTTTCAGCGTCAGTGGCGCATTCTCGCCCACAGCGGCGTGAAGATCGACGCCCGCGGAGTCCGCGGTGGCGTAGCCAGGCGCGGGCAGTCCGGCCGCATGTGGAAGCTCGACAAAAGAAACGCTCAGCGTTTTCATTTGCCGGCGCCTTTCAGTGTTTCGGCAATACGGCGGACGAGCGCGCCCGCGACCGCTTCCTTGCTTTGGGTCGGCCAGTCCTCGACGCCTTCGCGCGTCACGAGATGCACGGTGTTGCGTTCGCCGCCGAACACGCCGGTTTCCGGCGAGACATCGTTGGCCACGATCCAGTCGCAGCCTTTCTTTTGAAGTTTTGCCTTCGCATGATCGACGATCTTTTCGGTTTCGGCGGCGAAGCCGACCACAAGGCGAGGGCGGCTCTTGTGATGCGCGATCGTCTTCAGGATATCTGGATTTTCCGAAAGCGAGAGCGTCACCGGCTTGCCGTTCGACTTCTTCATTTTTTCCGGTTCGGCCTGCACGACCGCCCAGTCAGCAACGGCGGCGGCACAAATGGCTACATCAACAGGCAGCGCCGCTTCCACCGCCTTCAGCATCTCGGCGGCGGTCTGCACATGAATGGTTTTGATCCCGGACGGATCCGGTAAATCGACGGGGCCGGAAATTAAAACAACTTCCGCGCCGGCCGATGCGGCCGCGCGCGCCACCGCGTGACCCTGTTTGCCGGATGATTGATTGGAGATGAAACGCACCGGATCGATCGGCTCGCGCGTTGGCCCGGAAGTAACAAGCACGCGCTTGCCCGCGAGCGAACTTTTATCCGGTGACCGGGCGATCAGATTTTCGGCGGCGGTAAGAATTTCCAGCGGTTCAGCCATGCGGCCGACACCGGCCTCGCCACTCTCAGCCATTTCGCCCTTGTTCGGGCCAATGGTGGAAATTCCATCGGCGAGCAGTTGGGTGAGATTTCGTTGCGTTGCCGGATGACTCCACATCGCGGGGTTCATCGCGGGCGCGAGCAAGACCGGACGGTGGGTTGCGAGCAGAATGGCGGTCGCAAGATCGTTCGCGTGGCCTCCCGCCATCTTTGCCATGAGATCGGCGGTGGCGGGAGCGACGACAATCAGGTCAGCCTCGCGCGCTAAACGAATATGCCCGACGTCAAATTCGCTGGAAGCATCGAAGAGGTCGGTGAACGGCTTTTCGCCGCTCAGCGCGCCCACGGATAATGGAGTGACGAATTCCTGGGCGGCTTTGGTCATTACCGCCCGCACCACGGCACCCCGTTCCCGCATCCGGCGGATGAGGTCGAGCGCCTTGTAGGCGGCGATCCCGCCGCCGATGATCAGGAGTACTCGTTTATTCGCGAGCGACATGGTTGAACGCCAAACACCGTCTAATTATCAGGACAGACCTGTATATTAGAACATTTTACGATGTAAGCGCAAAGGTTCTCGAAAGTCAGCTTGAATCAATGTGAATCCGGCGGTTAGCGGAAAATCCAGACCGCCAAGAGCCCCGCGATTACCCATAGCGCCAGCGCGGTCCAGCGGCCGCGTTTTCCTTCGGCCCGGCCAATGGCTTCCACCGTCTCAGGGGCAAGCACCAGCCCCTCCCGGGTCTGCTCATCCAAGCGCTCCATCGTGCCGGCGGCACGGGATAGCAGGCCCGGTGCGGCGCCGATCAGTTTTCCGATGCCGCCAAGTTCAGTGGCGGCATCTTCGATGCGGCCCACCGGGCCGAGATGCCGCTCGATCCATTCGCGCACCACGGGCTCCGATGTGGTCCACATATCGAGCTTCGGATCGAGCGAGCGGGCGACGCCTTCCACGACAACCATTGTCTTCTGGAGCAAGAGCAATTCCGGCCGGGTGCGCATGTCGAAGAGTGAGGTTACCTCGAACAAAAGCGTCAGTAATTTCGCCATCGAAATTTCGTCCGCGGGCCGGTCATGGATCGGCTCGCCGATGGCGCGGATTGCCTGCGCGAAATCTTCCACGCTGTGGTGAGAGGGGACATAGCCGGCCTCGAAATGCACTTCCGCCGTGCGATACCAGTTGCGGGTGATAAAGCCGAACAGGATCTCCGCGAGAAAGCGGCGCTCTTTCGGGCCGAGCCTTCCCATGATGCCGCAATCGACGGCGACCAGACGGCTTTCCTTGTCCACGAACACATTACCGGGATGCAGATCGGCGTGGAAGAAACCGTGACCGATCGCTTGCCGAAGAAAAGATTGAATGAGCACGCGGCCGAGGCGCGCGAAGTCATGTCCTGCCGCGCGCAGCTTTTCTTGATCGTTCAGCGGAATGCCATCGACCCATTCGGTCGTGAGCACACGGCGGGCGGTGCGTTCCCAGTCCACTTTGGGGACGCTGAAATCAGGATCGTCCTTCGCGTTTTCGCTCAGTTCAGAGAAGGCCGCCGCTTCCAGCCGCAAATCCATCTCGATGGAAACCGAACGCGCGAGTGTTTCCACGGTCGCGATCAGGCGCAGCCGCTTTGCTTCGACGGAATTTCGTTCCGCCAGGCGGGCGGCGAAGAAAAAAGCATCCATGTCGCGCTGGAATCGATGCTCGATTCCGGGCCGCAAAACCTTCACGGCAACGGCGCGCTCGCCTTTGGCGTCCTTGATGGTCGCGCGATGCACCTGTGCGATGGAGGCGGCAGCTACCGGCGGTCCAAGCTCTGCAAAAAGCTCGGAAACCGGCTTTCCAAGCGCCTCGACGATTGCGGCTTCGGATTCTTTCTGACTGAAGGGCGCCATGCGGTCCTGCAAGGATTCAAGATCCTTGGCGATGGCCTTGCCGACCACATCCGGGCGCGTGGCCAGGAATTGTCCGAGCTTCACATAAGTGGGGCCGAGCCTTGTGAGAGCGGCGGCCAAACGCACCGAGCCAGGGCCGGCACTCCGCCGCTCGATCATCCGCGCGAGCCGTAAGCCAAATCGCGGCCCCGGTGGCAGCGCTTGCGGGTCCACCAGCGCAAATACGCCTTCGCGCGCGAGCACAAAACCTGCCCGCGCCAGACGAAAGAAATGGCTGATTGCGCTGAGCATTCTAGCCCTAAAGCCGCCAGCCGGAATGGATCGCCACAACGCCGCCGGTCAGGGCGGTCGCATTCACGCGGGAAAAACCGGCTTTGCGGATCATGCTTGCGAAAGTTTCGCGGTCCGGAAAGCGGCGGATCGATTCCACGAGGTATTGGTAGGATTCCTTATCTCCCGTCACCGCGCGGCCGATCTCGGGAATGACCTTGAAGGAATAGAAGTCATAGATTTCGTCCAGCATCGGGACGTCGGCGGAGGAAAATTCCAGACACAGGAAATGTCCACCGTGCTTCAGGACGCGATGCATTTCCGCAAGCGCCACCGGAATGCGCGGCACATTCCTAATTCCAAAAGCGATGGTCACGGCGTCGAAATGCTTGTCGGGGAAGGGCAGCGCCTCCGCATTGGCCTCCACGAACTCAACGCGGCCGCTGAAACGCTGCTCCGCCGCGCGTTCACGGCCCACCTTGAGCATCTCCTGATTGATGTCGGCGACGATGGCGCGGCTGCCGGAGCCGCCTGCCGTCAGCGTGCGAAACGACACATCCCCGGTGCCGCCGGCGACATCAAGCAGGCGGAATCCGCGGCTGTTTTTGGGAGGCCGCAATTTGGAGACGAGGATTTCTTTCCACTCCCGATGCAGCCCGCCCGACATCAGGTCGTTCATCAGGTCGTAGCGCCGCGCCACGCTGTGAAAGACGCTGTCGACCATCGACTGCTTTTCTTCCAGCGGTATGTCGCGGAAGCCGAAATGGGTGGATTGTTTCTCGTTCGCGGCCATGATGTTTCCGTTCTGCGGGACCATAGCCTGCGCATGTTTCAGGCGCTATCACCGCGCGCGCATAGTTAAGGAGATCGTGAACGTGCCTGAACTGCCAGAGGTCGAGACGGTCCGGCGGGGGCTGGCGCCCGTGATGGAAGGCTTGTCCATCAAGGAGGCTGAAGTCCGCCGCCCCGATCTGCGCTGGCCGTTTCCCGAGAATTTCGCCGCACGCCTGAAGGGCCAGAAAATCCTCGGCCTCGGGCGGCGGGCAAAATATTTGCTGGCGGATTTATCGTCGGGCGAGGTGTTGATGATGCATCTCGGCATGTCCGGCTCTTTTCGCATCGGACAAGATGCAAACAGGGCACCCGGCAGTTTTCATCATCCGCGTTCCGCCGATCAAAAACACGACCATGTCGTATTTCATATGAACTCGGGCGCGACGGTGACATTCAACGACCCGCGCCGCTTCGGATTCATGAAGCTGGTCCCGCGCGTAGAGCTGCCGGATAATCCGTTAATCAGAGCGCTTGGACCTGAGCCGCTGGGAAACGAATTCGATGCGGCGATGCTCGCCAAGGCCTGCAAGGGAAAAAGCACCAGCCTGAAAGCAGCTCTCAGCGATCAGCGCGTCGTCGCGGGACTTGGAAATATCTACGTCTGCGAGGCACTGCACCGGGCAAAGCTTTCACCGAAACGGCGCGCTTCCACCATCGCTGAAAAGTCCGGCGCGCCCCGTACGGGTGCCAGGGAGCTCGTTGAAGGCATCAAGATTGTGTTGAAGGAAGCGATTGAAGCCGGCGGCTCGTCGCTTCGGGACCATCGCCAGACCGACGGCGAGCTTGGCATGTTTCAGCACAATTTCCGGGTCTATGACCGGGAGGGCGAAAAATGCCCTCGCCGCGATGGCGGCAAGATCAAGCGCATCGTCCAGACCGGCCGCTCGACTTTTTTCTGCCCGGTCTGCCAGCGTTGATTTTCCACCTCAAACGCGGTTCGCTTGCAGCAATGCGAAAACGGGCGCGGGAGGAATGAATGGCCTACGAGAACATCCTTGTTGAGACCAAAGGCCGTGTCGGCATCGTACGGCTCAATCGCCCGAAGGCGTTGAACGCGCTGAATGCAAAACTGATCGCGGAACTCGGGCAGGCGCTGGATCAGTTTGAAGGTGACGACGGAATCGGCTGCATCTTGCTCACCGGATCCGAAAAGGCTTTCGCCGCCGGCGCCGACATCAAGGAGATGCAGGATTTCGGCTATCCCGAAGTCTATCTGAAGGACTTCATTCAATCCTGGGAGCGGCTTTCCCGCGTTCGCAAACCTGTCGTTGCGGCCGTCGCGGGATATGCGCTTGGGGGCGGCTGCGAGCTTGCAATGATGTGCGACATCATCATCGCGGCCGACAACGCTCAGTTTGGACAGCCTGAAATCAAGCTCGGCGTCATTCCGGGATCGGGCGGAACCCAGCGGCTCACCCATCTCGTGGGAAAGTCGAAGTCGATGGACCTGATACTGACTGGCCGCATGATGGGTGCGGCGGAAGCGGAACGCTCCGGTCTCGCCGCCCGGGTTGTGCCTGCTGCCGGTTTAATGGACGAGGCCATGAAAGTTGCAGACGAGATCGCCAATATGTCGCTGCCGGCGGTGATGATGGCGAAGGAGAGCATCAACCGGGCGCTCGAAAGTTCGCTCTCGGAGGGAATGCGGTTCGAGCGGAGGGTCTTTCACTCAATGTTCGCGCTGGAGGACCAGAAAGAGGGCATGGCGGCCTTCGTCGAGAAGCGGAAAGCCAATTTCAGGCACCGTTAGCCCGTTTTTCCCGCGTTGACGGGTGGGAAGCCTCCCACTATGTTCCGCGCCAACTCGCGTGGGGCTTCGGCCAAGCGCGTAAATTTCCGGTAACAGAGACGGGTCGGCGGGCGGCGACGCCTCCACTCGATATGGATTGGACAAAAAAGATGGCGAATACTTCATCGGCAAAGAAAGCCGCCCGCAAAATTGCGCACCGGACCAGTGTCAATACGCTGCGGCGCTCGCGCATGCGCACTTTCGTGCGCGCGGTTGAGGACGCCATCAGTGCCGGTGATGCAAAAACAGCCGCAGCGGCACTTCAGATCGCCGAGCCGGCGATCGTTCGCGCCGGTCAGAGTGGCATTATTCATCGCAAAACCGCTTCGCGGAAGGTTTCGCGGCTCACCAAGCGCGTTCAGAAGCTCGGCAAGTAATTTTTTCCCTTTCCCGATCAAAGATTTGAATGCGCCGCAGAACATTTGCGGTGCAATCGTGGAATTTTGCCGTCAGGCTGCCGCAAACTAATAGTCGTCAGCGTCTGTGAGCGCTTGACCGTTCAAAAAAATTCTGCCGTCAGCCTCTCCCATTGCGAAACCTGCTGACGGCTAGTCAGAAATCCGATCAGAAAAATTTGTTTAGCTGCAAAAACTTGCTGGCTAATGGCCGCGCGGGGTTCGATTTTTCGTTTTTTGATATTTGCAGGCCCAAAATTTTTTTAGCGGGTTCCTTTTTGTCACAAAACCCGCTGGAAACGCGCATTGCTCCAGATTCTGAAATGGAATCAATGCCTGGGCTCCCGCGATTCCATCGAAAATCTTTTTCGTGCGGGCTTGAGTCAGATTTGGCACGGATTTCAAGCAATGAATCTCGTTGACGCTCGAGAAGCGCGGTGTAACGTTTCCTTCACGAAAGAAATTTTCTCCAAGCTCTAGAGGATGATCTGGGGGGAGGAGGTTGTCAGCGAAAGCTGCGGTGCTCGATGAGACACCGAGTTTCCGGTGAATGAAGGCAAGGACGGGTAAAGAGCAGTCGGGACTAGCGTGTTCGCCCTGAGGACCAGCGTTGAGCGATGCTCAACGAAAATATCGGGGCGCGATCTAAAACGAACTTTAGAAACACAAGGCGCCATCCAGGCACTGGACGGCGAGCGGGGCGGTTATGAATAAAGTGCAGCAGAGGCGGTCCGGCTTCCAAGTGAAGTCTGATACTGAAAAACCACGCCAGGGCGCGGACATCGTCAACGGTGTGGAATTTGTCTCCGGTTATCTTGATCGATGGCGCAGGCTTTTTTCGCCGCTGCGAAGTTGAGCCTCGCGGCTCCAGCGACTTAAACCCCTTCAATCGATTAAATCTGTCAGGCCGCTCCGGCGTTACGCCAGAGCCGGACGCATCGAGCGGACCCTGGCCAAAAAGAATCGGAGTCCGCGATGGCATTGCCCCGCCCGGAGCAAAAAACAACGATGCCCGAGAATCTCATCCTTAGTTGGGACCGCATTTGCAGGCAGCTGCGCGCTGAGATTGGCGAAGACGTCTATTCGAGCTGGTTCACCAGTATCGCGCTGGAAGCCTTTGCGGGTGAGAGCATTCGGATGTCGGTGCCCACGCGCTTTCTGCGCAACTGGATTCACTCTCATTATGGCGAGAAGCTCCTGACCCTCTGGCGGGCGGAAATCGCCGAGGTGCGCAAGATCGACCTCGTGGTGCGCTCCACCCTGACGCGGGTAGGTGACGAGATGGCGAAGCCACTCTCCGGTAACGGAGCGCCGCCCCCTGACCGGCCGGGCCCCGGCCGTCCTCCGTTCCACGTCGGTGCGATCTCGGCTGCGCGCGTCGGCAATTCGGGCTCGCCGCTCGACTCCCGCCTCACCTTTGCGACGTTTCTGGTGGGCCGTTCCAACGCGCTTGCCCACGCGGCGGCGCGTCAGGTGGCCGAAAGCGAAAGCGGTTCGGCTGCGCGGTTCAATCCGCTCTACATTCATTCCGCTGTCGGCTTAGGCAAAACGCACTTGCTGCAAGCGATCGCTTGGGCGGGGGAAGCGAGCGGCCGCCGCATGGTGTATCTCACCGCCGAGAAATTCATGTACGGCTTCGTGGCCGCGTTGAAGAACCAATCCGCCATCGCATTCAAGGAAGCGCTGCGCGGCATCGACGTTCTCATCATCGACGACATGCAGTTTCTCCAAGGCATGAAAGTGCAGCAGGAATTCTGCCACACACTGAACGCGCTGGTGGACGCCGGACGGCAGGTGGTGATCGCCGCCGACCGTACGCCGGTGGAGCTTGAAAGTCTGGAAGAGCGTGTACGTTCGCGTCTCGCTGCCGGACTTGTCGTCGAGATCAGCACACTGGAAACGGAACTGCGGCTTCGCATTCTTCAGACGCGGGTTGCCGCCGTTAAGGCACAGCACCCGGGTTTTGATGTGCCGATGGCCGTCATGGAGCATGTCTCCATGCAGGTGACCCAGAACGGGCGCGATCTCGATGGCGCCGTAACCCGTCTGATGGCGCACAATCAGCTTAGCGGGCGTCCGGTGACGATTGAGATGGCGGACGAGGTCATCCGCGATCTGATCCGTCCAGCCGATCCGCGCCGGATCAGAGTGGAGGACATTCTCCGCATCGTGGCCAAGCACTACGGCGTATCGCGAGCGGACCTTCTTTCCTCCCGGCGCACGGCCAATGTGGTTAGGCCTCGCCAGATTGCCATGTATCTCGCCAAAACCTTGACCCTGCGTTCGCTGCCGGAAATCGGGCGGCGCTTCGGTGGGCGCGACCATACGACCGTTCTCCATGCGGTGAGGAAGATCGAGGGCCTGGTGCAGGGCGACAAGGTGCTCGCGGACGAGATCGAGGTTCTGAAGCGCCAATTGCAGGAATGAGGTTTGGGAAACGGCGGATTCAGCGGCCTTCGGCCTTGCGGTTTCGCGCGTAAGCGGCCAAATTCCGTCGTCCGGCAACCGGCGCGTTTTGTGCCATTGCTTATCGTTGGAATGACCCGGATCCATCGCGCATGAAGGTCACTTTAGAACGGGCCGAACTCGTCAAGGCGCTTGCGCATGTCCACAGGGTCGTCGAGCGCCGGAATACGATTCCGATCCTGGCCAACGTCCTGATCCGCGCCACTAAGAACGGGCTGGAACTGAAGGCCACCGATCTCGATCTCGAAATTGTCGAAACGGTCCCCGCCGAGGTGAAGCAGGCAAGTTCAACCACCGTGCCGGCGCATATGTTTTACGCCATC
>CAZUJE010000032.1:0-23881 GCA_964620215.1 uncultured Hyphomicrobiales bacterium
CGAGGCCGACGGAGCCGGTGGAAAAATCCACGTCGTCGATGTCCTTGGTGCGCGATGGATAACTCTGCGCGCCCTTGTAGCCGCGGAAATTTTCCAGCTTCTCCCGCGTCTGCCGCCCGAACAGATACTGGATCGCATGAAAAATCGGGCTGGCATGCGGCTTCACCGCCACCCGATCCTGCGGGCGCAGCACGTGGAAATAGAGCGCCGTCATGATGGTCGCGAGCGATGCGCTTGAGGCCTGATGCCCGCCGACCTTCAGCCCGTCCGTGCTTTCACGCAGATGGTTCGCGTTGTGGATGGTCCAGCTCGCGAGCCAGAGCACCTTCTTCTCGATCTCGGCGAGAAACTTCAATTCTTCGGTGCGGTTCATGCGTTCAACGCAACCATTTTTCGTATTCGGGGTATTCGCGGGCCATATCGTCGAACAGCCAGACCATCCGGTCAACAAACCACATCTTGCAAAGGAAAGTAGTCACGGCGCCAGTAAGAAAGAAAGTCGGCTCGGCGGCGAACAGGCCAGCAGCCGCCATCAGCCCGCCGACCGCACCGCCGATGGAAAGTATCTGCGCGGCGTTGGAATGATACACCGGGATCGGTTTCATGAAACGCAGGAGATAAATCCGTTCGCCCATTACCGCGCGGGCGGCCCAGCTTTTGGTGGAAGCAGGCGGCGGGAACAGGCGAGGGTTGAGCCAAAGCCAGACCGCCAGAAGGCCGATCGGCAACACCGCCCACCAGCCGATCCAGTGGATGCTCCAGAGCGCCAGCAGCAGGAAAGGAAAAGTGGCGACGCGAGTCCACACGCTCCACGGATTTGCGTGCCGCTCCCAGGTCGCGGCATCCATCTGAAACAGCGATCCGATAAAATCGAGGATGCGGTTCATACCGCCACCCTATCACTTGGCGTTGCGCCAGACACTTTCCAAAAACGTGAACATGCGGCTTCCGGTTTCCTTCATGATGGCCGCATCATAGCGGTAAACGCTGACGCCCCCGCGCACCGGCTCCTTGCGCAAGCCATCGGCCTGCGAGCAGTCCCAGCAATGGGTCGCGTCCGGAAACAGATGCCATTCGACCGGCGCGCCTTTGGCTTTCGCACTCTCAAGTTTTGGGATGCAGTCGCTCGACGGCGTTTCGGTATCCTTGCCGCCCATCAAAACGAGCGTGGGCCGGGAAATATCCGGCCGCACGATTTCATATCCATCACCCGCCAAGGTACGGATCGTGTAGCAGCCGGGATAAATCGAGACATAGGCAGCGACGGGGTTCTCTTTCTGCGCCGACGCGGATTTGCTCGCCGACAGCAGCCCCACCATCGCGCCCCATGAATATCCGACATGGGCGATGCGCTTGGCGTCCACGAAATTGAAAGTTTGCAGATGCTTCGCCGCTCGCTCGATGTCGGAAATTCCCATCGAGAAATTCACGCCGCCCTTTGAGCCCGCGCAAACCGACTGCACGCCGCGCGGTTTCAGGCTGTCGAGGATCAGCACCACATAACCGCGCGCCAGCGCTTCCTTCGCCGCCCGCACGATCGACCGGTTGCTCCAGTTTGGGGAAACAAGCCCGTAACATTGGTGATGGAGAATGATAGCCGGAAATGGCCCGGGCCCGTCGGGTTTGTGCAGCCCCATGCGCGGCCAATCGAGAACGGGCGTCGGATGCGCCGGGAGTTCGAGCACGGGCTGCGCAAACGCAGGCGCCGAAAGAAACGCCAGCGCGAATAGATACACAAGACTCCGCGGCATCGGCTACTACTTGGGCATGACCTTCTCGAGGAAATCGAACATCCGGCGCGCTGAATCCCTGGTGACCGCGTCGTCGTAGCGATACACGACTTTGTTGCCGCGAACATCGACCTTGGAAAAACCATTCAGGTGCGCACAGTCCCAGCAATGCGTCGCGTCCGGATAGACATGCCATTCGACCGGCGCAGCCGACGATTTGTTCTTTTCGAGTCTCGGAATGCAGTCGCTCGGTGGCGTCTCCGTATCCTTGCCACCCATCAGCATCAGCAACGGCCGGATGACATCCTGATTAAGGACCTCATAGGGTGCGCCGGTCTTCGGCGTAATTGTGAAACAGCCCGGATAGAATGAGATGAATGCAGCGATGTCCGTTGCCTCCTTCAGCACCGAAGCATACCGCGTCCCGCTTGCCATCGCGCCCACCATCGCGCCCCACGAATAACCCGCATGGGCGATGCGCTTCTTGTCCACGAAATTGAACTGGCTGAGATGTTGCGCCGCTTGGAAGGCATCCCGCGCTCCACGTGAAAAAAACACGCCGTTCTTCGGCCCCATGCACACGCTGTCCACGTCGCGTTGTCCGAAACTGTCCAGCAGCAGCACGACATAGCCGCGCTTCACCGCTTCCCTCGCCCAAGTCACCATCGAAAGATTGCCTTTGCCCGAGCGCAAGCCACCACACTGATGATGCAGGATGAGCGCCGGAAAAGGCCCCGCACCGTCCGGCTTGAACATTGCCATCTGCGTCGTTGCAGCGGCGATCGGTGAAGGCGACTTCGGGAAATTCAGATCCTTGGCTTGGTTCGCTCCAAACATAAACGGTACGTTCGGCTGCTGCGCTTCGGCTGCGCTTGCCACGAATAAGAGAACGGCAATCAGAAAAATCCGGTTCGGCATGCTGGCCCCCGTTTGCGCCAGTATGCAACCGGAATACGGCTCAATGCAATTTGCAGTAGCGTGGGAAAATTAGGAAGCCTTCCGCTTCTCCATCAGCCCGACAAACCGCTCGAACAGATAGCGGCTGTCGCGCGGGCCGGGCGAGGCCTCGGGATGATACTGCACGGAGAACACCGGCTTGCCCTTCAATTGAAGGCCCGCGTTCGATCCGTCAAAAAGAGAAACGTGCGTTTCTTCCGCGTCTTTGGGAAGTGAATCCCGATCCACCGCGAAGCCGTGGTTCATTGAAGTGATTTCCACCTTGCCGGTGGTGAGGTCTTTCACCGGGTGGTTCGCGCCGTGATGGCCCTGATGCATTTTCATCGTCTTGCCGCCAAGCGCGATGCCGAGCATCTGATGGCCGAGACAAATCCCGAAAGTCGGCGTGCCGGAGTCGATCAGCTTCCTGATCACAGGCACCGCGTATTTTCCCGTCTCCGCCGGATCGCCGGGGCCGTTCGACAGAAACACTCCATCCGGTTTCAGCTCGAGAATATCCTCGGCACTCGTCGTCGCCGGAACTACCGTCACCTTGCAGCCATTGCCCGCGAGCAGGCGAAGAATGTTCCGCTTCACGCCATAGTCGATCGCGACGACATTAAACTTGGTATCGGTCGCGCGCTGATAGCCCTTCTCCCACTCCCACGGCTTTTCGTCCCAGGTGTAGCGCTGGCCGGTTGTCACCATTGGCACGAGGTCCATGCCGACAAGGCCGGGCCACGCCGCCGCTTCCTTCTTCAAACCGGCGAGATCGAACTTGCCATCTTCCGCGAACGCGATCACCGCATTCGGCATGCCCTTGTCGCGGATCATCGCCGTGAGCGCGCGCGTGTCGATGCCCGCAAGACCAACGATGCCGCGCGCCTTCAGCCACGCATCCAGCCCGCGCGTCGATCTGTAATTGGAAGGCTCGGTGATGTCCGTATGCAGCACGACGCCGCGCGCGCCGGTGGCCGCGGCCATGTTCACCATTTCGATGTCTTCATCGTTGGTGCCGACGTTTCCAATATGAGGAAAAGTGAAGGTAATGATCTGCCCCGCATAGGACGGATCGGTGAGGATCTCCTGATAGCCGGTCATCGCCGTATTGAAGCAGACCTCGCCCACCGCTTGGCCAGTGGCGCCGATGCCAAAGCCATCCAGCACGGTGCCATCGGCGAGCACGAGCAAGGCCGTGGGGGCGTGCTCCGCCCAGCCGGAATCGTCTTGTTTGCGGATCATAAGCCGCTTACATAACGGCTGCTCCCGCACCCGTCAAAGAGGAACGCCATGCTTCGCGACAAGATCAACAACTCGATGAAGGAAGCGATGAAGTCCGGCGACAAGCTTCGCCTTTCGACGGTGCGTCTCATCAACGCGGCAATCAAGAACGCCGAGATCGAAGCCCGCACCTCGAACAAGCAGGTCGACGACGAGGCGCTGATGGGCCTGATGCAGAAGATGATCAAGCAGAGGCAGGAATCGGTCGAGCTGTACGACAAGGGCGGCCGCAAGGAACTCGCCGATCAGGAGCGCGGCGAGATCAAGATCATCCAGGAATTCCTGCCCGCGCAGATGTCCGATGCCGACGTGAACGCCGCCATCGCCGCCGCCATTAAGGAATCGGGTGCCGCCGGCATGAAGGACATGGGCAAGGTGATTGCCGTGCTGAAGGGCAAATACGCGGGCCAGATGGATTTCGGCAAGGCCAGCGGCATGGTGAAGGCGGCGCTTTCGAAATAGTATCGAGTCTCCTATCATTACACTGGGGGACAACGATGTTCGAATTGCTTGGTGTCTTGATACGCGCACCAATCGGATTGGTTCTCATAGCACTGACAATTGTTAGCATCCCAATTGGAATGCCTGCGATTGCTGTCCTTGGAATTGGACTGTTAGTTCTAAGAGAGGTTGGTTCTATTTTTGTTTTTTTATCTGCCGCGCTCAAGAACGATAAATACAAATGGGAGGCTTACAAACGAGAAACAAAGGAAATAAGAGATTTTTACATTGAAATATTTTTCTATCCAATTAGCGGAATTTCGAAAATTATAAAGTGGGTCAACGGAGAAAGAAGTAGCATCTTTGACTGATGCTGATTGTTGGATTTCCGTAATGACCAAGGTGAAAAACATACTCTTTATAATGTGCGACCAACTGCGGTGGGATTACCTGTCCTGCTACGGCCATCCGCATCTGCAGACCCCGAACATCGACCGCCTCGCGAAAAACGGCGTGCGCTTCACGCGCGCCTATGTGCAGTCGCCGGTCTGCGGCTCGTCACGCATGAGTTTCTACACCGGCCGCTATGTGCAGTCGCACGGCGCATCGTGGAACGGATTTCCGCTCAAGGTCGGCGAGATGACGCTCGGCGATTACCTGCGCCCGCTCGGCATGGACGCGGTCCTCGTCGGCAAGACCCATATGGAGCCGGATCACGAAGGCATGGAGCGGCTCGGCATCGATCCTTCCTCTATTATCGGCGTGCGTGTTGCGGAGTGCGGCTTCGATCCCTATGAGCGCGACGACGGCCTGCACGCGCTCGGCCCCGACGGCCGTTACGATCCGCGCAATCCGCGCTACAACGAATATCTGAACGACAAGGGTTACGCCGGCGACAATCCCTGGCACGACTGGGCCAATGCCGCCGAGGGTGAGGGCAACAAGCTCGCCTCCGGCTGGGCCATGCGCCACGCATCGAAACCGGCGCGCGTGAAGGAAGAGGATTCAGAGACGCCTTACATGACAAGGCGCGCGATGGATTTCATGCGCGAGGCTGCTGACAGACCATGGTGCCTGCATCTCTCTTATATAAAGCCGCACTGGCCCTATATCGCGCCTGCTCCCTATAACGACATGTACGGGGCGAAAGATGTCATTCCCGCCGTTCGTAGCGAGAGCGAGAAGAAAGACCCGCATCCGGTCTATCGCGAATTCATGGACTACCGGGTAAGCCAGAATTTTTCCCGCGATGAAGTACGGAAAGAAGTCATCCCGGTTTACATGGGACTGATTAAACAGATCGACGACCAGCTCGGCGTTCTCTTCAAGTTCATGGAAGAGCGCGGTCTGCTCTCCAACACATTGATCGTGTTCACCTCCGACCACGGCGATTATCTCGGCGATCACTGGCTCGGCGAAAAGGATTTGTTCCACGAGCCGTCGGTGAAAGTGCCGCTCATTATTTGTGATCCGGAAGGCAAGACACGCGGCGCGGTCTGCGATGAACTGGTGGAATCGATCGACCTGATCCCGACATTCCTCGAGGCCATCGGTGCCGATCCCTCCGCGCAATCCCACCGCCTCGAAGGCCGCTCGCTGATGCCGTACCTGCGCGGAGAAAAGCCTGCGAGCTGGCGCCGCTTCGCCATCAGCGAATACGATTATTCGGTCCTGCCCGCCTCCTCGAAACTCAATCTCGCGCCGAATGATGCGCGCCTGTTCATGATCGCGGACAAGCGCTGGAAATATGTGGAGGCGCCCGGTTTCCGCCCGATGCTGTTCGACATGCAAAACGACCCGAACGAGTTCAACGATCTCGGCGACGACCCCGCGTTTGAGTCTCAGCGCACAAAAATGAAAACCGCCCTTGCCGCCTGGGGTCTGCGCCAGTCGCAGCGCACAACCCGATCGGAAGAAGGGATCGTAACCATGCGCGGAAAATCCATGCGGCGCGGAATCCTGATCGGCGTCTGGGACGAGGCCGAACTGCCGAAAGAACTATGGAGCGCCTATCTCGACGACCCGAAGTGAGTGTGGTTTGCTATAAAAAATAAAATCTTCAGGGGGATGAAATGTTCGCGCGCCTGAAACTTGCCGCCATCGCGCTCGCCGCGCTCTTTTTCGCCGCACCCGCTCAAGCACAAGACCAGCCGATCAAGATCGTCTACCCGTTCGCCGCCGGCGGCTCCGGCGACGCGCTGGCCCGCATCGTCGCCGATCAGTTGCGCGCCGGAACCGGCCGCACGGTAATCGTGGAGAACCAGACCGGTGGTGCGGGCCGCATCGGCACCCGCGCCGTGATTCAATCGGCGCCCGACGGCAACACGCTGCTGTTTACCCCGATCGCGCCCGTCGCGGTCTACCCGCATGTTTACAAGGATCTCGGCTACGATCCGTTCACCGATTTGCGCGCCGTCGTCCTGCCCGCGAAATTCGAATTCGGCATCGCGGTCAATTCCGACACACCGGTGAAGTCGTTGAAGGAGCTCGTCGCGTGGGTGAAAGAGGATCCGAAGCGCGGCAGCTACGGCACGCCCGCTGCTGGAACGCTCCCGCATTTCTTCGGCTCGCTGTTCGCGCGTGCCGCCGGGGTCGAGCTTGTTCACATCGGCTATAAGGGCTCGGCGGCGGCGATGGCCGATCTTCTCGGCGGGCAGGTGCCGATGGTGGTGATCCCGACGAGCGATCTCCTCGCCCAGCATAACGCCGGCCGGGTCCGCATCCTTGCCACTTCCGATGCCGTTCGCTCGCCGCTGGTCCCCGATGTGCCGACCTTCAGGGAATCCGGCTACGACATCGAGGGCACCTCCTGGTACGGCGTGTTCGCGCCCGGCAAGACATCCGACGCGGTCGTGAACCGCTACAGCGAAATCATCGCCAAGGGCATGGACAACGGCGAGACAAAGGAGCGTCTGCTGAAGATGGGTCTCTATCTCACCGGGATGCGCGCTGCCGAATTCGCAAAACTTCAGAAAACGGATTCCGAGCGCTGGGAGCCTGCGGTGAAGGCTTCGGGATTCAGGGCGGAAAACTGAAGCTGTCATTCCGGGGCGCCGCGAAGCGGCGAGCCCGGAATCCATAAACTCATCGTCCAATTGTTTGCACAGGGGTTATGGATTCCGGCCCTCGCTTCACTCGGCCGGAATGACGATTATGAAATCGCCTTCTCCGGCAAACTCACTTCGCCGTCTCGGCGACCTGCTTCATGGAAGCGAGACCCTTGTCCATCGTCGTTTCCATTTCTTGCCGCATATTCATGATCAGGCACATCGCACGGGCGATGAAGCCGGTTTCACCCGACATGCCCCAGGTGACCTGCGTCTGGTTGCCGGCCGGCTTGAAGAAGAACTCCGACTTGCCGGTGCCCTCGAACGGCTTCACGAAATCGACGCGAATGCTGATCTTCTCGGCGGGCTTGCTTTCCACGACGGTCATCTTGCCCTCGCCGACCTTGTCATTGCCGGACCACATCATCGTGGCACCTTCGCCCGCTTCCGGTCCGGCAAAACTCGCCTTGGAGTTCGGATCGAGCTTCGCCCACGGCGACCAGTCGTCCCATTTCTTCAGATTGTTCACCTGTTGGAACACGACGGGCGCCGGTGCCGCGACGGTCACCGTGCGCTCGAAATAAACATCCGGCGCCAGCATCGCGACATAGGCGGCAAAGAGCGCGATAGCGGCAACGATGCCGAGCAGGATTTTCTTGATCATGGTTCTCTCCTCCGTTGGTCCCGCTTATAGCCGTGGAACATGACGAAAATGGCGCAAGTTATTTCGCAAATTTCTCGCCGTAATGCTTATGCAGCTGCTGCCACAGCGCCCAGAAATCGGCGTCGCGGCGATTGTTGAGAACATCGCTGAGGATGGCGAGATGCGCATGCCAGCCCGGCGAGACATTCTTGAGATCGTTCGCGGTGAGTTTGCGGTGGGTGAGGGTAAGCAATATTTCGCCATTCGATTGCTCGCTGAGCTCGTACCTGACTTCGGAATGCTCGCCGAAGGTCATGGCAAGCATACGCGGGGCGTCGACGTCGAGAATCTTGCCTTCCCACTGATGGCCTTCCTCGTGCATCTTTTTGAACTGCTCCGGCGCCAGCGTTCCCGGTTTGGAAATGTTCTTGTGCTGAAAGAACAGTTGCGCCTTGCCGCCCTTCTTCAGTTCGTAATCGCCGGCGGCAAACCATTGTTTGCGCTTGTCGGATTCCGTCAGGTAGGCCCACACACGCTCGATCGGGCCGGGAAGCAACCGCTCGAAGCGGATCGTGCTGGCGTCGAGCAGAACACCGTCTTTCTCCAGAAGTTTACTCATCACTTTTTCCTTCCTGCTGTCTTGTCTTGTTCACGGAGAATTTTTTCAAGCGCATCTAGGCGCTTGTTCCAGAAGCGGCGGATGCGCTGGAGCCACTCGTCCATTTCCTCAAAGCCGTCTTCGTTCAGCGAATAAAGCCGCTTCTGTGCATCCGCGCGCACGGTCACAAGCTTCGCATCACGCAACACCTTCAGATGCTGCGAGATCGCGGGCGGGCTCATATCAAAGCGCGATGCGATCTCGCCCATCGGCAATTCGCGGCTGGCCAGCATTTCCACGATGCGCTGGCGGGTCGGATCGGCAAGGGCGTTCAGGGCAAGCATGAAGCTATGATAAGAATTCACTTAATTAAGTCAATGCTTATTTTAATGCTCGGCTTACTCCCCTGTGCATTTTTGCACAGCCCTGTACGAACATCGCCAATCGACTGGACGGGGCGGCGGCTCCATATGCGCGCCGATGCGGACTTCAACCCAACCAACAACTCCGCAGATCAAGGAGTGAAGTCATGTCGAAGAAAATTGCCTACACCACAGCAGCCGCCTTCGCACTGGCATTTGCCTACTCGCTCGTCGCCACCCCGCAGGGACATGCGGGAGACGGCCAGAACGCCCTCAGCAAGTGCGTGGATAGCGTCGTCGCCGCTTGCAACAAGAAGAAGAGCGACGATGCAATCGCCGCCTGCACCGACAGCGGTCTCAGCCAATGCGAAAAGCAGCACAAAGCACAGATCCAGCTGCCGACGCCGCCGCGCAATCAGGCGACCAGCTTCAAGACCAACGGCCAGCAGCAGCCGTCGCGCAACTGATCGCCGTGAAACACCTTGCGCGCGGAGCCAAAACTCCGCGCGCCGCTATTTCGGAGCACGCATGACCTCGATGACGAAGTTCATCGCCGCGCGCACCGGCTGTGACAGCGTCGCGTCGCGGCGGTAAACGAGAGAGACCGGAGTGCGGATCAGCACGTCGCCGGTAATCCGTTTCAGCCGCGCATCGTTGTTGCCGTAAGCACAAGGCAGGATCGCAATTCCAAGTCCGCCCGCCGCAGACGTCACCATGTCGATCACTTCGCGATGGCGGACTTCGACACTTGCTCCCTTGCCGTTGTCCGCGAGCCATTTCGCGGCGGGTGTACCCGCAAGACTGCCGTCAAAGCCGACAAGGCTGTGTCCCGCAAGATCGCGCGCATTGCGCAGCGGATTCCGCGCGAGATATTTCGGCGAGGCATACAGCGACCATTCGATCTCGCCCGCCTTCCGCGTCATCAGCGAGTCTTCGCCGGCCGCGCCCGCGCGCAGCGCAAACTCCGCGTCGCCTTTCAACAGATCGACTCTTTTGCTGCCGCTCAGAAATTCCAGCACAACGCCGGAATGATTCTTGCGGAATTTCGGCAAATGCGGCGTGAACAGATTCACAAAGCCGGAAGGCACCGCGATCCGCACAGTAGCCAGATGCGCGCCCGCCAGCGTGCGCAGCGTTTGCATGGAGCGCTCGACCTGCTCCGCGATCGGCACAAGTTTTTTGCCAAGCACGGTAAGCTTCAGTCCGTCCGGCGCCCGCTGAAACAACGCGCCGCCCAGTTCGCGCTCCAGCGCGCCCAGGCGGCGTCCGACTGTTGTGTGTTTTACGCCAAGCTCGCGCGCCGCGCCCGCAAGCGAATGTGCGCGAACGGCCGCCAGAAAATAGCGGAGGTCGTTCCAGTCGAGATTGTCAGCCCTGCCCACGGCGGCATGTTAGCCGATCCTAGGGCGCACCTCGACCTTGGCTCAGCTTTTCGGCTGGACCTGCTCCGGCACCAGCTCCCGCCCGTACCAGTTCACCGCTTCCTGCTCGTTGAGGCGCACGGAAACTGCGGACGACGCCGAGTCGGCGATGGATTGATTGAAGGTTGTAAGGGTCACACCGATCACGCTGGCGAGCGCAGCGGCGGCGAAGATGGAAAGCAGAAAGACACGCATGGATGGATCCTTTCGTGAAGGCTCCCTCCCCCATGACTCACGTAGGAACTCCGGCTGCCCTTGCCACCCGCGCCGCCCTGCGACCTTGGGAGGGCTGCTTTCTCCAATGAGATGCTGTGGATAGCAGGGAGAAAGTTTGTTTCCCGCCTAAAGCGCGCTCCTTATTCGCGGCTCCCGCCCGACTCCGAGACTCCTCCCCTTATATAGAGGGGGAGATTTTCTCCCGCGCCCTGAGTCGGAGCCTGAATGCGCTTTCCGCCGTCATTCATTGACGAGATCAAAACCCGCCTGCCGGTGTCAGACGTGGTGCGGCGGCGCGTCCAGCTCAAAAAGGCGGGCCGCGAATGGAAAGGGCTTTCTCCTTTTAACCCGGAAAAAACGCCGTCTTTCTTCGTGAATGACCAGAAACAGGCTTGGTTCGACTTCTCCTCGGGCAAGAACGGCTCGATTTTCGATTTCGTGATGCTGACCGAGGGCGTGAGCTTCCCCGAAGCGGTGGAGCGCCTCGCCTCCATGGCCGGCCTGCCGCTGCCCAAGGTCAGCGCCGAGGACGAGCGCCGCGAAGCCCGCCGCAAGTCGCTTTATGAGGTGGTGGAACTCGCGGCGAAATTTTTCGAGGAGCAGTTGCAATCCCGCGCGGGTGCGAAAGCGCGCGGCTATCTCAATGACCGCGGGCTCGCCCCCGCCACCATCTCGAAATTCCGCATCGGCTATGCCGCACCAGACCGTTTCGCCCTGAAGGAATATCTCGGCAAGCACAAAATCCCGGTCGAGGACATGATCGAGTCCGGCATGTTGATCGCGGGCGACGACATCCCCGTTCCCTATGACCGCTTCCGCGAGCGGGTGATGTTTCCGATCCACGATTTCAAGGGCCGCATCGTTGCGTTCGGCGGCCGCGCGCTCGGCGATGTGGAGCCAAAATATCTGAACTCGCCCGAGACGCCGCTCTTTCACAAAGGCTGGCTCCTCTACAACGGACACAACGCGCGCGCCGCCGCCCAAAGGGGCGCAACCCTCGCCGTCGTCGAAGGCTACATGGATGCAATCGCGATGGTGACGGCCGGTTTCGAGGCAACCGTGGCGCCGCTTGGCACAGCGCTCACCGAAGACCAGTTGAATCTGATCTGGCGCATGAACGAAGAGCCGATCTTATGTCTCGACGGCGACAAGGCAGGGCAGCGCGCGGCCTTCCGCGCGCTCGATCTGGCGCTGCCGCTGCTGGCACCCGGAAAAAGTTTGCGCTTCGCGATCCTGCCCGAAGGTCAGGATCCGGATGATCTGATCAAGTCGAGCGGCGCTGATGCCATGAAGGAAGTGCTCGAAGGTGCCCGCCCGCTCGCGGAAATGCTCTGGCTGCGCGAAACCGCCGACGCCCGCCTCGATACGCCCGAGCGCCGCGCCGCTCTCGAGGCAAAATTCGGCGATATTCTCCGTGCGATCCAGGACGAGACCGTTCGCCGTCATTACCGGGACGATCTGCGCGAGCGCCTCGCAAACCTGTTCGCGCCCGCGAGAGCGCCCGCTCAGGTCAGAAATTTCGAGCCGCGCCGCGGCGGCAATCGGCCCCTTCCCGGCCCGCGCGAGACGCTTTCCACCCGCTCATCGAAGCTCGCTTCCAGCCCGCTGGTACGCGGCAATCTGTCCGCCATTCCGACCCGCGAGGCGCTGATTCTGCTCGCGGTCTGCAATCATCCCTGGCTGCTGAAAGATTATGCCGAGGAACTGGCCGACCTCGAATTCGCGCACAAGGACGCGGATTCGCTCCGCCGGGCCATACTGGACGCGGTTTCCGAGGAGGCCGCCGACGACCGCGAAACACTCATCGAGCGGCTTTCCGCGTCCGGCGTCGAGGAACTCAAGACACGCATGGATCGTGCCATTTCGCACAGGGGGGACTGGCCGGTCCGTCCCGAAGCGGCCCGCGAGGATGTGATCGCCTGGTGGCACCAGATCGTGAGCTTGCATCGGCGGAAACGCACGCTATCTAGAGAGTTGAAAGAGGCCGAGCGCGTGCTTGGAGCCGACCCAACCGAAGCAAATTTTGCGAAGCTGAAGGACGTGCAGGAACGTCTCGCCGTGATCGACGGCACCGAGGCTTTGATCGAGGGCTTCGGCGCACTTTCGGGACGTCCCGCGCGAACGATGTAGCCACTTATCGTTAATCCAAATCAGCGATTGATTCGCACCCATATAGAAAAGCCAGGACAGAGCAGATCGTGAGTTCGAAAAAAACGAAATCCAAGGCCCCGGCGAAGAAGCCCGCCGCTAAACCCGCCGCGAAGAAGCCCGCGCCGAAAGCCGCGCCGCCGAAGGCCGCGGCGAAGCCTGCGAAAATTGCCGCGCAGCCTGCAAAGGCCGCCGCGCAGCCGAAGCAGCAGCCGCAAGTTCAGCCGCAGCCACAACCGCAGCCGCAGAAATCCGGCTTTGGATTGAAGAGTCTCTTCCGCGCCATCGTCGGCGGCGGGGACACGCCCGCTCCTGCGCCCGTTAAGTCCGTTCCCGCTCCGGAACCAAAGACTGCAAAGACCGCGGCCAAAACCGCGCCGAAGGAAAAAGAATTGAAGAAGCCTGCTGTGAAAGAAGTGCCTGCGTCGAAGGTTGCCGCCAAGGCCGCTGAAAAACCCGCGAAGGAAGCTGCGAAGGCCGCGCCCGCGAAAGTGGAAGCCAAGCCGGCGCCGGTGAAAGCCGCGAAGAAAGTGGATCCCAAGGATCAGCAGGCGCGCACCGCCGCCGGCGTTGAAATGATCCGCAAGGCCGCGATGTCGGCCGCCGCCGCCGCCAAGGCAGGCACCAAGGACGGCGACGACAAGGACGACAGCGTCAGCGACAGCCCGCTGCTCGATCTCAGCGACTCCGCCGTCAAGAAAATGATCAAGGCCGCGAAGAAGCGCGGCTATGTCACCTATGACCAGCTGAACGGCGTGATGCCGTCCGAGGAAGTCACCTCGGAGAAGATCGAGGACGTGCTCTCGATGCTCAACGACATGGGCATCAATGTCGTCGAATCCGAAGAGGCCGAGGAAGCCGACGACGAGGACGATGATGAGGAGAGCGGCGGCGATCTCGTCGAGTCCGCTCCGAAGAGCCTCGCCAAGTCGGAAAAATCCACGCCGTCCGAGCGCACCGACGATCCGGTCCGCATGTATCTGCGCGAAATGGGTTCGGTCGAACTCTTGTCGCGCGAAGGTGAAATCGCGATTGCCAAGCGCATCGAGGCCGGCCGCGAAGCCATGATCGCGGGCCTCTGCGAAAGCCCGCTCACCTTCCAGGCCATCATCATCTGGCGCGACGAATTGAACGAAGGAAAGGTTCTCCTTCGCGACATCATCGACCTTGAAGCCACTTACGCCGGTCCCGAAGCAAAACAGATGCAGGTGCCGGTGCAGCCGGAAGGCCCGCAGGAAGCCACCGCTTCCGACGACGGCATGATGGCGCCGCCCGCCAAGGGCGAGGACGACGCCGACGGCCAGCCGCGCCGCCCGGAAGAACCGGAAGAAGACGAAGACGACATGGAGAACGCGCTTTCGCTCGCTGCGATGGAAGCCGAGCTGAAGCCGAAAGTCGTCGAAACCTTCGACCAGGTCGCGAACGAATATAAGAAGCTCCGCCGCCTGCAAGATCAGGACATCGAGAACCAGCTGAAGAACTCGTCGCTCTCACCGTCGCAGGAGCGCCGCTACAAGAAGCTGGAAGAAGAGATTGTCGCCGCGGTGAAATCGCTGTCGCTCAATCAGGCGCGCATCGATTCACTCGTCGAGCAGCTTTACGACATCAACCGCAAGCTCGTGAGCAACGAGGGCCGCCTGATGCGGCTCGCCGAAAGCCACGGCGTCGAGCGGGAAGATTTCCTCAAGAATTATTTCGGCTCCGAACTCGACCCGAAATGGATTCTCCGCTGCTCCAAGCTCGGCAACAAGGGCTGGCGCGGATTCATCGGCGCGGAGAAAGACCGCATCAAGGAATTGCGCCAGAGCATCCACGGCCTTGCGACCGAAACCGGCCTTGAGATTCAGGAATTCCGCCGCATCGTTTCCATGGTGCAGAAGGGCGAGCGCGAGGCCCGCCAGGCAAAGAAGGAAATGGTGGAGGCGAATCTTCGTCTCGTTATTTCGATTGCCAAGAAATACACCAACCGCGGCCTGCAATTCCTCGACCTCATTCAGGAAGGCAATATCGGTCTGATGAAAGCGGTCGATAAGTTCGAGTATCGCCGCGGCTACAAGTTCTCGACCTACGCCACGTGGTGGATCCGGCAGGCGATCACGCGCTCGATCGCGGATCAGGCGCGGACGATTCGTATTCCTGTCCACATGATCGAAACGATCAACAAGATCGTGCGCACTTCCAGACAAATGTTGCATGAAATCGGCCGCGAGCCGACGCCGGAAGAACTGGCGGAAAAGCTCGGAATGCCGCTGGAGAAGGTGCGGAAAGTTCTGAAGATCGCGAAGGAGCCGATCAGCCTCGAGACGCCGATCGGCGACGAGGAAGATTCGCATCTCGGCGATTTCATCGAGGACAAGAACGCGGTGCTCCCCATCGAGGCCGCGATCCAGTCCAACCTGCGCGAGACCACGACCCGCGTGCTGGCGTCATTGACGCCGCGCGAGGAGCGCGTGCTGCGCATGCGCTTCGGCATCGGCATGAACACCGACCACACGCTGGAAGAAGTCGGCCAGCAGTTCTCGGTGACGCGCGAACGCATCCGCCAGATCGAGGCGAAGGCGCTGCGGAAATTGAAACATCCGAGCCGCAGCCGTAAACTCCGCAGCTTCCTCGATAACTAAATAAAAAAACCCCGGCGAAAGCCGGGGGCTTCTTTGTTTGGCGGGTGGCCGCGTTCACCGCGGAGCCGGCTCGACGACGAGACTGACAATCCGGCGCACCAGCGGCAGCACCAGCAGCAGCACTGGAAATGCGACGAGCCACGACAGCAACCATGCCACGGGCCAAGTGGAGAGAAACGCGGCGCTGACGCCGAGGCTCTTCAGCGTGGACACGCCCGAGACAATCAAAGACATCAGAACCGAAAGCACGAACGGCATCACAAATGCCGCGTAGCTTGGTGGCAGGCGACGTGCGCGGAAAAAAATGCGGGTCATTATCAATACTCCTTTGTTGATAGTTCAGTGTTTTCAGAACGCGATCAGGCTGGCGGCCCAGCCGGCGGCGTAGAGCCCGAAGCCGAAAATCATGTGGGTGGTGATGCTCCTCAAGCGCACGGCGGTGGGATCGGGCATTCGTGAAGCCGCGATCCCGGCACCCATGCCGGGCTGCATCAACAGAAACGGCGCGGCCACGCTGCCGATGCCCACGACCAGCGCGGGGGTGAGCGAGGGCTCGCGCACCCATTCCTGACCCCAGACCGCGAGCAGGATGGCCGCGAAGGCGATGCCGGTCGCGTAGTGCGCGATCCAGCCGGTCAGGCGTTCGCCCCGGATCGGCGCGGACTTCGCGATTGCATCGTGGAAAAAACGCCCGCGCGTCATGTGGCCGATCCAGCGGCCCACCATGCCGTAATCGGGCAGCGGACTGCCGAAGAGCCATGCGCGGGCGGCGGACCAGACATCCAGAAAGGCGGTCGCGCCCGCGCCGACGAGAATTGCATCGATCATCTTGTCATCCTTGCCTGTTTTCATGCGCTGGCAACCGTGATACATCTTCAAGTTCACTTGAGGTCAAGGATGAAATTGCCCGACATTGCGGATGTGTCCCGGCGCTCCGGCGTCCCCGCCTCCACCCTGCGCTTCTACGAGGAAAAAAGACTGATCGTGTCCGTGGGCCGGCGCGGCCTGCGCCGCCTGTTTGATTCCAGCGTGTTCGATCGCCTGGCCCTGATCGCGCTCGCACAGGTCGCCGGGTTCACGCTGGAGGAAATCGCGCGGATGTTCGCGGCGGACGGGCGTCCACGCATCGATCGCAAAATGCTCGCCGCCAAGGCGGACGAACTGGACCTGACAATCCGGAAGCTCGCGGCCATCAGCGGTGGGCTGCGGCACGCCGCCGCCTGCCGCGCGCCGAGCCACATGGAATGTCCCACCTTCCGCAAACTTCTGGCCAAGGCCGCTTCGGGTGCGATCCGTGGACCGGAGAAAAGAGTCCGGAAGCGGCGGCACTGAATGTTTCAATCAATCAGGGCAGCGCCGGGCAACGCTCCAGAGACATTCTTCACGCAGCCGTAAACTCCGCAGCTTCCTCGATAACTAACGAATAAAAATTATTTCAATGGCCGGGCAAAAAAGCCCGGCCATTTCTTTTTGGGACAGGCGGAACCGCAAAAATCACTGTCGCGCCCACGCTTCGCCTTCTTCTGGAACCATTTCCCTGAATATTCGTTCACGCACCAAATCCCGGTGCATGCACTGGCCCCTGATCAATTTGAGGACTGCATGAAACGGATGAAGAAGCCGCTCACCGCCATTGCGCTCGTTGCACTCGCAGTCGCCGCGCCCACGACCTTGGGCGCATTTCCGGACATTCCTCATCATGGCTCCATGATCATCCTGCGCGGCATCGCAGCCGATTACGCGCCGCGCGGACTGCTCGATGACGAATCCGCCGCCGCCTATGCGCGCAAGCTCGGCTATGTCGCCGAAGTGCTGGATGTGGCCGCCGACATTCCCGCCAACAAATCTCAGATCCAGATGGCGCTCGATCGCATCCGCATGGACGGGCATGTGACGGCGATCTACGGATTCTCCGGCGGGGGCTACAACGCGCCGGTCATCTGGGCCAATCTGAATTCCGGCCAGCGCAAGCGCATCGGGAAGATCGTCGTGGTCGGCTCGCCCGGCGTCGTTCCCGCCGCTTTCCCCCAAGCCAAGGATGTCGTCGTGCAGGACGACCCGCCGGAAGGACACATGGCGGGGCCGAAGAAATTGCTGGAAACCGCGGGGCGCTAGACAGATCGTCGGCATTCCTTTTGACTGTGGCCTGCGCTGCTCTGGGACGGATTGCCATGGTTGCCCGGTCGTCCAACAATACAATGCTAATCCTTCGCGGCTTGTCAGCGTCTTACGCGCCGCGCGGCCTGCTCGACGACGAGTCTGCGCTCGCCTATGCGGACAATCTCGGCTTCACCGGCGAGGTGCTGGACGTCGCTGGCGAAGGCCCGCAGGTGCAGATGGCGCTCGACCGCATCGGCGGCGGCGACGTAAACGCGCTCTACGGCTTCTCGCGAGGCGGCTACAACATGCGAACCATCTGGAGCCGGTTGAGCCCGGAGCAACGCAACCGCATCCGCAAGGTCGTCATCGTTGGCGCGCCCGGCGTCATGCCGGAGAATTTCCCCGGCATCAGCGATGTGGTCGTGCAGGGCGATCCGCCGGAAGGCCACATGGCCGGGCCGAAGGTGCTATTGCTGGCACTGAACAAATAATCACGGCCGTAGTTGTTGTGCATGACGCAATCCCGCCCGCGTGATAGAGGACGGTCATGCTTGCCCCCGCATTCGCGCTGATTCTCGCGCCGCTGGCTGCGCTCATCCTCTCCACCCCCGCGTCAGCCGCCCGCTGCGGCGGCGACTTCGGCACCTTCATCGCGGAAATCTCGCGCGAGGCGGCGGCTGCGGGAATCTCGCGCAACGTCATCGGCAACGCCTTTTCCGAAATCACTCACGATCCGAAAGTCATGGCCTTCGACCGGCGCCAGGTCAGCACGTTCCGCAAGACCTTCGAGCAATACGCGGCCTCGCGCGTGACGCCGCCGCGGGTGAAGCGCGCAAAATCCCTGATGCAGAAACATTCCGCCCTGCTCGGCCGCATCGAACAGCGTTTCGGCGTGCCGCGTGAACTCATCATGGCCATATGGACCATGGAAACCGACAATGGCGGCGACATGGGCAAATTGCCGGTGGTGCGCACGCTGGCGACGCTGGCGCATGATTGCCGCCGCACGGATCTCTTTCAAAAAGAGCTGCTGGCGGCGCTGCAAATCATCCAGCGCGGCGATCTTCCCCAAAAAGATTTGCTCGGCGCCTATGCGGGCGAGATCGGCCAGACGCAATTTCTACCGTCCTCCTACATCAAATACGGCGTCGATTTCGACGGCAATGGCCATGTGGACCTGCGCCGTAGCGTACCGGATGTGCTCGCCTCCACCGCGAACCTCCTGAAAACAAACGGCTGGCGCGCGGGCGCGCCCTTCACTGAAGGCACCGAAAATTTCCAGGTGATGCGCGAGTGGAACCGCTCGGAAGTCTATCGCAAGACGCTTGTCTATTTCGCGCAGCAGCTTCGCTGAGCGGCTAGCGGCGGTCCGGCACGCTGCCTTCGAGATCGTCCGGATGCAGCATCGCCAGCTGCGATTTCAGTTCCCCGCCGCATTGCTCGCACACGACGCCGGGAATGATTTCGGGCAGCCGGTAATCCGCACCCGCGCTGGCGATCAGCGCGTCGATATCGAACACATAAAATCGTCCGCAGCCCGCGGTCTGGCATTGGCCTTCGAGTTGCAGCCCCCGCGCCTTGATCTGTGCGAATGTCCAGGTGGTGTCGGTCATGCGTTCCTCGCGCGGATAACTCTCCGCCCGCCCCGAGCGACATAACGCATTCCGGGAGAAATCCGCCTTAAATTTTTGTCATCAAATTCCGGTGTCGCCGTTTACGCGCCGAATCCGCGCCACCCATAACGGACCTGAACGGACATACAGCAAGCCGCCCGCATCCCGCCGCAATCCCGTTGCATCGCTCGCGCCAGGCCCAAACGGGCTGTCCGGGAGAATTCCATGAGCTACAAAAAAACCGCCGCCGTCCTTGGCGCGCTCGCGCTCGCCGCCTTTTCCTTCGCCACAGCAGCCTCCGCCCAACGCTGGGACAATCGCTGGGGTGAAAACCGCTGGGGCGACCCGCGCGGCTGGCGCTGGCAAACGCTCGGCTGCCAGGACGTGAACTTCCGCGTCGATCGCGACCAGATCCGCATCAGCCGCCACGACGGCCCGTTCCGCGCGCTGCGCCTGAAGGCGCATGGCGGCGACGTGGAAATGTTCAACCTCCGCGTCGTTTACCGCGACGGCTTCGCCGAGGAAGTGCCGGTGCGCGACTGGATCCGCGCCGGACGCGAGACGCGCCCGCTCGACATTCGCGGCGGCACGCGCGGCATCCGCGGCATCGACATGGTCTATCGCGCGGTCCCGAATTATCGCGGGCGGGCCAATATCTGCGTTGAGGCGCTGTACTAAACATCGCGTAAATTCCAACAAGACGGAATGCCCGGCCTCACAGCCGGGCATTTTCGTTTCTGCTATCCTGCGCCTCGCGACGGAGGTGCCGCCATGCCGTTCCTGCATTTCGAACATCGCAGCAAGAAAGTCATCGCCCGGCGGAAATTCGCGCTGCGGATGCTGCGCGCGGTCGGCCTCTGGTTCGCGCTCACCCTGATCGGCCTCGCCATCGGCATCGCGGGCTATGCCCTCACCGAAGGCATGAGCCTGATCGACGCCTATGTGAACGCGGCAATGATCCTGTCCGGCATGGGCCCGGTTACTGAGCTGAAAACCACCGGGGGCAAAATCTTCGCCGGCTCCTACGCGATTTTCTCCGGCCTGCTGATCGTGATCGCCACCGGCTTCGTGCTGGCGCCGGTGTTCCACCGCGTACTGCACCGCTTCCACGTGGAGACCGGCAAGGAAAAGGATTGATCGCTGCATCCAATCGGCCTCGCCGCGTGTAATGCTTGAAAAGGGAGGAACACATGCAAAAATCCATTCTGACGCTCGCGGCACTCTTGTTCGCCACAGCCGCGCAGGCGCAAACCGAGAATTACGCGAGCTGGCCGGTGCTGAAAAGCACGTTTCCAAGCACGGGCGGCGGCGGCATCACCATCAAGGGCTATGACCCGGTGATCGTCGGCGCGAAATGCGTCACCACCTTCATGGCGGTGGAAGAAAACAATAAAGCCGCCTACCCGAATGTCATCGAGTTCGAGGCGGTGGCGGCGAATGGCGGCACGCTCTGCCGCGAGGGCAAATGGAAAGCCTTTGAAGGCGGGGCGAGCGGCACCACCCCGTTCCGGCTCTGGTTCAAGGACGGCGTGTGGCGCGGAAAATAACGTTGTCGCATCAAAGTTTCATCCGCGCCGTACAGTCTCCGCGAATAGGTGCGCACGCTCGCGCGTGCTACGCTCCCCGCTGAAACAAGGAGTCTGACATGGCGTATGTGACCGGAGACGTTGTACCCAATCCCGGCGGCGAATTCCCCTTCAAGGTGGTGTTCAAGCAGGGCGATGAAGTGATCGCGGAATGGGACGTGGAATCGAAGGAAGCCGGCGAGGAAGAAATCGTCGAGTTCATCCAGCAGGGCATGGACGATGATGATGACGACGAGGACGAAGAAGAGGATAAGTAACGGCCAAGTTTGCCTGTAAAGCTAAGTCCGATTGATCTGAAAAAGCCCGCTCTGGGAAACTGGGGCGGGCTTTTTGGTGAAATTTCAAGGATGGCATGTGGAGAAGGAGGTAGAAATTTGCGTCATTGCTAAAGCTTTTCTGGCAATCCTTTTTCGCCAAGCTTTTTAGCTAACCCAACCCACTCGCTAACGATTCTTGGCATTTCCTTTACAACTTCGTCTCCAAATAGAACCTCGTCAACGTAACCCATATGAAGCATATCGACGATTCTACAAAGATAAGGCTTGCCCATCTTCCACCACGTGAGATGTGCATCGACCATCAAGTAGTGCTTAACGTCGATGTTTTCATGTTCTCTTAGTTCCTCTAACTCCATTCCATCCAAAAGCGATTCGTACACCCCATCAGCCACGCGACTACCAAATGTCGTTGTGTAATAGTATTCCTTGATCTCCCAAACTGCGATTGGGTTTACTACAGAGGGAAATGCACCATCAATTCGACGCGCTAATGTTCGGAGTGGGGCACCATCTCGCGTTACCGTTGTAAGTTTCATTGGAGCAAAATCGCAAGTAAACTCCTTCGAATGCTTCTCAACGATCATGTTTACGAGTGCGGTTAAATATGCCTCTGCCCGTTTTTTTCCTTTTTGCTTATTCATTGGAATGGGACACTTAGGTTTCAACTGAGTCCGCATTTTTCTAAATAATTTCTTTGCTCTTTTTGCATTCATAAGATGCGGCTCAATCATCAATAGGAGCCGGGCACGCTCGGAAAAGTAATCTTGCAGTTCAAGAGCAAGTTTTGTCGGCTTATTTCTTCGTACAAGTTGGGTCGAATCCAAATCTAATTTTTGGAAAGCTTGTTCCATTTGGGATATAGTCGGAATAATGAATGCTTTCTTCTTGCTGTAGCCAATTTGCTGGCTCAGAGTACGCACTGAAGCCCAAAAAGATTTTGGTTTGCGAAGAAATCGATCCGTTGGCTTCATTTTACGCTCACAACTTATTTTCCAACCGATCTACAAATTCACGCAGCGAAATACCCAAAACTTTACAAATCGAACGAAGCTCAACAACATCGATACGGCGCTCTCCTGCCTCGTATTTGCTGACAAAAGACTGAGGCATACCCAATTTCTTGGCGACATCTGCTTGACGCAGGCCAGCCGCCTCCCTTAATTCGCGAAGTAAGGCCTGCGCCGTTTCTGGGCCTCCCCGTGCTTTCTTGGGCATATCCTATTTATGGAGCGGCTTGCGCAATATCCCAAAATAGGATATTCATTTCGTGAGGTTATCGAAGCGCATGCAAACTCTCTTTGATTTCGATTTAAAGATCGCGCCCGCGACTGATACGCTAAATTCAACTCGTGCTGCGAAACCTTTCAAATCACAATTGCTGAAATGGATTGGCAACAAGCAGCGCTTTGCGCACGAAATCATTGCTTTTTTCCCCGAACGATTTGGAACTTATCACGAGCCATTCTTGGGATCTGGAGCTGTTTTAGGTGTCCTCGCACCTCGACGCGCTGAAGCCTCCGATTCATTCGTCCCACTAATTAAAATCTGGAAGGAATTAAAACGGCGGCCTCAAAGTCTGAAAGACTGGTATTCGGAGCGCAGAGAAAATCTAACATCAGAGAATAAAGTCGCAGCATATGAAGCCGTCAAGAAACGGTACAATTCTTCATCCAATCCTGCGGATTTACTTTTTCTCTGCCGATCTTGCTACGGCGGCGTTGTACGATTTCGCATGAGAGATGGCTTTATGTCTACGCCATGCGGTATTCATACTCCAATTTCCTCAGAGTCTTTTTCCAAACGCGTTGATGAATGGAGCAAAAGAATTAAGGGTACGGAATTTTTTCACCGTGAGTACGAAGAATCAATCGAACGCGCTAAGTCAGGTGATGTGATTTATTGCGACCCGCCTTATTCCTATAGCCAAGCAATCCTGTACGGGGCACAAAAGTTCAGTTTGGATTCTCTTTTCTATGCGATCGAGCGCGCTAAGAAACGTGGTGTATTTATCGCTTTAAGCATTGATGGAACAAAAAAATCGGGAAAACACGAGTGTGAGATAAATGTACCTCGTTCTTTATTTTCCAGAGAAGTTACTGTCAGAGTAGGTAGATCGATGCTTCGGCGTTTTCAGATGGGGGGTAAGTCTCTTGAAGCAGAGATGGTGACTGACCGACTCCTGCTCACGCATTAAATTATTTCTCCATATTTTTGCCCTTATCTAGGAATATATTCCAGACATCCCCGCTCTGAAGGGGCGCCTTCCGGAGGCGTCTTGAAGGCGTGAGTGGGGTGCGACGGCCGCATTCGGGTACGCAACCCGGCTGCGGCGGCCCAAGCCATTGGTTCCCGGCGCGCCTGCCGCGCGCCACTGGACCGGATGTAAGGTGACGCTGCCGTAGGGGACGATCCAAACCCAGGCAGTGGACCGGCCATAGCGGTGGATACAAAGGTAAGTCCACCGGGGTCTTATGGAGCAAGCCGAAGCCCGTCGCGTGCGGGATGCCGGCGTCAAACCGGCCCTCGCGGCGAAGACCGTCGTGTGTTTTTTCAAACCACACACGACACCGTGGAGACCGGCAAGTCTCCGGCATCCCGCGCGCCCCTTCGAGGGGCGCTGCTGTTTGAAAATCCGGGCGGATTCCGCCGCGGCAACAATTTCGCGCGCCTCATCCTGAGGAGGACCGCCGCCATGCTTCGAGACGCTCGCTTCGCTCGCTACTCAGCACGAGGGCGGCGGTCCGTCTAGAAGGATAGGTGCGCGGATGAAGTTGGCGAGGGTCCGGCGCGAAAAACTAAACGATGGCCTCCCCGATCATCCAGGTGATGCCCACCACCACCGCGAACAGGAAGAAGAAGA
>CAZUJE010000033.1:0-23293 GCA_964620215.1 uncultured Hyphomicrobiales bacterium
AGTTTCAGCGCCTCGGAAACCAGCCGTTTTTTAATGCCGGGGAAATGTACTTCGACGATGGCCGCCATTGTGTCGGGATCCGGAAAGCGGATGTAATGGAAGAAGCAGCGGCGCAGGAAGGCGTCCGGCAGCTCCTTCTCGTTGTTGGATGTGATGATGACGGCGGGGCGCTGTTTCGCCTTTACCGTCTCGCCGGTCTCGTAAACATGAAATTCCATGCGGTCGATTTCGAGCAGAAGATCGTTCGGGAATTCGATGTCGGCCTTGTCGATTTCGTCGATCAGCAACACGGGCCGTTGCGGCGAGGTGAATGCCTCCCACAATTTTCCGCGCCGGATGTAATTTGAGATTTCGCTCACGCGCGGGTCGCCGAGCTGGCTGTCGCGCAGCCGCGCCACCGCGTCATATTCATACAATCCGTGGATCGCCTTGGTGGTGGACTTGATGTGCCACTCGATCAGCGGCGCTTTAATCGCGTTTGCGATCTCGGCGGCGAGCACCGTCTTGCCGGTTCCCGGCTCGCCTTTAATGAGCAGCGGCCGTTCCAGCGCGATGGCCGCATTCACTGCAACCTTTAGATCGGTGTCGGCGACATAGGACTTCGTGCCTTCAAAACGCATGAATTCTCCGTTTCATCCGCGACACTAGACAGCGGGCATATACGCGGCAAGGCGGCATAAACGTATTGGAATGAAGCGCCGGGTGTGCTTTGAAGGCCGCCCATGACCGATCCCCGCACCGAACTGAACGAACAACTCGCCCACTTCGAGCAGCGGATGCCTGCCTCGCTTGCGCGTTTTCTGCGCTGGCTGCGGCAGCCGCATGTGATCTGGGTGCGGATACCGTTCGCGATCTTCTTTATTCTCTTCGGCCTCGTGGGCTTCCTGCCGCTGGTCGGCTTCTGGATGATACCGATCGGGCTCTTGCTGCTCGCGGAAGATGTGCCGTTCCTGGCCAAGCCGGTCGCGCGAATCCTCGCTTGGATCGACCGCAAATGGCCGCAGAAACCGGTGCAGCCCGATCCGAAATCGCTCCCGCCGCAGCAATAAGAACCGCTCGCTGTTCTAAAGATTGCCCGGCAAATCTTGCCGCCACCCGGCAGAAGCGCGCCGGCCGCAGTCAGCCGCTATCTCTTTAAAGCATTGAAATCATTGCATAAATAGTTTGGCACGCCGATTGCCATGAACCTACCGGATAGCCGTGCGCGCTCACGCTGCGCGGCCGCATGATGGAGGGTGTAATGGGTATTTTCGGTGCAATGACCACGGCGGTCGGCGGGCTTCGCGCGCAGGCTTACGCGCTGGAAAACGTTTCCGGCAACATCGCGAACTCGCAGACGGTCGGCTTCAAGCGCGTCGATACGAGCTTCTCGGACCTCGTGCCGGACTCAAACCCGCAACAGCAATATGCAGGCGGCGTGATCGCGCGCTCGCGCGGCACCAACACCGTGCAGGGCGACATCAAGAACGCCACCGTCGATACTTTCATGGCCATCAACGGCGACGGCTACTTCGTCGTGCAGAAGCCTTCGAGCTTCCCGGACGGCCAGCCGGTGTTTACCGGCGTTGACCTCTTCACCCGCCGCGGCGACTTCGAACTCGACAAGGACGGCTATCTCGTCAACGGCACCGGTTATTATCTGAAAGCGCTGCAAGTTGACCCGACCACCGGCAACGTCGTCGGCAGCGTGCCGGATGTGTTGCAGTTCTCCAACGACTTCCTGCCGGCTGAGCCCACGAACCTGATCGAATACCGCGCCAACCTCGCGAGCTTCCCGCGCACCGCCGCGACCGACGAGGACGTGCCGGGCTCCGAGCGTCTCGACATCACTTCATTCTCCGTCAATCCGACCGTTGCCGGCACCGGCACCGTGGTCGCGAACGACGTTCCGCAATTCCTCGAGCAGTCGATCTCCGGCGGCGCCATCACGGTGTTCGACGAAGTCGGCTCGCCCGTGAACGTCCAGCTTCGCTGGGCAAAGCTGCCCGACACCGCCGCGCTTGCGACCGGCACGGCGGACATCAACCCCCCGATCGATCTCGGCGGCACCTATGCCGGCGATACGATCACAGTCACCGTCAACGGCACGCCGACGGTCATCACCATCGACACCGGTGCGACCTCGCATTCCGACGAAGTGATCGCGGCGATCAACGCCATATCCGGCGTCAGCGCATCGCTTGTCGGTGACAACATCCAGATTCAGGGCGATACCCCTGGCACGACTTTCTCGGTCGCCTATTCGGACGCGGGCATTGGCACCGCACTCGGCCTCGGCGGCGGCGCTTTCGCCCCGACCGGCGTTCCGACCTGGCAGCTCTTTTATCTCGAAGAGGCCACCGCGGTCGGCACCAACGTCGCCTGGCGCAATGCCGGTGTGAACTACACGTTCGACTCCAGCGGCCAGATGACTTCTTCCACGCAGGTCGTCACGCTGACGAACGTTTCGGTCAATGGCGTGCCGCTCGAAGACATCGCCATCAACCACGGCTCCAGCGGCATGACGCAGTTCGCCGACATCAACGGCAACGCGCAGGTTAACATGTTGAGACAAAACGGTTTTCCGGCTGGTGAATTGCAGACCATCGCGGTGAACGAGAAGGGCCGCATCGTGGCCGCCTACTCGAACGGCCGAACGCTCGACATCGCCGAAATTCCGCTCGCGAGCTTCAACGGAGACAACGCCCTGAAGCGCATCGATGGCGGCGCATTCGAAGCGACCTCGGAATCCGGCCCGGCGCTTTACGGCGCGCCCGGCAAGATTCTCGGCAAGTCGCTCGAAGGCTCCAACACCGACATCGCCGACGAATTCACCAAGCTGATCGTCACGCAGCAGGCCTACGCGGCCAACACCCGCATCGTGACGACTGCCGACCAGATGCTCTCCGAAACGCTCAACATGATCCGTTAAGCGGCAAGATTTTTCGGCAGCATAAGGAAGAACTGGAATGAGTCTCGGCAACGCAATCGGCGCGGCACTGTCCGGTCTGCAACTCACGCAGACCGGCGTCGGGCTGATCGCGGACAATATCGCGAATGCGGAAACGCCAGGCTATGTCCGCAAGTCGTTGTTGCAGACGACGACTTCGTCGGCGGGCGGCGGCGCCGGCGTGCGCATCGTCGGCATCCAGCGCGAGCTGGATGTGTTCGTGCAACGGCAGTTGCGCGCGGAGCTCGCCGGCTCGCAATACATCAATTCGATCTCGACCTATTACAACCGCATCGACCAGATCTACGGTTCGCCCGGCGGTTTGAACGCGCTTGACACGCTGCTGAACAATTTCGGCAATGCGCTGCAAAGCCTCGCCACCAGCCCGGAGTCGATCTCAACCCGTTCGCAGGTGTTGAACGAGGCGGGTGTGCTCGCGCAACATCTCAATGCGATGTCGAGTGACATCCAGGAGCTGCGCACGCAGGCCGAGCTTACGATCTCGGCCGATATCACGCGCATCAACCAGATTCTCCAGAATATCGAGACGGTCTCCACCAAGATCATCTCGGCTGATCCGAATTCCGGTTCGACCGCGGCCCTTTACGATCAGCGCGACGTGCTGATCGGCGAGCTTTCCGGGCTGGTCGATGTTCGCACGGTCGAAACCGGTCCCGGCCAGGTTGCGATCTTCACGACTTCAGGCGTCAGCCTGTTCGATCACAAGGCGTCACGCCTCGGCTTTGATGGCCGCGACGGCGTGAACGCGCAATCGCTCTGGACCAGCGATTCCGACACGCGAGGCGTCGGCACCATCACGTTGACCACGCCGAACGGCATGGCGATCGATCTGGTCGCGGATAAATCAATTCGTTCCGGAGATCTCGCCGCGCATCTGCAAATGCGCGACGTGACCTTGGTTGAAGCGCAGGCGCAGCTCGACGAAATCGCCCATGCGCTGGCGAGCGCGTTGTCCAATCGCACGGTTGCCGGCGAAACCGCGACTTCGGGCGCGCAAGAAGGCTTCGATCTCGATCTGGCCGCGCTTCAGAACGGCAACACGATCAATCTGACCTACACCGACGCCACCGGCACCCATAAGGTGAGCATTGTCCGCGTGGACGATCCCGACGCGCTGCCGCTCAGCAACACCCACACGGCCGACACCACCGACACGGTGATCGGCATCGATTGGACTGGCGGCATGGCCAGCGTCGTTTCGCAGTTGAATTCCGCACTTGGCCCGAACCTGACTTTCTCTGATACGGGCAGCGAGTTGCGTGTTCTCGACGACGGCGCTGGCAACCTCGTGGACATCGACAGCTTCAACGCGACGGTGACCACCAGCACGTTCCAGTCCGGCGATCCGTCGATGCCGTTCTTCGTCGATGGCAGCAACGGCGCGCTCTACACGAATCACGCGATGGACGGCTCGACGCAGAAGCTCGGCTTTGCGGCGCGCATCGCGCTCAATGTTCAGTTGAAAGACGAGCCTTCTCGGCTTGTGGAATTCGCCAGCGGCACGCTCTCCGGCGATCCGACGCGGCCGGATTGGCTGGAACAGCAGCTCACCGCCGTCAGTCACACCTATTCGCCCGCAACCGGCATCGGCACCAAGGCGGGCGCCTATTCGGGTTCGCTTGTCGATTTCATCCGCCAGACCATCACGCTCCAGGGCGGCAACGCGGAAAATGCGTACCGGCTGAAGGAAGGCCAGGACATCGTCGTCAACGCTTTGCAGGCGCGCTTCACCGACCGCTCCAGCGTCAATATCGACAGCGAAATGGCGAACCTGCTCGTGCTGCAAACCGCTTATGGCGCGAATGCGCGCGTGCTCACGGCGGTGAAAGAAATGCTCGACGCTCTGATCAGGATGTAAGCAATGGCGGCTATTATCGGATTTCAAAACCGTTCGCACATCCAGGCGAAAACCCTCGTCGATATGCGGGCGCAGCTCGATGATTTGCAGCGCCAGCTTGCCACCGGCAAGAAATCGGAAACTTACGCAGGCCTCGGCCTCGCGCGCGGCCTCGATCTGGAAGTGCGCGCGCGGCTTTCGCGCATCGAAAATTTCGGCGCGTCGATTTTCAACGTCGATCTGCGCGTGAACATGATGAACACCGCGCTCGAGCGCATCCGCACGGTCGGTCAGGACATGCGCGCGGAAACGCGTTTCCCGCTCTCTTATGAACTGGTCAGCGGTGGCCAGACATCGGCCCAGCGCATGTCCACGCTGCGTCTCGACGAAACGCTGAGCCTGCTCAACGAAAAAGCCGGCGACCGCTATCTGTTCTCGGGCCGCGCCACCAACCAGTCCGCGACCGACACGGTCTCGAATATTCTGAACGGGGACGGGGCCAAAGCCGGCTTCAAACAGGTCATGTCCGAGCGCCTGCTCGCCGATCAGGGCGCGGATCAGCGCGGCCGCCTGTTGACGCCCGCTGCGGCTGCCGGCGTTGTCACCCTTTCGCATGACGGTGCCGCTAACCATCCGTTCGGTTTCAAGATTGCTTCGGTGACGACGGACTTCGGCGCCACCATCACGAACAATGCCGGCCCGCCCGTCAGCAAGGAAATCGACCTTACCGGCGGCAATCCGGTCGCCAATAATCGCGTGACCGTGCAGCTCAACCAGCCCGACGGCACGTCGGTCAGCATTGAACTCACCGCCACCACGGAAGACCCGCCGCCTTCGGGCAGCTTCCTGATCGGCGCGGATCCCGTGGAGACCGCCACCAATCTCGCCTCCGCGATCGATACGCAGATTCTCACGCTCAGCAAAACCGAACTCGTAGCGGCTTCGGCGGTGAAGGCCGGCGAGGATTTTTTCGCAATCGATTCCGGCAATCCGCCGCAGCGCGTCGATGGCCCGCCCTTCGAGACGGCGACCGCGATGCAGGACGGCACCGACGCCGATACCGTGTCCTGGTACACGGGCGACGACGCCACCGACGATGCGCGCCTGTCTGCGGTCGCCCGCGTGGACGACACCATCACGGTTGCTTACGGCGTGCGCGGCAACGAAGACGGCCTGCGCCATCTCGTGCAGAATATCGCGGTCTTCTCCTCGATGACATTTTCCGAAACCGATCCCGACGCGCGCGCGCGTTATTTCGCGATGGCGCGGAAAGTGGGCGCGGGGCTCGACAGTTCGTCCGGCATTTCAAAGGTCGAGGCGATCCAGACCGAGATCGCCGGTGCGAAACTTGCCGCCGATGCCGCCAAGCAGCGCCTCGACGACAAGAAGCCGGTGCTTCAGGGTCTTGTGGACGAGATCGAAAACGTCTCTCCGGAAGAAGTCGGCACCATGCTGCTGACGATGAGCACGCGCTTGCAGGCGACGCTGCAAACCACCGCGATGCTCTCCCGCTTCTCGCTCCTCAACTTCATGTGATTCAGGATTTCAACGGAAGGTATTGCGTAGTTGAAGAAGGAAAGCCCGGCACAGAAGTGCCGGGCTTTCTGCTTTTCCGGCTGCCGCTTGGCATTCTCCGTAAGAATGGCAACATGCGTGGATGACACCGCCCGACGCGCCGATACCGTATCTGCAACGCATCCGCGATTACTACGCGGGGCTGGGTTACGGCGCGCCCTATGAATGGGCGCATTTCGACGACGTGCCGTTTCAGCGTCTTGCGAAACCGCTGGCGCAGAGCCGCGTCGCCCTCATCACCACCGCGGCCCCGTACCAGCCGGGCAAGGGCGACCAGGGTTCGGGCGCGCCGTATAATTCGGCAGCGAAATTCTATGCGGTTTATTCCGGCGACTCCTCAAAGGATCACGATTTGCGGATTTCGCATATCGCGATCGACCGCAATCACACCACGGCGGAGGATCCCGGCACCTATTTTCCGCTCATTGAACTACGCCGCGCAGCGGAGCGCGGGCGGCTGAAACTAGCGCCCCAGTTTTTCGGGCTGCCGACCAACCGTAGCCAGCGAACGACGATAGACGTGGACTGCGCCGAGCTGGTCCGCCGCTGCATGGAAGACAGCGTGGACGCGGCGATCCTGGTGCCGAATTGTCCCGTCTGCCACCAGAGCGTCAGCCTTGCGGCGCGCGAGCTTGAGAAAAGCGGCATCGCAACGGTCGTGATGGGCTGCGCGAAAGACATCGTGGAATATGTCGGCGTGCCGCGCCTTTTGTTTTCGGATTTTCCGCTCGGGAATGGCGCGGGCAAGCCGAAAGACCGCGATTCTCAAAAGTCCACGCTGGAGCTTGCACTCGCGACTCTGGAATCTGCGGCGGCCCGGACGACTGTGCAAAATCCGCTGCGCTGGAGTGATAATCCGGACTGGAAGCTCGACTACAGCAATATCGACCGTCTCTCGCCGGAGGAAATTGCGAGACGCCGCGCCGAATTCGACCGGCAGAAACAGATCGCCAAGGAAAAACGCGAAACGCAGGGAGCATGAGGTCAACATGAATGTACTGGCGAAACTTGCGCTCGCGGGAACAATCATTTGCGCGGCAAACATGGCCCATGCGCAAAAGGCGCAGCACCCTTGCGCGAAAGATGCCGCCGCGAAAGGAAATCTGCTTTTGAAGTTCCATTTCCTCGAAGGCGAGGAGGACAAGAATTTCAAGGCGACCGTCGGCGACGATGTGAAGGTATTGCCGCCCGTGAAAGCGGTGATAGGGAATGGCAGGTTCGACGTGCTCGAAGTCTGGGCCGCGATCTACAGGACGGAGTACCGGATGCGCTTCCTCTACACGCAGACCAAAGGCTCCTGCATCCTCATCGGCCAGGAGATTATCCAAGCCAGTAATCCGTATTAGCTGCCGCCAAAAACAAAATCGCCGGACGATTGCCCGGCGACTTTCATTCCGTCCTGGAACTGATTGGAAAAACTAGGCGTCAGATCAAGCGGCGACGGCCTGGGCGCGGAGGCCCGCGGCGATTTCGCGATTGATGTTGATGAGAACGCCGACCCGTCCGAGGGCGCCGTCCTTGTCCGACTCCAGCTTCATCGAGTGATTGATGACGAAGTTGGCGAGGTTCGCGACATTCTGCTTGATCGCTGCCGGCAGCTGGTTTTCGGGACGGCCAAGCGAGCCGGCGAAAACGAGCCAGAGGCGGCGGTTATAGCGGATCGCGGAGACGACATCCGTGTCGGCCTGCGCTTCCGCGTCTTTCACGGCCTGAAGTTTGGCAGCCGCGCGGAGAAGAAGCTGGGCTTCCAGCTCGCGCGGATTACCCGTTGCCTGCGCGTTTTTGGCGTAGGTCTGGGCTACTGTTTGCATGTTCGATCAGTTCCTTTTCGTACTCAAGGAGGCGCTGGGCCTCCTTCAACGCCTTGTAAAGCATGCCGGTTAATATGTTGTTATTGATACGGTCGAAGTAGGGAAGCGTGCTGGGGGCCGCCCCGATCACCTCCCGGACCATGTTGAAATACATCTCGTGGTGCGCTGCCGCATCCTTCGACAGGTACATCAGCTGCACCACCAGATAGACCTTCTTGCAGGGGGTGTCGGCTTCCTCGACCGTGAGAATGTCCTTCTCGCGAAGGATCGGCGCATCGCCCTCGATGACCAGCCGTGTGCGCTGATCGTCGTTGGTAACGACGCTGTCGCCGATAATGACACGCTCGCCGGGTTTCAGTTCGACCTTGAGACCCATCCTGGTTCTCCCATGTTGCCGCGCTTCCTGCGCGGTGTCTGAACAAGACCACCATCGCCGATTCGGATTACCAAAAAGAAAACGGCGGGGCTTTTGGCCCCGCCGCGGTTGTTTTCGGCTCGGATTAAGAGAACAGGCGGAGCACGTTTTGGTCGGCTTCGGAAGCCAAGGAAAGGGCCACCGAAGAGAGCTGCTGGCGGGTCTGGAGGGCCAGCATGTTCGCGCCTTCTTCGTTCGTGTCGGCGAGGACGAGGTTGTCCGCGCCCGTCTGTAGTACCGAGATCAAGTTCTTGGTGAACTCCTGACGGGTCTGCACGATCGAGAGGTTGGAGCCGAAACGCGAAGCCTGCGTGCGCAGGGTCGCCGTCGCGGTATCGAGTTGCCCGAGTGCCGTGTTGACGTTGGCGTTCGACTGGAATCCGCCGCCGCTGATATTGGTCAGCCCGAGTCCTGTAGCCGAGAAATCCACACCCTGAATGTTCAGGGCGCTGGAGCCGTCTTCGTTGAAGATGACTTGAAGGTCATCGTTATCGAGGAGATTCACGCCGTTATAGGAGGCGTCTTCCGCCAGCCGCGTGATCTGTTGCAGGAGGTTGTTGAAGTCCGTCTGCAACGAAGCGCGGGTCGCGTTGTCGGTGACTGTCGCGGTCGGCGTGTAGGTATTCGCCGACAGGCCGAAGGATGCCGCCGCCGAGCCGCCGATCGTGATGTCCGACGAGCTGGTGGACGCGATATTGAGGAAGTTGCTTCCGTTGACCGAGAGAGTCACGTCGTCCAGCGACGCATTGATCGCCGTCAGACGGGCTTGGAGGGCGGCGCGGGTGGTGATTTCACCTGGGGCGCCGTTGCCAAACTCAATCGACTGCGCTGCACCAGTGCCGACTTGGATGGTCAACTGTCCGGTAAAGCCTGCGAGCTGCGCGTTGGTCGGACCAGTGGTGCCCTGAGCAAGGCCGAAGGTGGCGAGGCTGGTCGAAGTGCCGCCGATGACAATGCTGTCAGAGTTGCTGTTGGCCGTGACCTGGACCGAACCGTCCGCCGCCACCGTGGCGGTGGAGCCGGCCGGATCGTTGGTCTGCAAGGCGTCAAGCAACTGAGCGAGCGAGCCGACTTCACCAACGTCGTTGCCGAAGGTGATGGTCTTGGTCGCGTTCGTGCCAACCGTGACGGTCAGAGTGGAACCATCGAGAGCGGGGGTCTGCGTGAGCAAGTTCGTCGCCGCAGTGGTCTGACCGAAAGTGGCCGAGCCGGTGCCGGTGACCGAAACCGTGAAGGTATGGGCCGCGTCGTTCGAGGTCAGCACGAGCTGGTCAGCGCCGCCGCCTACTTCAACGGCCGCGGTGACGAGATCACCGAAGCCCTGAGCGTCAGAAGCGTCGTTGATCAGCTGAGCAAGGTCCGCAATGGAATCGCCGCCTGCGACGGCAAGCGTCGTGAACGTGTTGCCGTTGCCGAAGTCGATCGTGATGGTGTCACCAGCAACGAGTTCGCCGGCAGCCGTCACGTCAGCGGTGTTCGAGAACACCGAAGAAGTGCGAACTTGAGCGACGTCAGCGGAGTAGTTACCCACCGTCGTGCTGCCGGTCACGGCCGCAGTGTCGGCCGTGATGGCGACGTTGCCGGTTTGGCCGAGAGCGTAGGTGGTGGTCGGTTCCTGCGCGGTCAGAGCCTGACGGGCAGTCGCCTTGGCGGATTCGATCAGTTTCGTGATTGCACTGATGCCCTTGTCCGCAGCGGCAAGGGTCTGCACGCCATTGCCGACGGAGTCGAGCAAGCGGGAGAGGTCGTTGGCGCGGCTGGACAGGCCAGCCGAGGTAAAGAAGTTGATCGGATCGTCGAGCGCGGTGTTGACCTTCTTGCCGGTCGACAGGCGTTCCTGTGTCCGGCTCAAAAGTTCGGCGGTGCCCTGTAGCGAAAGCAGGTTCGAGCGTACGCCCTTCGAGAGTGTGATGTCGTTGGCCACGGTTCAATTCCTTCTGGCGATTACACGCAATCTTTGGAGCCGCCGATTCAGCGGTCAGGGAACCGTTTTCGCATCAGCATCCTAATGTTGGATTAACCATGAAAATTAAGCGCGCTGAATAAACAGCCTTAACAGAAAGTTAAGAAACGCGGCGCGTGCGTGGAGAAGGAAGCACAAAAGAAAACGGCGGGGCTTTTGGCCCCGCCGGTTCCTTGAAGTTTGTAGTGACGATCAGAACAGACGCAGCACGTTCTGGTCGGCCTGCGAAGCGAGCGACAGGGCGACAGAAGAGAGCTGCTGACGGGTCTGAAGGGCCAGCATGTTCGCACCTTCTTCGTTCGTGTCGGCGAGGACGAGGTTGTCCGCACCGGTCTGCAAGACCGAGATCAGGTTCTTGGTGAAGTCCTGACGGGTCTGCACGATCGAGAGGTTCGAACCGAAGCGCGAAGCTTGCGTGCGCAGCGTTGCCGTTGCGTTGCCGAGCTGAGCGAGCGCGGAGTCCACAGCAGAGTTGTCCTGGAAGCCAGAACCGGTCACAGCCGTGAGGCCGAGGCCGGTGGCCGAGAAGTCAACGCCGCTGATCGACAGCGAGCTGGAACCGTCTTCGTTGAAGATGACCGAGAGGTCATCGTCATCGAGCAGGTTGACGCCGTTGTAGGAAGCGTCCGAAGCCAGCGTGGTGATCTGCGAGAGCAGGTTGTTGTAGTCCGTCTGCAGAGACGTACGCGTGGCGTTCGCCGTGAACGTCGAAGTCGGAGCGTAGGTGTTCGAGCTGATGCCGAACGAGGCCGCAGCAGAACCGCCGACAGTGATGTTCGAAGCGCTGGTGGAAGCGATGTTGAGGAAATCGCTGGCGTTGACCGAGAGAGTGACGTCGTCCAGCGTCGCATTGATCGCCGTAAGACGAGCTTCGAGGTCCGCACGGGTACGAATTTCACCCGTGGCACTGTTGCCGAACTCGAGGGTCTGGGCAGCGCCGGAACCGACCTGGATGGTCAGCTGGCCGGTGAAGCCGGTGATCTGCGAGTTGGTCGGGCCAGTCGTGCCTTGAGCGAGGCCGAAGGTCGACAGGCTGGTGGAAGTACCACCAATGACGATGCTGTCGGCGTTGCTGTTGGCAGTGATCTGGACAGAACCGTCCGCCGCCACAGTGGTCGTGGAGCCGGCCGGGTCAGCGGTTTCGAGAGCTGCTTCGAGCTGGGCAAGCGAGCCAACCTGACCAACGTCGTTACCGAAGGTGATCGAGGTGGTGGCGTTCGTGCCAACCGCAACAGTCAGCGTCGAACCAGTGAGCGCCGGAGTCTGCGTGAGCAGGTTCACCGCCGCAGTGGTCTGACCGAAAGTGGCCGAGCCGGTGCCGTTCACCGTCGCGGTGAAGGTGAAGGCTGCGTCGTTCGAAGTCAGCACGAGCTGGTCAGTACCGCCGCCAACTTCAACCGCCGCAGTGACGAGGTCACCGAAGCCCTGAGCGTCAGAAGCGTCGTTGATCAGCTGAGCAATGTCCGCAACGGAGTCACCGCCCGCGACCGCGAGGGTCGTGAACGAATTGCCGTTGCCGAAGTTGACGGTGATGGTGTCACCGGCGACGAGTTCGCCAGCAGCAGTCACGTCAGCGATGTTCGAGAACGCAGACGAAGTACGAACCTGCGCCACGTCAGCGGAGTAGTTGCCCGCCGTCGTGCTGCCGGTCACCGCAGCGGTGTCGTCCGTAACCGCAACGTTGCCCGTCTGGGTCAACGCATAGGTCGTGGTGCCTTCCGACGCCGTCAAAGCCTGACGGGCAGTCGCCTGGGCGGATTCGATCAGCTTCGTGATCGACGAGATGCCCTTGTCCGCGGCAGCGATCGTCTGAACCGCGTTGCCGACGGAGTCGAGCAGGCGGGAGAGGTCGTTGGCGCGGCTGGACAGACCAGCCGACGTGAAGAAGTTGATCGGGTTATCAAGAGCAGAGTTGACCTTCTTACCGGTCGACAGACGTTCCTGCGTCCGGTTCAAGAGCTCAGCCGTCGACTGCAAAGAGAGCAGGTTCGAGCGTACGCCCTTTGAGAGGGTGATATCGCTAGCCATTAGTAAGCCCCTTCCTAGGATTGATACACAAGACTACAGACATCCCCATTCTGGGGGGCCGTGGTCCCGACCGTTGTCTCATGCAGAGGCCTAACGGCTCGTTACCCGTTCAGGCATTCCAGAGCGCGCAAAGCGGCTCAATCTCTGAAGAAATTCTGAACGTATTTTTTCCCGGTAAGCAGTTGTTAAGAAGCGGCGCATGGCTCGAAGCGTTTTCGAGCTTCCCGCGCGCGCAATAAAAAATCCCTCCTTTGACGGGAGGGATTTGTCTTGAAATCGCTGTTTCGTATTTGGGCCTTGGTTGCCTCAGCTCGATCGGCTGACCACGACCGGGCGGTGGGCGGTCTTGCTCTGGCCCTGGATTTTTCCATTGGCGCCGTAGCCGGTCGGCGAAACGCGTTTGGTGGCGTCCTCGGTGGCGCCCCGTACGATGCTCTCCGCAACCGACTGGGCGGTCGCGACGACTTTCAGGTTGAGTGCCAGAATATCGCGGAATGCCGAATGCGCCTTGCGCAATTCGTCGATCTGCGAGGGAACGGTCTTGCCGAGATAGGGCGCGTTCTTTTTCAGGGTCTCGATCTCAAGCAGGTAGTTCGAGGCAAGCTCGGTCTTGTGCGGGGTGAGTTGCGCCGCCGCATTCAGCTTGCCCAGCTTCACCAGCCGGGTTTCTTCCTCGAACACATTGACCAGCGCCACCATCGCGTCGCCGATCCGGCCGAGAAGCGCCTCGGCATCGTTGAGATTGCTGATTTGCTGGGAAACTTTCTTCGCCGCGGTCATGATCTTTGCTCCTGCATGGCGATCAGTTGACGCTGGACGTGTTGGGCAAGGCCAATGCCGCCAGCGCTGGAAACGGACTTCGCGAATTCTTCGACCTTCATGGAGCGCCAGGCGCTGCCGCCTGAACCGGCCCCAAACGGCCCTTCCTCTTCCTCGATGCCCGCGAACATTTCCTCGAACATATTGGTCAGGAACACGGACTCGAATTCCTGAGATACCTTCTTGATACGGTCCAAATTCTTAATATCCGTCCCAGGCTGCGGCGTGGCGGCGGTGAGGCGGGTGTAAGTCTGCGGCGCGGCGAAGGTGTTGTTCATCACATCACCTCGATTTCGGCCTGAATGGCGCCGGAAGCCTTGATGGCCTGCAAAATCGAGATCAGGTCGCGCGGGCCGACGCCAAGCGCATTCAGCCCGTCCACGAGTTCCCGCAGGGTCACGCTTTCATTGACGACGCCCAGTTTCACGCCCTCTTCGGTGACGCCAACGCGGCTGCGCGGCACCGTGCGTGTGCGGCCCTGGGAGAAGGGCGCCGGCTGGCTCACCATCGGCGTTTCGCTGATGGTGACGGTGAGATTGCCCTGTGCCACGGCGACCGTCGCCACGCGCACGTCGCGGCCCATCACGATGATGCCGGAGCGCTCGTCGATGACGACTTTCGCCGGCAGATCGGGTTCGACTTGCAGGGGTTCGATTTCGGTCAGCAGCGCGACGATGTTGCCCTGATATTTGTTGGGAACGCTGATCGCCACCGTGGCGCGGTCGATCGGTTCGGCGATCGGCGCGCCGAGGAAATCGTTGATCGCGCCCGCGATGCGGCGGGCGGTAGTGAGATCGGGGTTGCGCAGCGCGAGCCGCAAATTGGTGAGGCGGTTCAGCGCGAAGTCGATCTCGCGCTCCACCAGTGCGCCGTTGGAAATGCGTCCGGCGGTCGGAACGCCGCGGATGATTTTGGCGGCGTCGCCCTCGGCCTGGAATCCGGCGACGGCGACGGTGCCCTGGCCGACCGCGTAGACATTGCCGTCGGCGCCGAGCAGCGGCGTCACAAGAAGAGTACCGCCTTGCAAACTCTTGGCGTCGCCGAGTGCTGAGACCACCACGTCGATGCGGGTTCCCTGGGTGGCGAAAGCGGGAAGATTGGCGGTCACCATGACCGCGGCCACGTTACCGGTGCGGAGCTGCGCGCCGCGGATATTCACGCCGAGGCGCTCCAGCATGGCTTGCAGGCTCTGGCGGGTGAATGGCGAGTTGTTGAGGCTGTCACCGGTGTTGTTCAGGCCGACCACGAGGCCGTACCCGATCAACTGGTTGTCGCGCACGCCTTCAATGTCGGTGAGATCCTTGATGCGCGAACCGGCATTCGCCGTCCCGCCAAGGATGAGAGCGGCAAATAATACCGCTGCATGGAATTTCAGAGTCTTCATTTGCACCGACCTTGCTCCCCAGCTTGTCGATGGTCGGAAATGACCGATGACTCTGTTGCGAACCGCGTGCCAGTTGGCGGCCTCCATTCAAATTATTGATTTTGCTTGTTTATTTTATCTACAGGTATTTAGATAGGGGTGGCAAAACCCGGCTTTTCCTGCCGCCCCGGCATAAACTGCCGAGCCGTTAACCCCGCCTTAACCATAAAAGTCGAGGCTTCCTGCGGGTTCCGGCCAAATGCCGCCGGAAACGGGGGAAGCCCATGCGCGTCAATCCGACAGTGCAAAATGGAGTGGCCGGAGCCGGCAAGGCCCGCCGGGCAGGCGAGGGCAGCTTTTCACTGAGTACCGCCGGTCCCGCCCAATCCGCCAAATCGGCCGGTGCGGCCCTTGGCATCCATAGCGTCGATGCCCTCATGGCCTTGCAGGGGGTGGAAGACGCCACCGAGCGCCGCAAACGCTTCGCCAAAAAAGGCACTTCCGCGCTCGATCTGCTCGACTCCCTGAAGGTGGAAATTCTCGAAGGCCGTGTCGGCCTTGAAACATTGCGGCGGCTCGAAGTGACGCTGCAAGGCCTCGCCGAAAGAAGCGGCGAATCCGGCCTCGACGACGTGCTCGGCGCCATTACCGTGCGGGTTGCCGTCGAAATCGCCAAGCGGCAGCCGGCATCCGCCAACGCCGCTTGACAAAACCGCAACACCCGGCCCCGAAAAAAATTCCATTTTTTTGATGACGCTGATCGCTGTTGACCCGGCGGACGGTCGCGCTATAAGCCGCGCCATCGACGTGGCTCGGTAAAGCGTAGGACGCGCCGTATGGGATTGCTTACAAAAGAGTATCGTCCCTCCGAGGACGAAGTATTCATGAGCGATGCTCAGAAGGAATACTTCCGCCACAAGCTTCTCAACTGGCGCGAGGAAATCCTGCGTGAGAGCCGCGAAACGCTGCAACATTTGCAGACCGAAAACGAAAATCATCCCGATCTCGCCGACCGCGCTTCGTCGGAAACCGACCGCTCGATTGAACTCCGCGCGCGCGACCGCCAGCGCAAGCTGATCTCCAAGATCGACGCGGCACTCGAACGTCTCCAGCAAGGCACCTATGGTTTCTGTGAGGAGACCGGCGAACCGATTTCGCTGCGCCGTCTCGAAGCCCGCCCGATCGCGACACTGTCCATCGAGGCGCAGGAGCGGCACGAGCGCCGCGAGAAGGTCTATAAGGACGAGTAACTCTCGCCGCCTTCATTCAGCAAAGATTTTGTCATGCCCCGCAAAAGCGGGGCATCCAGTATTCTCCGAGTGAAATGATTTAGTTGCTGCGTTTACTGGATCGCCCGCTTTCGCGGGCGATGACTAGGAGGAGTAGGCTTAGGCGACTTTCCGTTCAGGCTCGTCCGCTTCGCGGTCCGGGCTCGCATAAGGTGACATGGACTTGTGCACGCCGGAGCCATTCAGAAGCGCGCCCGCCGGGATCGCGAGTTCCGGCACCAGATCTTTCCAGAACGGCTTTACGTCTATGAGCGCCTCATAGGCGCTGACGGCTTTCTTCAACAGTGCATTCACATTGGCGTCCTGGTGGCCTGCGACCAGTCCCGCGATGAAAATGCGGGAGCGCGCCGGATCTTTGTCGGCTGCCATTGCAGCGGTGGTCCTAGAAGCCGCGGACGCCTTGGCGGCGACGGCTTTTTTCGCCGCCGGCATTTTCACCTGTCCCGCGATCTCCGCGGTCAGCGACTTGCGCACGGCAATGTCGTTCAGCGCGCCGAGCGCATCCTGGAAATCGCGCACGGCGATGATGAACGCCTTCGCCCGCTTGCGGGATTTTTTCGTCGTGGCGAGGCTGCCGAAAAATTCCGCCGCGTAGCGCAGTTTCTTCGTCACCACGCGCAGGTCGTGACGTTCAACTTCGTTCATCTGCCGCAGCATTTTTCCGCGCTTCTTCACCTTGCGGCGAAGCATGGTGAGCTGGTCGGCGGCATAAAGCTCGACCGGCGCATCCTGCCGCGCGCGGCGAAGCTCGTCGGCCTCCGTGCGCCAGTCGCCTTCCTCGATCCAGGCGGCGACCTGAAAAATCATCTTGCGGAAACGGGGAGAGGCAATCGCATCGCGCGCGGTCTTCGCCGCCTTCAGGCGGCGGCGGCGCAGATGCTGATAGAGACTGGTCACGGCCGGCTCGCGCGGATGCTGCTTGCGGATCGGCGCCATCACTTCATTCATGAACACATCGAGATCGCGCGCGGGGCCGGTCTCGCCGCGCAGCCAGCGAAGCTGCGTTTTCACATCGTCCGCGCCGCGCCCGCCGGACACATCCTTGAACAGCGACATCGCCGTATGCAGACGCCGCGTCGCGATACGGACCTGATGCAGCGAGCCGCCGTCGCCCTTGGCGACACCCGCCCGGTTCTGGATCGCGTGGCGCAGGCATTCATGCGCGATCTTGCGGAAGCTGTCGGCGCGCGAAAGACCCTTGGAAAGCGGCACGTCCTCGGCCTTGGTGAAATCCGCGCCACCGTTCAAGAGCGCATAGCCGCGCTCGGATTTCGACAGATACGACAACTCCAGCGGAATCGCCGTGTCGATTTCCTGCGCGAGCCGGAACAGATCGGCGGAGCTGCCGCGCTTCAGTTCAAGCTCAAGCTCGCTGATGGGTGCGGTTTCCTTGCCGGTGTCGATCTCGCCCTGATCGAGCGCGACCACGATTTCGGACTTGCCGAATTGCAGCACGAAGGAAGTGCGCGATACGCGCGTCTCGAACACGGGTTCCAGCGGATCGTGCAGTTTCTTCTCGAGGAGGGGAGCCAGGCCGGTGAAGGCCGCCGCCGACAGATCGGGGCGCGCGCTCAAAATCTCGCTTTCCCATTCGGCGCGGTCGACCGGTGAGCCGCGCCCGTCCAGCGATTTAATGGTCTGCACATTGCGCCCGCCCGCATGGCGGATGCGGAGCGAGATGCGGTGATCGCGCAGCGTCTGCTCGCGGTCGTCGAAGTAAACCGAATTCTGTTGCGCGGCCACGCCGGCTTTTTCGAAGCCCGCCCACAAATAGGTATGGTTTTTCAGCCGGTTCACGTCCGATGGACGAACCAGCAATTTAATCTCGACCTCGCGGGAGGCGGGATGTGGCGGCTCTTGCATGGGCGCGACGCTATTCAATCGGACTGTCACAAACAACGCGGGGACAGGAACGGGCGTTTGATTTTTTCCGCGCAAGCGAAAAATTTTTACGCTGAAAATTATTGGCTGCGCGCGGGAAATTGCTGCTGAAAATATGCGCAGCCGAATCCCGATGGAGGCACTTGCCGTTATGCGGTTATGTGACGGTTGGGTGACAATTCACGAATGCGCGCGTGAAAAATCAAAATCGCGCAGCAAGCGCGGTTTTCGACTTATCCCCGTTTTCCTAGCGGTAAAATGATCTTTCAGCGCAGCGGTAAACTCCGCGTCCAGTCGGACAGCCGGTAGCGGATCGGCATCGCCTGCACGAACAGCCAGGCATAAAAGCCGCCCATGATGATGCCGAACGCGACATGTGCCATCATCACATAGAGCGGCATGAGCGCGCCGATTTTCATTCCGAAAAATCCTGCGCCGGTCGCGGGCAGGAAGACCACGAGCATCAACGCGCTCGCGGCAAGCGCGAAGACGACGCCGCGCTGGCGGAGATTATCGCCGGGCAAATCGGGATCGAGGTAAGCGAAAGCGCCGCCCCATACCATTCCAATCAGACAGTGCAGAATGAATCCGCCGATGGGGCCGGTCTTGGTGAGATTGCCGAGAATTGTAACGAAATCGAGCGGCTGAAGGATCGCGATTTGCGAAGCGAGATGCATGCCAGCGGCAAGAACCAGAGCGGCGACGAGACCCGAAAAAATTCCCTTGTAGATGTAAGTCAATTCATACTCCTGAAGCTGAACCCGCAGCCTTGCGCTTGCCGGTAACGTGTAAACCCGCCAGCGGGTTCCCTTGGATGCAGGGTGCGGCAAAATGCATGCGGCCCCCTCGGGGGAGCTGAGGGGGCCGCGTATTGCCGTCCCGGGGGAGCGGGGACGGCGGGGAGTTAGCGTCGGGTCACGAGTCGGCGCCTTCTCCGGTCCGGTATCGGGTTCGTCACCAGGGCAGGATGACGTCGAGCACCTGCTGGCCGTAGCGCGGCTGCTGCACGTCGGTGATCTGGCCGCGGCCGCCGTAAGCGATGCGGGCCTGCGCGATCTTGGTGGACTCGAGCGTGTTGTCGGACTCGATGTCCTCCGGACGCACGATGCCGCCGACGACGAGTTCACGCAGTTCGAAATTCACGCGCACTTCCTGCCGGCCCTCGATCACGAGATTTCCGTTCGGCAAAACTTGCGTGACGACCGCGGCGACGTTGGTTTTCAGTTCTTCCGAGCGGTTGACCGAGCCTTTGCCTTCCGCGGTTGAAGTTGAATCGGTCGTGAGCAGGCGGCCCGGAATGGCGACGCTCGTCAGCGGCACCTTCTTCTTGCCGAAGAAGTCGTCGACGCCGGAGTCTTCCGTGCTCTTGCGGCTGCGCTTGGTTTCGTTGTCGATCTCGGCCTTGTCCGTGATGCGGACCTTGACCGTGAGAATGTCGCCGACCTGATGCGCGCGCTGGTCCTTGAAGAAGGCGCGCGAGCCGTTCCGCCAAAGCGAATTCGGATTGTAGGCGGCGGGTTGCAGATCCGGCATCGGCATCTGCACCGGGCGATAACCCGGCTGCGTGGTCGGATTCTCGATCGAGGAAAGATGCGGCGGCTTGCCGACATTCGAGAGCCGGTCGGCAGCACTACAGCCCGACAAAAGGGCGGCGGTGAAAGCCGCAAGGGCGAAGCGCACAGGACGCGAAAGCGTGAACATGGAAATATCTTTCTGAACTGAATTGAGTTCGGTTTGACGGATCACCGGACGCTCCCGGTGGCTTCGCTTGCAAGCACTGCATTGCGGCCGACGACGACCACGCCGGGCCGGTCAACCGTTCCCTGCAACACGCGCTTCGATTGCGGATTGAGGACGGAAATCATTTCGCCTTCGGCGCCGGAGGCGAGCGCCTTGCCGCGCATGGTCACCGAGACGCCGCCGGTTTCAAAAACGATGGTGACGGTCTCGTTGCGGGCAACGAGATCGGGTTTCATCATGTCGCCGGCGCGGACGGTCTGGCCCGCGCGCAGGGCGCGCTTGGCGGCATGGCCGATGACGGATTCCTGGCCGGAAAGAACGTCATTGCCGAGATCGGCGCGCGGACGGCGCTCGATCACAATGTCGCTCTCGCGGATGATCTCGCTGCGTTCGACCGCGCGGGCGAGCGTCACCACTTCGGTGGTTTCAACGAGCGTGCCGGAAACGCGCAGCGGAGATTTCCGCAGCATGGCGCTGTCGGCGACTTCCACCACGCCGCTGAAGCGGAGCGTGCGGGCGTCGAAGGAGAATTGCGTGATGCGCGGCGTCTCGGTTGCGGAAGCCTCGATCAAGACAGGCCGCATCGAGTTTCCGAAATTCGCGGTGTAATCCTTGGCGCTGCCACGGCCGAGCTGCTTGACGGCGGCGTCGGCAACGGCGCGTTCGATGTCGCTCACCGGAATCGTGCGGCCGGCGCGGCTGATGACCACTTCATTCAATCCGCGGGTATCGAGCAGGAGAATCCCGTTCGCGCGCGCGGCTTCGATGATGCGATGCGCCTGAATGGTGCCGGTGCCGCCGAATTCCGGCGCGTGAAATACCGGAATGGTGGCGGCGGGGCCGGCGTTTTCGATCAGGTCGCCGAGGCGAACGATGTCGCCGGAAACATTTGCTTGCGGTTTCAGCGCCGCGACGGGCGAAGAGGCATAGGCGGCCGCGGCGACCGAGACGAGCAGGGCGACGAGGAAGAAAAGCGAGATTTTGAATTTCATGGCTCTGTTCCTCAGCGGATCATCTGCGCGGTGGACTGGAGCATTTCGTCCGCGGAGGAGACGACCTTGGCGTTCATCGAGTAGGCGCGCTGCGCCGCGATCAGGTCGGAAATTTCCGTGACCGCGTTGACGTTGGCCTGTTCGAGCTGGCCCTGAAGCAGCGTGCCGAAGCCTTCGAGGCCCGCGACGCCGGTTTGCGGCGTGCCGCTGGAAGCGGTCTCCAAATAAAGATTGTCGCCGATCGGCTCGAGGCCGGATTTGTTGACGAAGCGGGCCATCTGCAACTGGCCAAGTTCGGTCGCCGCCGTGTTGCCCGGCACCATCACCGAAATGATGCCTTGCTGGCTGACGGTGAGGCTCGTTGCGTTCTGCGGAATCGTGACCGCGGGATCGACCAGGTAGCCTTCCGGCGTGACCATGCGGCCTTCGGCGTCGCGCTCGAACGAACCCGCGCGCGTATAGGCGATGCGGCTGTCCGGCAATTGCACGCGGAAGAAACCGTCGCCGCGGATGGCGATGTCGAGTTCTTTTTCCGTCGGCAGCAGGCTGCCCTGGCTGTGAATGCGTGGCGTGCCGACGACCTTCACGCCGGCGCCGATATCGACACCGACCGGCAACTTGTTGCCCTGGTTCGACGAGGGCGCGCCGGCGCGGCGCAGGTTTTGATACAGCAGATCCTGGAATTCGGCGCGCTGGCGCTTGAATCCCGTGGTCCGCATGTTGGCGATGTTGTTGGAGATGACTTCGACGTTCAGTTCCTGGGCCATCATCCCGGTGGCCGCTGTGTAAAGCGCGCGCATGATCTATTTCCCCTTAGTTCGGAACTTCGGCGAGGCGCTGGATCGCATCGCGGCGCAGCTCGTCGGTTTTTTGCATGAGTGTGGAAAGGGACGTGTAGGCCCGTGTCACTTCGATCATGCGGCCGATCTCCACGACCGGACGCACGTTGGATTTTTCGATGGCGCCCTGCACGACGCGCGTACGCGGCTCGGTGGCGAGCGGCTGGGCGGTGCTCGAGAAAAGATTGTCGCCCTGCTTGGAAAGCTGCGTCTCGTTCTCGAAACGGACGAGGCGGATGCGTCCGCGCTCGCCGTTGCGGGTCGAGATGGTGCCGTCCTTGGCGAAGTTGATGTCGGTGTCGGCCGGATCGAACACAATCGGTCCGCCCTCGCCGAGCACCTTGTGCCCGCCGGAGGTGACGAGTTCGCCGGCCGAGTTCGTGGTGAAGGAGCCGTTGCGGGTGTAGCGCTCGCCCTGCGGCGTCTCCACGACAAACATGCCTTCGCCGTCGATGGCGAGATCGAGCTGGCTTGATGTGTGCTCGAACGAGCCCTGGCTGAAATCGGTGCGGGTCGCACGGTCGATGACCATGGTCACGCGCTGATCCTGCCCCTGAAAATTATGTTCGCGCGCGGTCCCGCTCAGAAATTGCTGGAACAGCGTGCTCTCGCCCTTGAACCCGGTGGTACCCAGGTTCGCGAGATTGTTCGCGACCACGTCGAGTTCGCGGCGTAACGCCACCTGACGCGACAGGCCTACGAGAAGAGTGTTCTCCATGCCGTGCTCCCCTTTGGACCCTGAAGCTCCCCAGCTGGGTCCGGGGTATCCTTGGCAGGAGGCGTGCCAACTCTCTTATTTTAATGATTTCAATAACTTAACCGTAATCCGCGCCCGGCAGGATCAGGCTGCCCGGCAGGAACGCCCCGGCAAAAATTGCCGCCGGAAAGGTTTCGTTAACCATAAAACCCTAGCGTTTCCGGGAACATGAATTGAGCGCCGCTTCGTTCCGGCGGCGCGCATTTCGCAAACGGATTTTGACCCGGGGAAGCCGATCATGGCGAAAGTCACCACCGCTCCCAGCGATCTCGACGCGGAAGAGGGAGACGTAAAAGCCAAGGCAAGCGTCGGCATCGTCGGCAGGACGCTCGGCTTCTTCAAGGGCATGAGCAAGAAACAGATGATGATTTACGGCGGCGCTGCGCTGCTCGTGATTGGGCTTGGCATCGGCGCCATGAAGATGTTCGGGGGCAAGCACGATGACGCCGCGGCGCCGGTGGTGCCAAAGGGCGTCTATCACGACCTGCCGGAAATGGTGGTGAACCTGTCGGCCACCAACGAGCGTCCGCAATATCTGCGCGTGAAAGTCACGCTGGAAGTCGAGAACGACGAAATCGTGCGCGCGCTAAAGCCGGTGCTGCCGCGGGTGATCGATACATTCCAGGTGCATTTGCGCGAATTGCGCGCGGTGGATCTCGAAGGCTCCGCCGGTCTTTTCAGATTGCGTGAAGAGTTGACGCGCCGCGTCAACCACGCCATCGCCCCGCAAAAAATCCGCGCCGTGCTGTTCAAGGAAATCGTGGTGCAGTAATGGCCGAAACCGGGGAAATGGACGCCGCGAACGAAGCCGCAGCACTGGCAATGCTCGGCGATCAGGGCGGCGGCGGAGACGGAAGCCAGGACGACGTTGCCGCCGAATGGGCGGCGATGATCGAAGGCACCGGCGGCGAGCAGCAGCAAACCGACAAGGGAGCCGAGCGCGTCCTCAACCAGGACGAAATCGACAACCTGCTCGGCTTCAACATTTCCGATCTTTCCTTCGCCGACAACAGCGGCGTTCGCGCCATCATCGA
>CAZUJE010000034.1:0-23256 GCA_964620215.1 uncultured Hyphomicrobiales bacterium
TTCTACGGCGGCCTCGTTCGTTCCAAGAACATGCTCTCGGTGCTGATGCAGGTTCTGTATGTCGTTTGCATCACCTTCCTGATCTGGGTGATCTACGGATACAGCCTCACCTTCACCGGCGGTTCCGCCTTCATCGGCGGATTCGACAAGGCGTTCCTGACCGGCATCGCGCCTGATACGCCAGGCGGCACGTTCTCGGTTGGCGTTGCCATTCCGGAACTGGTGTTCGTGATGTTTCAGGCGACGTTCGCGGCAATCACCGCGGCGCTGCTCCTTGGCTCGCTCGTCGAGCGCACCAAGTTCCTCGCGATCGCGATCTTCATCCCGCTCTGGCTCACCTTCGTCTATTTCCCGATCGCTCACATGGTCTGGTACTGGGCGGGTCCGGACGCGATTGATGCGGCTGCGAAGGCACTGGCTGCGGCTCCTGCTGCGGGCAAGGCTGCGGCTCAGGCCAAGCTCGACGAAGTCAACGCGGATTCCGGCTATATCTTCGCCGCGGCCGCCCTCGACTTCGCCGGCGGCACCGTCGTTCACATCAACTCGGGTATTGCGGGTCTCGTCGGTGCGCTCGTCGTCGGCAAGCGCATCGGCTACGGCAAGGATCTGATGCCTCCGCATTCGCTCCCGATGGCTTACATCGGCGCTGCGATGCTCTGGTTCGGCTGGTTCGGCTTCAACGCCGGTTCCAACCTCGAAGCAGTCGGCTCTGCGGTCGTTGCGTTCGTCAACACTTTCCTTGCGACGATCGCGGCAGCACTGGCCTGGACCCTCGTTGAATGGGTGGTCAAAGGCAAACCGAGCCTCCTCGGTGCGATCTCCGGTGTCGTCGCCGGTCTCGTTGCTGTCACTCCCGCGGCCGGTTTCTCCGGCCCGATGGGTGCGCTCGTGCTCGGCCTCGTCGCCGGCGTAGTCTGCTTCTTCTTCTGCACCGCAGTGAAGAATGCTCTGGGCTACGACGACGCGCTCGACGTGTTCGGCGTCCACTGCATCGGCGGCATCATCGGCGCTCTCGGAACGGGTATCGTTGTGAACCCGGCTCTCGGCGGCACCGGTGTGTTCGATTACGTCGCGAACAAGGTCGGCGACTACGACCTCGGCGCGCAGATGATCTCCCAACTCACGGGTGTCTGCGTAACGATCGTGTGGTCGGCTGTGGGCTCGTTCATCCTGTTCAAGATCGTCGACATCATCGTCGGGCTTCGCGTGAAGCCGGACGTGGAGCGCGAAGGTCTGGACATCAACGACCACGGCGAACGCGCCTATCACTCTTGATCGTTAGGGCGGGTGGCCTCAGACGCCCGCCCCTACATCAGCAAAGACCCCGGTTTTCACCGGGGTCTTTGTCGTTTTAGCCGATGGTTAATCGCCCCTTAACCCGCGTTTTCTAGGGTGTCTGCCTGTAGTCCAGTGCGCGGGTAGAGACCATGTCCAAGGGCGAACACGCCGGGCGTAGCAAGGCGGCGGATGCATCCGGCCGCTCCCCATTCGTGCGCCTGACCGAGCTGCTCACGGGCGCCACCCCGGGCAAGCCGGTCATCAATCTTTCGGTCGGAGAACCGCGCCATCCGATTCCGGATTTCGTCGCTCCCATCCTGCAAGAACACGTGAAGCTGTTCGGAAAATATCCGATGTCGCGCGGCACCGATCGTTTTCGCGCAGCAGCGGCTGAATGGCTCGGCAAGCGCTACAAACTTTCGCGTGCCGTTGACCCAGCTAGCGAAGTGATCGTGCTAAATGGCAGCCGTGAAGGGCTTTTCCTCGCGGCCATCGCCGCCCGGCGCTATCTCGGTGACCGTGGCGGCAAGCCGGCAGTGCTTCTGCCCAATCCATTTTACGCCGCTTACGGAGCCGGCGCTGAAGTTGCCGGCTGCGAACCGATTGCGCTTCCTGCCACGCGCGAACGCGGGTTCGTTCCCGATTACGAAGCTATCCCGGATAACCTCTTTTCCCGCGCGGCAGTCATCTTCGTCTGCTCGCCCGCCAACCCGCAGGGTTCGGTGGTCCCGCGCGATGCGCTGGAAAAGCTTGTAAAGCGCGCACGCAAGCACGGAGCACTCGTTTTTGCCGACGAATGTTACTCCGATATCTGGCTGAAAGATTCAGCGCCCGCGGGAATTCTTGAAGCCGCCGGAAACAATTTCGATGGCGTGGTTGCGTTTCATTCGTTGTCAAAACGCTCCAGCCTTCCCGGTTTGCGCTGCGGTTTCGCGGCGGGCGACACGGATTTTCTCGCCGCCTTCATGGAACTTCGCAACGTCGCCGCTCCACAAGTACCCGAGCCGGTGCAGGAAGTCGCCGTCACCGCTTACAGCGACGAAGCCCATGTCGCGGAGAACCGGCGTCTTTACCGCGCCAAGTTCGATCTTGCCGATCGCATCCTCGGGGCAAAATACAATTATCAAAGGCCGGAAGGCGGATTCTTCCTCTGGCTCGATGTTGCAAAATTCAAGAACGACGAAACCGCAACGCTCGATCTCTGGCGCAATGCTGGCCTGCGCGTCGTGCCCGGCAGTTATCTCGCGCGTCCTACACCGGACGGAACCAACCCCGGCGCCGGCTATGTTCGCGCCGCGCTCGTCGATGACCTGAAGACAACCGAAGAGGCGCTGAACCGCCTCTCAGAAATTCACGGCTGAACGGAACATTGTCATGCGTACCATGAGCCATCGCTCCTCCCATCTTCTGCCGGATCATGTAGGCAGCGCACTACGCAAACGCCTGAAAGAGCTGGGCGGGCTTGCTTTGATTGCGTTCACCGCGGCGATTGTTGCGGCACTCGCAACCTGGTCTGCCGTTGACCCGAGCTACAATCACGCCCTCGATGCGCAGACAAAAAACCTGCTTGGACGGCCGGGCGCGATCATGGCCGATTTCCTGATGCAGTCCTTCGGCATCGCTTCGATGGCCGCGATTCTCCCGCTCGCGATCTGGGGCTGGCAAATACTCACGCATCGCACCACCGTTTATATAAAGACGCGGATCGCGGCCTGGATCCTTGGCGCCGCACTGGCAACCATCTTTGCCTCGTCGCTTCCAGTCACACCGATGTGGCCTTTGCAGACGGGCCTCGGTGGCGTCCTCGGCGACACGCTGCTGAAGCTGCCCGCGATGTTTTCAGGCGGCTCGCTCCCCAGCGAGTTTCGGATTTTCACCGGTCTGGTTTCCGCCTTGTCGGGCGTGATCGCTTTGTCGCTCGCCTGCGGCGTTGCGCTTTCCGGCAGCGCGGACGAGCATTATGAAACCGAAGAGGAAGAAGAGGCGGTTGGCTCATCGCTGGTTTCTCTCGGCGCGATTGCCCATGGCTTCCTTGCGTTAAAAGCCCGGTTGTCCGCCCGTACGAATATCGGATCGAAAATCGCTTCGTTGCGCGCATTGTTCGGTGAAATTTTCGCGCGTGAGCATGTTGAGCGCCGTCCCTTGCGCCGCCGCGAGCCGACATTGTCGGAGATGATGGGCGAGCTGGAATCACACGAATTAGAAGATGACTTCGAGGAAGAGGCGGCGCCTCGCCGCGAGCGCGGCGCACCAAAGCGCCGTATTGCGTCGCGCGCGCGCCGCGGGCGTTATGAAATGCCCCCGCTCGAAGTGCTGGCCCCGGCTCCCAAGGAGCGTGCGCCCGCCCTTTCCAATGCCGCGCTTGAGGAAAACTCCCGCGCGCTCGAAGGAGTATTGAAGGACTTCGGCGTGCAAGGTGAAATCGTGAATGCGCACCCCGGCCCGGTCGTCACCCTGTACGAACTCGAGCCCGCCCCCGGCATCAAGTCTTCGCGGGTCATCGGCCTGGCCGACGACATCGCCCGCTCCATGAGCGCCGTCTCCGCTCGTGTCGCTGTCGTTCCCGGCCGCAATGCCATCGGCATCGAATTGCCGAACCCGCGCCGCGAAAAAGTGGTGCTGCGCGAATTGCTTTCCCAAAACGATTTCAAGCGCAACGACGCCGGGCTCCCGCTCTGCCTCGGCAAGACCATCGGCGGCGAGCCGATGATCGTCGATCTCGCGCGCATGCCGCATTTGCTGATCGCCGGCACCACCGGCTCCGGCAAATCCGTTGCGATCAACACGATGATTCTATCGCTGCTCTACCGTCTGAAGCCGGAAGAGTGCCGTCTCATTCTGATCGACCCGAAGATGCTTGAGCTTTCCGTCTATGACGGCATCCCGCATCTGCTGTCGCCTGTCGTCACCGATCCGCGCAAGGCGATCATCGCGCTCAAATGGGCCGTGCGCGAGATGGAGGATCGCTACAAGAAAATGTCGAAGCTCGGCGTGCGCAACATCGACGGCTACAACGCCCGTATGGCCACCGCCCGCGAGAAGGACGAGAAGATCGTCCGCACCGTGCAAACCGGTTTCAACCGCGAGACTGGCGAAGCGATCTACGAAAAAGAGGAAATGCCGCTCGAGCCCCTGCCCTTTATCGTCGTCGTAGTCGACGAAATGGCGGACCTGATGATGGTCGCGGGCAAGGATATTGAAGGCGCAATCCAACGCCTCGCGCAGATGGCACGCGCCGCCGGCATCCATGTTGTGCTTGCGACCCAGCGTCCGTCCGTTGACGTCATCACCGGTACGATCAAAGCGAACTTCCCGACCCGCATCTCTTTCCAGGTCACGTCCAAGATCGACAGCCGCACCATTCTTGGCGAACAGGGCGCCGAGCAGCTGCTCGGCCAGGGCGACATGCTCTATATGGCCGGTGGCGGCCGTATCTCCCGCGTCCACGGTCCCTTTGTTTCGGACCGTGAGGTCGAGCGCGTTGTCCAGCACCTGAAGGAACAGGGTGAGCCGGAATATCTCGAAGCCGTCACTGCCGAGCCCGCCGAGGGCGAGGATGGGTCTGTATTCGACAAGGGTTCCTTCGGCGAGGGAGAAGGCGGCGACCTTTATCAAAAGGCCGTGGAGATCGTTATCCGCGACCGCAAAGCCTCCACGAGCTACGTGCAACGCCGCCTGCAAATCGGCTATAATCGTGCTGCTTCGATCATCGAACGCATGGAGAAAGAAGGCATCGTGGGCGCCGCCAATCACGCCGGGAAACGTGAAATCCTTGTGAACGAACGCGCCTAAGAGGCCTATTGACGAACGGCGTCCTCACCGTCAAATCGCCATAGCAAAGCATTAGACAGATTGCGGCCGGCCAAAACCGGCCGGGAGAAAATGATGCGTCCGGCCAGCGCGAAAAATCCGACCCTGTTTGCCGCATTCCTAATCGCAGGTTGCGCTCTGCTGCCTGCCGGGCTCCTGGCGCAGTCGCAGCTTCCCAACCAGGCGCCGATGCCTCCTTCGCGAGAGAATGCACCGCGTCCCGGCGTCGCCGCTACCGTTCCGGGAGCGCCCCAGCAGATTAATCCGGCAATGCCGGCCGCGATGAACCGCCCTCAGCAAGCGGCGGAGTCAAATGCCGAAGACAAGAAAAAGCTGCTGGAGAAGGTCAATACCTATTTCAATTCGGTCACGACACTCATCGGCAACTTCGTGCAGGTCGGTCCTGATGGTGCAAAAACCGAAGGCGACTTCTATTTGCAAAAGCCCGGCAAGGTGCGTTTCGACTACAATCCGCCGAGTCCCGTCGAACTGATCGCCGACGGAAGTTCGGTCGTCGTGCGCGACCGCAAGCTGGCGACGCAGGATCTCTATCCGCTTTCACAGACGCCATTGAAGTTTCTGCTGTCGAACAAAATTGACCTCGCCAAAGACACCAACGTAATCGGCGTCTATCAGGACAATCTGTTCACGACCGTTACGATCGAGGAAAAACACCCCGTTGTCGGCACGCACCGGCTGATGATTATGTTTGGCGCGGACGACAACCAGCTCAAGCAGTGGACCGTCACCGACCCGCAAGGCTATGACACCACCGTTTCGGTTTTTAATCTCGACAGCAAACAAAAGCCCGACCCGGCGCTGTTCAAGATCGATTACGCGCGTTACCCGACGATTCAGCAGTAAGCGCGGGAAATTCCGGAAGCCTGATGAGTCTCAGTGTCGCGACCTGGAACATCAATTCGGTCCGGTTGCGGATGCCGATTGTCGCGCAGTTTCTGAAGCGGCAAAAACCGGACATTCTCTGCCTGCAAGAAACGAAGTGCCCCGACGAGTTTTTCCCGCGCGAACAATTTGAAAAGCTTGGCTACAAGCACATCGCACTGCACGGCCAGAAGGGCTATCACGGCGTCGCGATCGTCTCAAAGAAACCCTTTGCTTCGCTTTCCAAAGATCGTTTCTGCGATAAGGACGACGCACGGCATCTTGCGGTGAAGTTCGAGCGGGGAGCCGGAATATCCGAGCCCTTCACCGTGCATAATTTTTATATTCCTGCCGGCGGCGACGAGCCCGATCCGAACATCAATCCGAAATTCGCGCACAAGCTGAGTTTTCTCGACGAACTCGCGGCCTGCCCCGCCAATCTCGAAGCCGCCAAGGGAAAAAATTCCATTCTTGTCGGCGACCTGAACGTGGCGCCGCTGGAAAACGACGTCTGGAGCCACAAGCAAATGCTTCGCGTCGTCAGCCACACCCCTGTCGAAGTGGAAAAATTTTCCAATGCCCAGGAGAAGGGCCGCTGGATCGATGTCATGCGCGGATTCAAGCCGGAGCCTGAAAAGCTCTACACATGGTGGAGTTATCGCGCGGCTGACTGGGCCGCTTCCAACCGGGGACGGCGGCTCGATCACATCTGGGCGAGTCCGTCGTTGAAAGGCGCGGCGACCAGAATGAAAATCCTGCGCGACGCGCGCGGATGGGAACGCCCGTCGGACCATGTTCCGGTGATTGTGGATTTTGACTTGTAGTATTTAACGAAGATCGGGTCCGCGCACGCCGCCGGCATTTTCAAAATTCGGCGCGACCAGATCAAGCTCGTTCATTGCGGCGTCCAGTCTGCCCGCTATCAGATGCCGCAAGGCCTGTGCTGCGCCCGGCTCACTTTCCAGCATCCGGAGAAACACACCGCGCGGAACCCGTAACAAGGTTGAAGGCTGCGCGGCTGTGGCGGTGGCAGGCCGGATTGTATCGACAATCATCGCCGTCTCGCCAATCAATGTCCCCGGGACGGCGACAACGGAATCGCTGCGCACTTTATCCCGCGTGCTGCTGAGCACCACGGCGCCCGCCTGCACCACATAACCGCCATCCGCCGGCTCGCCTTCCTCGAACAGAAGTTCGCCGGTTTGCAGATGAATTGGCTCGGCGCTGATCGCAATAATGCGCAGTGCCTCACGGCCAAGTATGTGAAACGTGGGAATGCGGTCGAAAAATTCGATGTCCTGTTCGAGCGCCATATCAGGGCACGAGCTTGTAGCCGCCGGCTTCGGTTACCAGCAGCGCGGCATTGGCCGGATCTTTCTCGATCTTCTGACGTAAACGGTAAATATGCGTTTCCAGCGTATGCGTGGTCACGCCGGAATTGTAGCCCCAGACTTCCTGCAAAAGTATTTCACGTGACACCGGTTTCTGGCCCGCGCGGAAGAGATAACGCAGGATAGCGGTCTCTTTGTCCGTCAGCCGGATTTTCGAACCTTTTTCGTTGACGAGCAGTTTCGCGCCGGGACGAAAGCTGTACGGCCCGATAGGGAAAACAGCGTCTTCACTCGCCTCATGGCTGCGAAGTTGCGCGCGGATCCGTGCAAGCAGCACCGCGAAGCGAAATGGCTTCGGCACATAGTCGTTGGCGCCTGCTTCGAGTCCGAGAATCGTGTCGGAGTCGGTGCCATGCCCCGTCAACATGATGACCGGCGCCTTGAAACCATTTTTCCGCAACACGCGCACGGCATCACGCCCGTCCATGTCCGGCAGGCCGACATCCATCAGCACAAGATCGATGTGGCCGGCTTTCGCTACCTGGATCGCGGCCTGCGCGGATTCCACCGCGTTCGTCTCGAATTCCTCGTGCAAAGCGAGCTGCTCCACGAGCGCCTCGCGAAGCTCGGGATCGTCATCGACCACCAGAATTTTGCGCGCGTTAGGCATGATTCCAAAGCCCTTGGCGTAAGTTTACAACATTGACCCGGCTGGGCCAGATGGCCTGCCGGGTCAGAGGCGGAACTAGCCATACCGGCCCGGCGCACGGCAAGCGGAACACCCTCTATCTACGGAAACGTGATGAACAGGAAGTGCTGCCCGTCTTTTCGGCGAATCAAGGTCGCAAGCAGGCCGGGAAACCGTTCGCGCGGTCTGCTGCGCGCCGGAAACCTGACGCTTCCCGTTTCGCTCGGCCGGGCGGGAATCAAGGCAAATAAACGCGAAGGCGACGGTGCAACCCCGCGCGGGCGCTTTCGTCTGCTTAGATTGTGGTGGCGCACCGACCGTTCACCACGCCCGCGAACATTGCTGCCGTCCCGAAGGATAAAACCGGACGACGGCTGGTGCGAAGACCCGAACGATAAAAACTACAATCGCACGGTAAAGGTGCCTCTCTCAAGCGGCGCCGACCGGCTTTGGCGCGACGATCATCTCTACGACTTCATCATCGAACTAGATCACAATACCCGGCCGCGCGTCGCGGGGTTGGGCAGCGCCGTCTTCATTCATTTCGCGCGCGATGGATTCAAGCCGACCGCGGGCTGCGTTGGTTTGCGGCCCGCAGATTTGAGAAGATTGCTGCCCTCATTGTCCCCGAATACGCTGATCGAGATTCAGTAAAACGGATATATCGATGGGTTGGTTCAGAAAAATTCTCAATTCCGCTCCGAGCGGAAATCTCTGGGAGGATTTTCTGGAGACGCTCGGCGAATGGAAACTGCTTCGCCGCGGCGTTGCGATTGCGCTGCTGATTCTTTTCTGGGGTAACTGGGGAATGATGGGCGTCGTGCTCGTGGCATGGACGATGTACGAGGCGGTCGACTACGGTTCTGATTATCTGAAAGCTTGGTGGAAGAGCGGAAAGAACTAATCGCGCTCGCCAAAGATCGCACTGCCCACCCGCACATGCGTCGCACCGAATTTGATCGCACTCGCGAAGTCCGCGCTCATCCCCATCGAAAGCAGTTTCAGGCTATTTCGTTTCGCGATTTTTTGCGTCAGCGCAAAATGCGCCGATGGCCCCTCATTGAGCGGGGGAATGCACATCAGCCCTTCGATGTTCAGGCCGAATTTCTCCCGGCATTCTTTCAGAAATTCATCCGCTTGCTCTGGCAACACCCCTGCCTTTTGCGGCTCCGCACCCGTGTTGACCTGAACAAGCAGGCGCGGTTTGCGATTCTGTTTCGCCATTTCTTCGGCAAGTGCTGCGGCGATCTTTGGGCGGTCCACGCTGTGAATGGAGTCAAACAGCGCGACAGCCTCTTTTGTTTTGTTGGATTGCAGCGGCCCGACCAGATGCAAATCAATGTCCGGATAACGTTCGCGCAAGGCCGGCCATTTCGATTGCGCTTCCTGCACCCGGTTTTCACCGAACGCGCGCTGTCCTGCCTCCAGCACGGGCAGAATTTCTGCCTCGCCAAAAGTCTTGGAGATCGCGACCAGCGTCACCGCCGAACGTTCGCGGCCCGCATCCTCGCAGGCATCGGCGATTTCAGCGTGAACAGCTACAAGCCGCTCGGCAGAACCGGTTTTATAGACGGACAAAGCGCTTCCCTCGGCTGATTCATGCCTGTTTAGCATGGCACTAGAGCCCGCCATCAGGCCGCCGCCAAACCGTTGACCCGAAGCGAGATTCCATGGCCTAGTCCGCCCGGTCGCAGCCAGACCCCATCCTGAATCGTATGAAATCAGAACGCTACAACGCCCGGGAAGCCGAACCCCGCTGGCAGAAAATCTGGGACGAGCGCGAAATCTTCAAGACGAAGAACGACGATCCGCGCCCCAAATACTACGTGCTTGAGATGTTCCCCTATCCGTCGGGGCGCATCCATATGGGTCACGTGCGCAACTATACGATGGGCGATGTAGTCGCCCGTTACATGCGCGCGAAGGGCCACAACGTCCTGCATCCGATGGGCTGGGATGCGTTCGGGATGCCGGCGGAAAACGCGGCGATGGCGAACAAGGTCCATCCGAAAGCGTGGACCTACGAAAACATCGCGACGATGAAAAAGCAGCTCCAGTCAATGGGCCTGTCGCTCGACTGGAGCCGCGAGGTCGCAACCTGCGATCCTTCCTATTACCGGCACCAGCAGAAAATGTTTCTGGATTTCTGGAAGGCCGGCTTGGTCGAGCGGAAAACGTCAAAAGTGAATTGGGATCCGGTCGATATGACCGTCCTCGCGAATGAGCAAGTGATCGACGGCCGCGGCTGGCGCTCCGGCGCCGAAGTCGAGCAGCGCGAGCTGACCCAGTGGTTTTTCAGGATCACGAAATATTCCGAAGAACTTTTGACGGCGCTCGACGACCTTGACCGCTGGCCGGAAAAAGTACGCACCATGCAGAAGAACTGGATCGGCAAGTCCGAGGGCTTGTTGTGCCGCTTCATGCTGGCGAAGCCGGAAGGCGGCCACGGTGAAGTCGAAGTCTTCACGACGCGGCACGATACACTTTTCGGCGCGTCTTTCGTCGCCATCTCGCCCGATCACCCGCTGGCGAAATCTATCGCCGCGCAGAATCCAAAGGCGGCGGCCTTCATCGAAGAATGCAAGAAGATGGGCACGGCGCAGGAAGCCATCGACAAGGCCGAAAAGCTCGGCTTCGATACCGGCCTGCGCGCGCAGCATCCATTCGACGCGAAATGGGAACTGCCCGTTTACATCGCCAACTTTGTGCTGATGGAATACGGCACCGGCGCGATCTTCGGCTGTCCGGCGCACGACCAGCGCGACCTGGATTTCGCGCGCAAATACAAATTGTCCGTCGTGCCGGTCGTGGTGCCGGAAGGCGTCGATCCGAAAACATTCGAGATCGGCACGGAAGCCTATGACGGCGAAGGCAGGTTGGCGAACTCGCGCTTCCTCGACGGCATGACCGTCGAAGCCGCGAAGGAAGAAGTTGCCAGGCGCCTGGAAAAAGAAACCCGCGGCAACCGCCCGGTTGCGCAAAGGCAGATTCAATATCGTTTGCGTGACTGGGGCATTTCACGGCAACGCTATTGGGGTTGCCCGATCCCGGTCATTCATTGCGACAAGTGCGGCGTCGTTCCGGTGCCGGACAAGGACTTGCCCGTGGTGCTGCCGGAGGACATCGAGTTCGACCGTCCGGGAAATCCGCTTGACCGCCACGCCACCTGGAAAAAAGTTTCCTGCCCGAAATGCTCGGGCAATGCCCGCCGTGAAACCGATACCATGGACACCTTCGTGGACTCGTCCTGGTACTTCCTTCGTTTCACGGCACCAGACGCCCCAACTCCCACCGACTCCAAGGCGGTCCAATACTGGATGCCGGTGGACCAGTATATCGGCGGCGTCGAACACGCGATTTTGCATCTTCTTTATTCGCGCTTCTTCACGCGCGCGATGAAGGCGACCGGCCACGCCAATCTGGACGAGCCGTTCAAGGGACTGTTCACGCAAGGCATGGTCGTTCACGAGACCTATGAGAAAAAAGACGGCACTTTTGTCAGTCCCGCCGAAATCCGGATCGATGGCTTGGGCGATGCCCGCAAGGCCAGCCTCCTCTCCAATGGCGAGCCTGTAACTATCGGCCCCATCGAGAAAATGTCGAAATCCAAGCGGAATACGGTGGATCCCGACGACATACTTTCGACCTACGGCGCCGATACGGCTCGCTGGTTCATGCTGTCAGATAGCCCACCCGAACGCGACGTGATCTGGACTGAGGAAGGCGTCCAGGGCGCGCATCGATTCGTGCAGCGGCTGTATCGCTTGACCAACGAGATTTCCGAATTGTCCGCCCCGGAAAGCGCCCCGCGCCCAGCTGAATTCAGCGCCGATGCCATCGCCGTCCGCAAGGCCGCGCACACCGCCCTCGCCCGCGTCGGTGAGGATATCGAGAAGCTGCGTTTCAATCGCTGTGTCGCGCACATTTATGAAGCCGCGAATTCGCTTGGCAGCGCCGTCATCAGGGCCGGCAAGGAAAAGCCCTCTCCCGATCTCGCTTATGCGTTCCGCGAAGCCGGCGACATCATGGTCCGGATCTCCGAGCCAATGATGCCGCATCTGGCGGAGACCTGCTGGTCCGCCCTGGGCCACAAGAAACTCGTCAGCGAAGAAGCCTGGCCGAAACTTGAGGCATCCCTGCTCGTTGAGGATTCAATCACACTACCCGTGCAGATTAACGGCAAGAAGCGTGCGGACGTCACCGTGCCGCGTGAAGCGAAAAATCCCGAAATCGAAGCCGCTGTCCTGGCTCTTGAAGTCGTGCAGAAGGCGCTCGAAGGCAAGAAACCGAAAAAGATTATCGTCGTGCCGCAGAGGATCGTGAATGTCGTCGCGTAAACAGAGTTCTCTCCGGTTCCGCCTCGCCGCGGTCTGTGTATTCGCGGCTGCGGTTGGCGGCTGCCAGTTTCAGCCGATGTACGCGCAGACGCCGTTGTTCGGTAGCGGCCCTTCGCTCCGCGACGCGCTGAAGGATGTGGACGTTGCCTCGATCGACGGACGCATCGGCAATGAACTTCGCAATGACCTGATTTTCGAACTCACCGGCGGCGCCGGCAACCAGCCCGGCGCGCCATATCGTCTGACCATGGTGGTCACGACCAATTTCATCAATCCGATTGTCGATATCACTTCCGGCCGGCCGGAGTCGGAATCGATTTCATTTGACGTCGTCTACAAGCTGCAAGACGTCGTGAACGGAAAAACCGTTCTCACCGAAAAGGCGCTCGCCCGCGTTTCGCTCGATCGCAGCCCGCAGCGTTATGCCCGCGTGCGTGCGCAGCGCGACGCCGAAAATCGCGCCGCCAAAGTCGTGGCTGAACAAATTCGCTCACGCCTCGCGACCTTCTTCCTCACCCGGACCTGAGCCCGCACCGTGGTTGCGCTTCGCACCGGTGACGTCGAAGCCTTCATCGCCCGCCCGGACCTGCGCCGCCCGATCATCCTCGTTTACGGTCCCGATCAGGGTCTTGTGCATGAACGGGTCGAAACGCTCCTGAAAGCGGCGAACACGAACGATGCCGATCCGTTTGCACTCGTGCCGCTCGACGGTGACACAATCGCATCCGATCCCGCCCGCCTCGCCGATGAAGTCCGCACCATCGGATTATTTGGCGGAAGACGCTTGGTGCATGTGCGCGCCGGCTCCCGCAGTTTCAACGAAGCGCTGGAGTCCCTGCTTGAAGATCCTCCCGAGCAATCCCTCGTCGTAATCGAGGCCGGCGATCTGAAACGCGGCGCGCCGCTTCGCAAATTGCTGGAAGCGGCCAAAGCCGCGACCGTGATCCCCTGTTACCAGGATTCCGAGCGCGATCTCGCGCGGCTCGTCGAGCGCACCGTCTCGGAGGCAGGCATGTCGATTGCACCCGACGCGCTCGACAGCCTGGTTGGCTTGATCGGTTCTGACCGGCTCGCCTCCCGTTCCGAACTGGAGAAACTGGTTCTTTTCGCCAAAGGCAAAAAACGAATCGAGTTCGAGGACGTGCAGGCGGTCATCGCCGACGCTTCCGCGCTTGCCCTTGACGATGTGGTGGATTCCGCCGCCGCTGGCGATGCTGAGTCGGCGGTTACGGCTTACGCCAAAGCCATGAAGGCGGGCATCGCACCGGACCGCGTGATAAACGCTGCTATCTGGCATGTTTTCAACCTGCACCGGCTCAGTTTGCAGGTCGAACGGGGCACCGCTGTTTCACGGGTCATCGACAGCGAGAAGCCGCAAATTCACTTTCGGCGGAAACCGCGATTCGAGCGTGCGCTGACACGCTTCAATCCCGCGTCGCTGGAAAAGCTGCTCGCCGAACTTGGCACCGCCACGCTCACGATTCGGCGCACGCCTGATCTTGCGGAATCAATCGCCGAGCGCGCGATCCTGGCGCTGGCAAAAAGCGGGCGGGGCGGTTCGGCGAAATCCGCCAGACGCTAGTGGCGGCTAAGACGGCGCGAGAGAGCGTCGAGTTGCTCCAGCGTCTTGTAGCGAATGCGCACTTCACCGCCCGCGTTGCGATGATTGACTTCCACCGAAAGACCGAGCGCGTCCGATAGTTTTTTCTCCAGCGCGCGTACGTCCGCGCTTTTGGCAACACGCGGGCGCTTCTTCGGCGGGCGGCCCTTGGCTTCGGCCTGAGCTTCAGCGAGCGCTTCGACATCGCGGACGTTGAGGCCTTTCTCGATGATGGCCTTCGCAAGCGCTTCCGGATTGTCGTGGGAAAGCAAAGCTCGCGCGTGGCCTGCCGTAAGGCGGCCTTCCTGAAGATGTTTCTTCACGCTGTCCGGCAGCTTCAAAAGACGAAGTGTATTCGCGATGTGGCTGCGGCTCTTGCCGACGATCTTCCCAAGATCCGCCTGCGCGTAATCGAATTGCTGGATCAGCGAGTCGTAGCCGAGCGCTTCCTCGAGCGGATTGAGGTCCGCGCGCTGCACGTTTTCGATGATCGCGATCTCAAGCGCTTCCTTGTCGCTGATCTCCATCAGGATGATGGGAACGTCGTGCAGGCCGGCTTTCTGCGATGCGCGCCAGCGGCGTTCGCCGGCGACGATCTCATAGGCGTCGGTGGCGCCCCTTACGGTGCGGACCAGAATCGGCTGAATAACGCCCTTCGATTGAATCGAAGACGCGAGTTCTTGCAGCTCGACTTCATTGAAGTGCCGACGCGGATTTTTTGGATTGGGCCGGAGATATTCGATCGGCACGCGGCGCTGGCCGCGCGCGCGTTCAACCGCGCCAGCTTCCTCGCCAGCCTCACCGATCAGTGCAGCGAGCCCTCGTCCGAGACGCGAGCGGGGCGATTCTTCCGCCATAGCCAAGTTTCACCTCTGTCCGTCGAAATGGTTTCTGTTTTGACTGCGCAAAAAAATCTTCACGCCGCCAGTGCCCGCTCGCGCTGCACGATTTCCGATGCCAGCTTGAGATAGGCTTGGCTGCCGACGCACTTGAAGTCGTAAAGCAGAACCGGCTTGCCGTAGGACGGCGCCTCCGAGACGCGCACGTTGCGCGGGATGATCGTGTCGTAAACTTTTTTGCCGAAAAACTGGCGCACGTCGGCGACCACCTGGTCCGACAAATTATTGCGCGCGTCGTACATGGTCAGCACGATGCCGTGGATGGTGAGGCTCGGATTCAAATTCGCCTTCACCTGCTCCACTGTTTTCAGGAGCTGCGACAAGCCTTCGAGCGCGAAAAATTCGCACTGGAGCGGAACGAGAATCGCGTCGGCCGCGGCCATCGCATTGATGGTCAGAAGATTGAGGGAAGGCGGGCAGTCCACCAGGACGTAACTGAAGCCGTCACCGGAAACTTTTCCGTCTGCATCGCGCTCCATCTTCGACAGCCCGCCGATGGCATTGCGCAGACGATAAGCGCGATCCTTCTGGTTCGCGATCTCCAGCTCAAGACCCGAGAGGTCGAGCGTCGAGGGCGCAATGTGAAGATTCGGCACCGAAGTATTCATGACCGTATCGGCAAGCAAAGCTTCACCCGTCAGCACGTCGTAGGTCGAGCGTGTGCGGTTCTTCGGGTCGATGCCGAGGCCCGTTGAGGCATTGCCCTGAGAATCGAGATCGACGATCAGCACCCGTTCATCGATGGCTGCGAGTGCGGTACCGAGATTGATGGCAGTCGTGGTCTTGCCGACGCCGCCCTTCTGATTGGCAATGGCGATAACTCTTGGACGATTATGGCTCATGGCTCGGTTTTTCCTGGGTGCCTTTTAAGACCTTGCACCAGAAGGATTTTGCCACTCGGGTCGGTTCGACTCGTGACAATTTTCGAGCGGATGTTCCAAGATTTAGCGGCCTCGGTCAATTCCCTATCTACATCTTGTCCCTTGAGAAAAATCGCTCGGGGCCCGGAAATTTCGCGGGTACCCGATACCAATGGCTCGGCCAATTCCAGCAGTCTAGGCAAGGGAGCGAGGGCGCGGGCGGTCACCACATCCACCGGCCCAATCCGTTTCGCAACCGATTCGATCCGCTCCGCATGCACTTTAGCAGGCGAGTTCGTAACGCGGATAACTTCGCTAAGAAATGCCGCCTTGCGGGTATCGCTCTCGATCAGATGCACCATTGCATCCGATTTCTCACGGAGCGCGATGGCGAGAACGAGGCCGGGGAAGCCGCCGCCCGAGCCGAGATCCGCAATCGTTTTTGCTTCGCCGATCAGCTCGAGAAGCTGCAAGCTGTCGGCGATATGCCGCGTCCAGAGCTTCGGAACCGTTGAAGAGGCCACAAGCTGGACGGCCTTTTGCCAGCGCAGAAACAGCTGCACGAACTGATCCAGAGCCACGACTGTTTCATGTGAAACCCTAACCATTCGCAGCGCCGCCGCGCGGTCATCGGGATTCACAACAACAGGAGATTTCATCCGGCCCGGCGGGCGTGCAAAGCGACCAGCGCAAGTGCCGCCGGTGTCATTCCTTCAATACGATTTGCCTGCCCGATGGTGGCAGGGCGCACCGTATTCAGCTTCTGACGAAGCTCGTTCGAGAGGCCTGCGATCGAAAGATATTCGATGCTGCCCGGAATGTTCAAAGCTTCCTCCTTGCGGAAGCGCTCCACGTCGTCAGCCTGCCGCTCCAGATAGACCGAGTATTTGGCGTCGATCTCCAGCTGCTCCGCGATCTTCTGCGGCAGTGAACCAAGCTCCGGCCAAATGCGCGCGACTTCGGCGATTCCGAAATTGGGATAGGACAGCAAATCGAACGCCGTGCGCCGTTGCCCATCAAGCTTCAGAACGAATCCGAATCGATTGGCTTCGTTAGGTGTCACGGACAAGGAACGCGCCAGCACACGCGCAGATTCCAGAGCCGCTTTCTTCGCGCGGAATTTGCTCCGCCGCTCGGCCCCCACGCATCCGATTTCGATCCCGCGCTCCGTCAGCCGCTGGTCCGCATTATCGGCACGAAGGTTCAAACGATATTCCGCGCGCGAGGTGAACATGCGGTACGGCTCCGTCACGCCGCGCGTGACGAGATCGTCGATCATCACTCCGATGTAGGCTTCGGCACGGTCGAAAACGTAACCATCCAAATTAGACGCTCTGCGCGCCGCATTCAGGCCAGCGACAAGTCCCTGGGCACCAGCTTCCTCATAACCAGTCGTGCCGTTGATCTGGCCCGCCAGGAAAAGACCCGGAATGCGCTTCGTCTCAAGCGTCGGATGCAGTTCGCGCGGATCGACATGGTCGTATTCGATGGCGTAGCCGAGCCGCACCATCTTCGCGTTTTCCAGACCGGGAATGGTGGCGATGATGCCGAGCTGAACTTCCTCCGGCAGCGAAGTCGAAATTCCGTTGGGATAGACGGTCGGATCATCGAGCCCTTCCGGTTCCAGAAAGATCTGATGCCCTTCGCGGTCGCCGAAGCGGACGATCTTGTCCTCGATCGACGGGCAGTAGCGCGGGCCGCGGCTTTCGATCTGGCCCGAATACATCGGCGAGCGATGCACGTTCGCGCGGATGAGATCGTGCGTGGCCTGTGTGGTGCGAGTGATGCCACAGGAGACCTGCGGATTGGTGATTGCTTCGGTGAGCATCGAAAACGGCTCCGGCGTGTCGTCGCCCGACTGCATCTCGAGCGAAGCCCAATCGATCGTCCGGCCATCAAGACGCGGCGGCGTCCCTGTCTTCAAGCGAGCAAGCGCGAAGCCCGCTGCATCGAGCGTTCTCGAGAGTCCCATCGCCGGCGCTTCGCCCACGCGGCCGGCAGGAATTTTCTGCTCGCCAATGTGAATGAGTCCGCGAAGAAATGTCCCCGTAGTCAACACCACTGAGGAAGTGCCCAGTTCACGGCCATCTTTGAGCCGGATACCCACAGCTTCTCCACCGCGTTGAATCAGATCGTCGGCTTCACCTTCGATCACGGTGAGGTTTTCGATCTGCGAAATCGCGCGCTGCATTGCCGCCGCGTAGAGCTTGCGATCCGCCTGGGCGCGCGGGCCGCGCACGGCCGGTCCCTTGCGGCGATTGAGCATCCGAAACTGGATTCCGCCGGCATCGGCGACGCGGCCCATGAGGCCGTCGAGCGCGTCGATCTCCCGAACGAGATGGCCTTTGCCGAGACCACCGATGGCGGGATTGCAGGACATGGTGCCGATTGTCGCGAAGCGATGCGTGACCAGCGCCGTGCGAGCGCCCATGCGCGCGGAAGCGGCCGCAGCTTCACAGCCCGCGTGACCCCCGCCGACGACGATCACATCAAATTTTTCGCTCATGCCGGAGGCTGTAACGAAGGCGATTGATTCCGTCAAAGCGCCCGCTGTTTCACGTGAAACGCGGGTGAAATATTAAGGGAACGGACAGGGCCGAAAGCAGGACTCTTCTCCTGTTTCACGTGAATCAATGGAGGTGTTTCACGTGAATCAAAACGGGTCCGACTCGACCCGTTAACCTTTCATTTACCAATACAGAAGTTTTTGAAGACCCGATCCAGAACCTCTTCGACATCGACGCGGCCGGTGACGCGGCCCATGGCGCGGGCGGCCAACCGGATGTCCTCGGCGACCAGTTCTTCCGAACCCGATGACTGGATTTTCAGCGCCGATCGTATCCGGTCCACGGCATCGGATATCGCTTGCCGTTGCCGCGCGTGCGTGACGAGCGCGGGCTCCCCCGCAAGCACTTCCGCCTCTCGCGCAAGCGTTTCGATGAGGCGGTCCATGCCTTCGCCTGTATGCGCGGAGATGGTGATCGGATCGGAAATTCCCGATGAAATTTCCGGTGCATTGGACCGGGCACCAGATGCCAGCCGATCCGCCTTGGTGCGGACCGTAATGCTGCGGGCGTGGCCGGCGGGTGGCTTCGGCGGATAGTGATCTTCCGCATCCACGAGCCACAAAACGAGATCGGCCTCATGCGCCCGCGCCAGGGCACGGCGGATGCCTTCGCGTTCAATCGGATCGCTCGTCTCCCGGATTCCCGCCGTATCCACCAGCACCACCGGCACCCCCTTGAGATCGAGGAAGATTTCGATCTGATCCCGCGTGGTGCCAGGGATGTCGGTGACGATGGCAACGTCGCGCTTGGCGAGCGTATTCAGCAGCGTCGATTTCCCGGCATTGGCCGGACCCGCAATCGCGACCACAAAACCCTCGCGCAATTTCTCGCCCCGGTGCGCGCTCGAAAGTGCGGTTTCCATCTCGTCCGCAATCGCACCCAAGGACGCGGCCGATGCGGCCTGCAAATTTTGCGGCACATCGCCTTCGTCGGAAAAATCGATGGAGGCTTCCATCAGCGCCAGCGCATCCAGAAGCCGCTCGCGCCAATCGTCGGCTTTCTTCGCGAGCGCGCCCCGGAACTGATGCAACGCCTGCCGCCGTTGTGCTTCGGTTTCCGCAGCAATGAGATCGCCGAGCGCTTCCACCGCGGTGAGATCGATTTTTCCGTTCAGAAGCGCGCGGCGGGTGAATTCGCCCGGTTCCGCGAGCCGGAATCCGTCAATGTTTGCAAGGATTTGAAATACCGCAGCGACAAGCGCGCGGCCACCATGCAGGTGAATTTCGGCCATATCCTCGCCGGTCTCGCTTTTCGGGCCGGGAATCCAGATCGCAATGGCGTCGTCGATCATTTCTTTCGTGTCTGGGTTTTTGATCGCGGCATAGGCGGCGCGGCGCGGCTCCGGCAATTTTCCGACGAGCGTCTCCAGTGCGATCCGCGCACGAGGACCGGAGATGCGCACGACCGCGATGGCCGCCGGCAAGCGGCCGGATGAGAGTGCGTAGATCGTATCGCCGGTTGAAACTTTCATCTGAGCGCGTTCATTCCTGACCCAATTCTTAGTCCGCGCGAGGCACGTGCTAATCTCGTGGCCGAAAAGGAAATCCAAAATGCCCGAGAACCGGCTCGCGCGCGAGACCAGTCCGTATCTCATTCAGCACAAGGATAACCCGGTCGATTGGTGGCCGTGGTCACCGGAAGCGCTGGCCGAAGCCGAACGCAGCGGAAAGCCGATCCTGCTCTCCGTGGGCTACGCCGCCTGCCACTGGTGCCATGTGATGGCGCATGAGAGCTTCGAGGACGACGCCACCGCCAAGGTGATGAACGAACTGTTCGTGAACATCAAAGTCGATCGCGAGGAGCGGCCCGAGATCGACGAGATCTACATGAACGCGCTCCACATGATGGGCGAGCAGGGCGGCTGGCCGCTGACCATGTTCCTGACGCCGAAGGGTGAGCCGGTCTGGGGCGGCACGTATTTTCCGAAGGACGCGCGCTACGGAAGGCCGGCCTTCGTGAATGTGCTGCGCGAGGTCTCGCGGATTTTCCGCGAGGAAAAAGTGAAGGTCGATAACAACAAGAAAGTTCTGGTCGAGAAGCTCGCGGAGCGCGCGCGCGTTGAAGGGAAGGTTCAGATCGGACCCGCGCAACTCAACGAGGTTGCAACACGCATTGCTGCGCTGTTCGATCCGGTCCATGGCGGGCTGAAGGGCGCGCCGAAATTTCCGCAATGCTCGATGCTCGAACTCCTCTGGCGCGCGGGGGAGCGCGCCGGCGATACGCACTATTTCGGGATCGTGGAGCTGGCCCTGGAGCGCATGGGCGAGGGCGGCATCTACGACCATCTCGGCGGCGGCTTCGCCAGGTATTCCGTGGATGAGCGCTGGCTCGTCCCGCATTTCGAAAAGATGCTCTACGACAACGCCCAGCTCTTGGAGCTGCTGGCGCTTGCTTACGCCCGGAGCGGCAATGCGCTGTTCAAGGACCGCGCCTCGGAAACCGTGGAATGGCTCGCACGCGAGATGACCACGCCGGGCGGCGGATTCTCCTCAAGCCTCGATGCCGACTCCGAAGGCGAGGAGGGAAAATTCTACGTCTGGTCGAAGGCCGAAATTGAAACGGTCCTCGGCAAGGAAGACGCCGATTATTTCGCCTCGATCTATGACGTAACGGCGGACGGCAATTTCGAAGGCCACAACATTCTCAATCGCTCCAACACGCCCTCGCGCAATTCCTGCGACGACACCAGGCTGCGCAAGTTGCGCGAGATATTGCTGGAAGCTCGCGCCAAAAGAGTCCGGCCAGGACTCGACGACAAGGTGCTCGCCGACTGGAACGGACTGATGATCGCGGCGCTAGCCAATGCCGGCGCGATGCTGGGAGAGGGCGAGTGGACCGCGATGGCAAAGCGCGCATTCCGTTTCGTCACCGAATCGATGACGCAAAATGCAAGACTCGGTCATAGCTGGCGGGAAGGGCGGCTGGTATTTCCGGGCCTGTCGTCGGATTACGCGGCGATGATCCGGGCAGCACTCGCGCTGCATCAGGCGACGGGCGAGGAGGAATTTTTAAAGTGCGCGGTTGGGTGGACCGCGCTTCTGGAAAAGCATCACGCTGACAAGGAAAGCGGCGTCTATTATCTCACCGCCGACGACGCGAAAACGCTGATTGTCCGGCTTGCGCTCACCCGCGATGACGCATTGCCAAATCCGAACGCCACCATGGCGCAAAACCTGATCCGGCTTTCGCTGCTTGCGGGCGACGACAAATATCGCGAACGGGCGGATCGTCTGTTTGACGGGGCGCTACCGCAAGCAGCGGAAAGCCTGTTCAACCACGCGGCGACCCTGAACGCGCTTGACCTGCGGCTGCGTCACAAAGAGATCGTCGTCACCGGCGCAAAGGCCGAACAGTTCGCCAGCGCTGCCTTGCAGCTCTCGTTTCTGGATCGCACTTTGCTGCGGGCGAAGGATGCGGAGGCACTTCCGGCCAATCATCCGGCGCGGGCAAAACTGGAAGCGGCCCCCACGCAGGGAGCCGCCTTTGTCTGCGTCGGTGAAAGCTGTTCGCTGCCGATTACGGAGCCGGCAAAACTCGCGGGCTGATTAGCCTTTCTTTTTCGCAAGCACGCACCGAATCCCGCAGCCCGGATTTTCCACGTCACCCTTGAAGCGCGGGATCAGATGCACATGGACATGCATCCGTGTCTGGCCGGCGGCTTCGCCGATGTTCACGCCGATATTGTAGCCGTCGGGAGCGTGTTCCCTGTCGAGCAAGGATTTCGCCTGGTCGAGCAGGCCACGGCCTGTTTCTCTTCGAGTGTCATTTCGAAATAACCGGCCACATGCCGGAAGGGGACAACGATCATGTGTCCCGGCCCTAGCGGGCGATGTTCAGGCCGTGCGTAAGCGAGGCGGTTCTTCAGGATCGCGCCGCCGGCGTTGCAAAGTTCGCATTCGCCGGCGGCCATGATGGTTGATCCCGTTCAGGCGTTCATCGAATCGAAGAAGTCGCTGTTGCCCTTGGTCTGCCGCAGCTTGTCGAGCAGGAACTCGATCGCATCGATGGTGCCCATCGGGTTCAGGATGCGGCGGAGCACATACATCTTCTTGAGCACATCCGGCGGCACGAGCAGCTCTTCCTTGCGGGTGCCGGAGCGGGTGATGTCGAGGGCAGGGAACACGCGCTTGTCGGAGACCTTGCGGTCCAGGATGATTTCCGAGTTACCCGTGCCCTTGAACTCTTCGAAGATCACTTCGTCCATGCGCGAGCCGGTATCGATCAGCGCGGTCGCGATGATGGTCAGCGAGCCGCCTTCCTCGATGTTACGCGCGGCGCCGAAGAAACGCTTCGGGCGCTGGAGCGCGTTGGCATCGACGCCGCCCGTCAGCACCTTGCCCGAAGAAGGAACAACAGTGTTGTAGGCACGGCCGAGGCGGGTAATTGAATCAAGCAGGATCACGACGTCACGGCCGTGTTCCACGAGACGTTTTGCTTTTTCGATTACCATTTCGGCGACCTGCACGTGGCGCGAGGCCGGCTCATCGAAGGTGGAGGAAACGACCTCGCCCTTCACCGAACGCTGCATGTCGGTGACTTCTTCCGGGCGCTCGTCGATCAGAAGAACGATCAGATAGCACTCCGGATGATTGGCAGTGATGGCGTGGGCGATGTTCTGGAGGAGAACCGTCTTGCCCGTGCGCGGCGGTGCTACCACGAGCGCGCGCTGGCCTTTGCCGAGCGGAGCCACGATGTCGATGATGCGCGCGGACAGATCCTTCTTGGTCGGATCGTCATGCTCCATCTTGATCCGCTGGTTTGGATAAAGCGGCGTCAGATTGTCGAAATGAACCTTGTGCTTGATCTTTTCGGGATCTTCAAAATTGATGGTGTTGACCTTCAGGAGGGCGAAATAGCGCTCGCCGTCCTTCGGGCTGCGGATATGGCCTTCGACCGTGTCGCCGGAACGCAGCGAGAAGCGGCGGATCTGCGAGGGAGATATATAAATATCGTCCGGGCCCGCGAGATAGTTGGCGTCGGGCGAGCGCAGGAAGCCGAAGCCGT